>CAWUWP010000059.1:0-6716 GCA_963926275.1 uncultured Gammaproteobacteria bacterium | reverse complement strand
TTACGCGATGGCTATGGATCAGTGTCAAATGTTGAAGCAGCATATTCAAGGTTTAGAAAGCAAGTTAGATAATTTGACAGCTACTATAGATGTGCGTCAAGTGGTTGTTGAACCTGAAGTGCCTTATTCATCTGCGATTATATTAGCTAAGCGCGGTTGTGATAAGCAAGAGATCCAACAAGCTTGTGGATTAGCTGATTCTGAAGCAGACTTAATTTTAACCTTGCATAATAAAGCACTTGGACCTGATGCTAATAGTCTACTGGCTAATTAAAATTAGCACCAACGCTTTAAATTAGTGGATGTTCGGTTGTTAATGCACAATTTATGCGAGTATTATTTAACTACTTATTGTTAACGATAAATTATCAGTATGGAATATTTTGGTGAAAATACACTTGAGCAGATTATTTTAGACTTGTTGGATAAACAAAAAGAAAATAGAAATCTAAGCACTCAAGAGTTAATTGGAAAAGTGAATAAGGTGATTGAGTACTATAGAGAATCGTTATTATATGAATTTGATGAATCTGAGTACCCAAGCACTTTGCAAATGGTGCGTAAAGATATCGTAAAAGAATCTGACGATAACTAGATCATTCCATGCTTTTTGATGAAAGAGATAACTTCATCGACGCCTTTCTCTTCTTTCAGATTTGTAAATAAGAATGGCTTATCACCTCTCATTTTCTTAGCATCACGATCCATGATTTCTAGTGAAGCACCAACCATAGGTGCTAAATCAATTTTGTTTATAAGTAATAAATCTGACTTGGTGATTCCTGGACCTCCCTTGCGAGGGATTTTTTCTCCTGCAGCAACATCGATTACATAAATAGTCAGATCAGACAATTCAGGACTAAATGTTGCACTCAAGTTGTCGCCACCACTCTCAATAAATACAAAGTCTAAATTACCAAACGTATTACACAAGCTTTCTACTGCTGATAAATTCATAGAAGCATCTTCACGAATAGCTGTATGCGGGCAGCCACCAGTTTCAACGCCAATGATTCTATCTTTTTCTAGTGCTTCATGACGAATTAGAAAATCTGCATCTTCACGTGTATAAATATCATTTGTTACTGCAGCAATTTCATAATCATCACGCATGTGCATACATAATAATCGTAGAAGGGCTGTTTTGCCTGATCCGACAGGACCACCGACACCAATTCTTAGTACTTGCTTATTTGTAGTCATATTTTTAATTAATTTAAGAGCGGAAGAGTCGCGTATATTGTTGTTCATGCTGCATGCTGGCCAAAACTGCACCCGGGCATGTTGCACCTATATTATTATTTTCTATTAGTAATCCTCTAGTCACACTGGCATCAATATTTTTCATTAAATTTGATAGAATTAATTGCCCACTAGTTTGGCCAAGTGGAATTAGTTTTACGCCTATACCTACTTGGTTTTCACACCAACTCCATACTAACCCTTGTGTTGCTGTGTTTTTTTCTATTTCCCATCTGACACAGGCCAAACTAAAGGTTGTTAATAAGGAGCATGGATTTTTTTTCCAAAAAGCTGAGTCTTGTAAGCCAAGGTCGACTAACAATCTGGCTAATGCGCCTCCCATTTGTGTATCTTCTAATAATAATTCTTTGGTTTCGCGTGAGGCTAAAACATAATCATTCCAATATCTCACATCTTGTTTTTTTTCAGATAGATGTGCGTCATATAGACGTGAAAATATAGGAATATCTAGATATTCAATACTGTTTTTTAGTACTCCGTTTATCCATTCATTAAGAGTTTCTTGATCTGTCACATATTCATTGTGGCATGCTGTTTCTAAACCTTGGGAATAGGCATAACTGCCTATTGGTAAAGTTGGGCTGCTAATTCTAAGTAGCTGTAATAAAGAATGCTTACTCATGATGATGGTCATGTGAATGGCTATGAGCTTGCCCCTGAGTATTGGAATATGCACCAGACTCAGGCTCAAATGGCGCAGACTCTTTAGTCACGCTAAGATTTAGATGTTCTAGCATTTCATTCAGCACATGATCGAAATGAAATCTCAAGTAACTTGGTTTGATCTCCAATGGAACGTGTCTATTGCCTAAGTGATAACTTGCACGCATAAGTTGTAATGGGGTATTTGACGTTACAGTGCTAACTTCTTCATTAGCTGAAATAATTTCAATCACTTCACCTGATTCAGCCTGTAGTTTATTTCCTCCGCGTAAAATTATTCCGCGGGGTAAAAATAATCCAGCCTCTTCACCGCTATCTAGCTGAGTATGCAGTCTTGCTTTTTGTCTAGAATCAAATGGTAATGTTAGTGTGAATTTAGAATCAATACTAGAATTGATGCTTAACTCGATCATTTTGGTTATTTTAATCACTTAGAAAAACTCAGGCTAGAAAAGAAAGTATCGTTGCGCGAGCGCAACGACTTCAGCAGGTTCGCATGTTAGTAATTTCCCATCAGCACGTACTTCATAAGTTTGTGGATCTACTTCAATGTTTGGTTGATAGCTGTTATTGATCATGTCACATTTTCTAATGGCTCTGGTATTGTTTACGGCGACACATTTTTTGTGTAACGATAATGTTTTTGATATGTCATTATCTAGTGCGGCTTGTGAGACAAAAGTATAACTAGTTTTATGATTTGCACCTCCATAGGCTCCAAACATATAGCGATAATGAACTGGTTGTGGCGTAGGAATAGATGCGTTTGGGTCACCCATCGGAGCGGCAGCAATAAATCCACCTTTAATAATTAACGCAGGTTTTGCACCAAAGAATGCCGGTTTCCATAACACTAAATCTGCCAATTTACCGACTTCAATGGAGCCAACTTCATGTGCGATACCATGTGTTATGGCAGGATTGATTGTGTATTTTGCAATATAACGTTTTGCACGATGGTTGTCGTTATCTGAGCTATCTTCTTCTAGAGGCCCACGCTGTTTCTTCATTTTGTCTGCTGTTTGCCAAGTTCGGCATATGACTTCACCGACACGTCCCATGGCTTGTGAGTCAGATGCAATCATGCTGAATGCTCCTAAGTCATGCAAAATATCTTCAGCAGCAATAGTTTCCTTGCGAATTCTTGATTCAGCAAATGCCACATCCTCAGCAATTTTTGTATCTAAGTGATGACATACCATCAACATGTCTAAGTGTTCATCAATTGTATTGACTGTATACGGACGAGTAGGGTTGGTGCTTGAAGGCAATACATTAGCCTCACCACAAGCTCGAATAATATCGGGTGCATGTCCACCACCAGCACCTTCCGTGTGATAGGTATGAATAGCACGGCCTTTGAAGGCGGCAAGTGTATCTTCTACAAAACCAGATTCATTCAAGGTATCAGTATGAATAGCCACTTGGATATCAAATTTCTCGGCAACATTTAAGCAGTTGTCTATCGAAGCGGGAGTGGTTCCCCAATCTTCATGCAATTTGAGTCCCATAGCACCCGCAATGACTTGTTCTTCTAATGCGGTAGGTAGACTTGCGTTTCCTTTGCCTAGAAACCCTAGATTCATTGGAAATGCATCCGCGGCTTCAAGCATCATGTGGATGTTCCATGGGCCGGGTGTGCAGGTTGTTGCATTAGTTCCGGTAGCCGGACCCGTGCCACCACCTAACATGGTTGTCACGCCTGACATCATTGCCTCTTCAATTTGCTGTGGACAAATGAAGTGAATGTGGGCATCAATACCCCCCGCTGTAATGATTTGACCTTCGCCCGCAATAGCTTCCGTACCTGGACCAATAGCAATGTTTACATTGGACTGAATATCGGGGTTACCGGCTTTTCCTATGCCAACAATTCTTCCATTTTTAATACCAATATCTGCCTTAACGATTCCCCAGTGATCTAAAATCAGGGCATTTGTGATCACTGTATCGACAACATCTTTAGAGCATAATTGACTCTGTCCCATGCCATCGCGAATGACTTTACCGCCACCAAACTTTACCTCTTCGCCGTAAATGGCATAGTCTTCTTCAACTTCGATGAATAAATCGGTATCACCTAAACGTACCTTGTCGCCCACGGTTGGACCAAACATCTCTGCATAGGCTTGTCTGCTAATCTTTGCCATGGCTCTATTCCACCTTTCCCATTACTTTGCCGTTGAATCCATAAATTATCTTGTTACCGCCAACCTCGATTAATTCAATGGTTCTTTCTTGACCTGGCTCAAAACGGACTGCAGTACCAGCGGCAATATCTAAACGCATGCCTAGAGTGCTTTCTCGGTCAAAAATTAATGAACTATTAGTTTCATAAAAGTGATAGTGAGAGCCGACTTGTATCGGTCTGTCACCTGTATTTGCGACAGTAATTTTTAACTTTATACGACCTTGATTAAGCTCAATGTCACCCGATTGTGCAATTATTTCGCCAGGTATCATTTCTGTGTTCCTAGGATTAAGTGATAGGGTTGTGAACAGTGACAAGCTTTGTGCCGTCAGGGAATGTAGCTTCTACTTGTACGTCATGAACCATCTCAGCAATGCCATCCATGACATCATCTTGGGTGAGTAGGTGTCTGCCTGCTTCCATGAGTTCAGCGACTCGCTTTCCTTCTCTTGCACCCTCTAATATTGCACAGGATATATAAGCGATTGTCTCAGGATAATTTAATTTAATGCCTCTATTTTTGCGTCGCTCTGCGAGTAAGCCCGCTGTAAATAAAAGTAATTTGTCTTTTTCTCTAGGTAATAATTCCATACTAGTTCCTATGTATAATTAAGTATGCCAAATTCTAGGAGCACTTGATTCTAGCTGCAGAACTTGTGGTCTTAGTATCGTCCATAGCGCAGCAAAAAAATCTTTTATTTTTTCTGCATAAGCACTCATTGCTCTAATGATTAATAAGCCATTGACCAATGTATATGAATTGCTTAAGTCTTTAAATTGTTCGGCAACTTGATTGATAGTGTCTACATCAATGCTTGTGTCATTGTCGGTGCAGACAAAAGTACCCACGGATTTGAATCCTTGCAATCCCCAGTTAGCATCTAGAAGTTCATCGCCACCGATTAGGCGATTGATCTCTAATAATAAAGGTTTTTCGTTGCGCCAAATTTCTAATTTTTGCCTACATTGGCCAGCAATAAAATATTCTTTTTGTGCGGGTAATCCTAAGCATTGAATCTCCCATGCAAAAAAACGATTACTGCTATTTATATTGATTCTTGTAGTTGATGCTGCATTAGTATCATTAAAGTACACAGTTTCTTGTGGAAGCCATTCTAATATAGCATTTTCTTGTAAATTGATTGTTTGATTTTGAGTGGCTTGTATTCCAGTGCTGCGATAAAACTTAGTGGCCGCAGGAGTAGTAATCAAGGCATGTGTATTTTCATTGAGTTGTGCGGTTAAATTTAATGAGTCTCCACCAACAATGCCGCCAGGTGGGTGAATCAAGTAAATATGACAACAGCCATTTGATTCTGGATAGAATGGTTTTTGAACCATAAGTGGTCCAGAGTGTTTCTTGCTGGTGAGGATGGTTTTGTTATTCCTTTCTGTAAATGACAAATCCAGTGTTGCTTTCCAGCTGGCTTGATTTTGTGAAGGTAATACAGATGCAACCATTGTCTTTAATTAGTTCTTAAGATGACGGTAAATAATTCCACCAATGACACACAATACTAAAAAGTACTCAATGCCAGAATGACTATGGAAGATACTTGTGTGGCCGCTATGCGAAAATGCAGGAGCCGCCGATATCATTAAGGTTAAAGATAGACAAATGCTGGCTAATCTTAAGTGCATAATTTCTCCTAGATGCTTTTTTTATACTTTCAAGTATGTGTCGATCAAGTGATCGTCTAATTCGTTCATCGCGCCTTGAGCAACATCGCAACCTTTTTCTAATATGCAGAAATTTGATGCGACACGTCGTGCAAACGGTAATTTCTGCTCAACTAATAATACTGTGAGTCCAAGCTCTTCGTTTAATTTTTTTATGATGTCTCCGATTTCACGCCAAGAAGTTGAATGCCAAATGTAGGTGCTGAAAGGCCGGATATGGCTCCCGACTCTGCTGCTGTTAGTACCTTTGAGGTTTTATCGTAGTAATCCACAGACCCGATAGACCCGCCAACATTAACAGCACTAGTGGAAATAGGACTAGTAGAGGTTTGAACGCCCTGAGAGTCTAGAGTTCTGATAGTGTTATCACTACCCCAATACATAACACCACCGTCTGACGTAGGTGTAAGCCTTGCTCTGGCTGTACTGTTTGTATAAATACCGGGATTTATTGTTACACTGGCCCCACCACTTACAATACTTCTCGCACCAGTACCCCCTGATTGAGATAGAAATGTTGTTTTTGAATCAGAAAGTTCAGTTACAATCAGAGCGCTACCACTATTAGTTCGCCATACGTACATTTTATCTGTGGCTACATCATGCGAAACGCAGAAATAATGGTACCCCGAAGTAGTGACACCCGTCATTCCTGAATAATATCGTATAGTATAAGTGTTAATATCAAAAGCGTAGACCTGCCCGTTATAACCAGAAGTAGGTATATACCAGATTGTATTATGACCAAAGAAATGCCGTGGGTAGCTGGAGCTAGGGGCCGGGCTACCACTTGCAACGTAGCCAGCAGTAAAGCCTGTCGTGGGGCTGGCGTCTAAATCATTTACATACCAGTTTGTACTTTGATTGCTAAACCCAACGAAGTCACCATTCTCTTTAAAGCCTGTACCATTCGCAGAGT
>CAWUWP010000058.1:0-6472 GCA_963926275.1 uncultured Gammaproteobacteria bacterium | reverse complement strand
CTTGGGTGGGATGGGCATGACGGCCATCACCAGCATTGATTACGCTAATGTGGGGTGAGATATGTCGAGATATAAATTCTGCGGCGCCACTGTCTTGGTGGCGAATGATAAACATGTCTACCTGCATGGCTTCTAGATTGCGCAAGGTATCAAGTAAGCTTTCACCTTTGACTGTCGCAGAAGCGCTGATGTTTATATTTAATACGTCAGCAGATAATCTTTTTGCCGCTAGCTCAAACGTGGTGCGAGTTCGAGTACTGGCCTCAAAAAATAAATTAACAATGGTTTTCCCTCGGAGAAGAGGAATTTTTTTAACGGTTCCGCCATCCACAGTGGTAAATGATTCAGCGGTATCTAAAATATTAGTCAACTGATCTTTGCTTAGTGATTCAGTTGTTAGAAAATGTTGCATCCGTTATTAGTCGTTATTTTTGGTTATTAATTGCGTATATCAACGGGTTGTGATGACTTCAAGCTTCAATGGCTTGGGCCCGGTTAGTTTTACATGTTGGTGAGGGGGTAGGTCAATTATTTTACCAGCAACTTGTGCAGCAATGGGTAATTCGCGCCCACCTCGGTCGACCAATACTACGAGATGAACACTGGCAGGGCGGCCATAGTCAAATAATTCATTGAGGGCAGCACGTACAGTGCGCCCTGTATGTAAGACATCGTCTACCAGGATAATGTGTTCATCAGTGATATCGAGAGGGATCTTTGATGGTTTAACCTGAGGGTTAAGGCCCAGCCGACTGAAGTCATCTCGATAAAATGAGATATCTAGAATTCCCATCGGTTTTTCTAAATTAAGCGCCTTATGTAAGTGTTCAGCAATCCAAATGCCACCCGTATGTATCCCTATTACTAAGGGTTGGTCTGTCCCTAGTGAATCAACTAATTCTTGGGTCTGACGGGTGAGGCTGCTAACGAGTTCATCAACATTTATATTCATGACGCTAGATTAACACTCATCCATGAATCCAACAAAATTGCAGCAGCAATTTGATCGATATCTTGTTTTTTTATTTTGCCTTTTACCTGGCGTCTCTTGTTTTTTAAGTGAAGATAAGCCTCATCTGAGGTGAGTGTTTCATCATGTGTCAGTACGGCTAAGCCTGATTTGCTCGCAAGTTCAGAACAAAACCGACGAATTTTTTTGCGCAAAGGTTTATTTTCTTCGACATCACCAGGCATGCCAACAATTAAATGCGTGGGTTGCCATTCTTTCAATAAATTCTCAATTTTTACCCAGTTGGGCTTTTTTTCAACACTGATGATAGTGGTTAACGGTCTCGCACTAGCAGTGATGCTTTGGCCTAAAGCAACACCAGTACGGCGTTCGCCATAGTCAAAGGCTAGGTAGACATGATGTTGTATCGACGACTCAGGCATGCCCGGGCTGGCTGGTTAATAAGTTTAGATCGATACCCAATTGCTTGCCCGCTGCTAGCCATTGTTTATCTGCCGGCGTATCAAAGACTAGTGAATGTTGATATTCAGTGGTCAACCATGAGTTGGCAGAGATTTCAGCTTCAAGCTGCCCTGGAGACCAGCCGGCATAGCCCAAAGCAACTATTTTATTGCGGGGGCCTTTGTTATCAGTAATCTCAGTCAATATACTTGGCGATGAGGTGAGAAATAATGTGGGTGTAATTTGCAGCGTGGACTCACGTTCAATATTACAATCATGCAGTATGAAGCCATGATCAGTATCTACTGGCCCACCATTGTGAATACGTATTGATAGTAAAGGGTCATTTTTATCGTGACTGGTATGGTCAGCTTCAATTAATTCATAAATGTTTTGTGAGGTAGGTTGGTTAAGGATAATTCCCATGGCCCCCTGTTCAGAACTATGCTCACAAATCAGGGTGATGGTTTTAGAGAAACGAGGATCAAGTAGCGAAGGCATCGCTATCAATATCTGCGAGTGTAGAGAAGTATTAGTATCAGATAGGGGCATTAGGTTACCGGGTACCTAATTTATTGTCACTATGATAAATCCAGGTGCGAGTTATCATAAGTTGATCATACAGTTCGTGAATTTCTGTAGGAAACTGTTTGAAAGGAGCGGCTAATCGTACAACTTTCATGGCAGCCTCATCTAATAACTTTTCACCTGATTTCTGTTGCATTGAAGCAGATATGACTGAACCATCATGGTTGACGAGTACGCTTAATATTAATGTGCCGGAAAGTTTTTTCTGTTTGGCCTGGTTCGGGTAGTTGATATTGCCGATTATTTCTACTTTCTGAACCCAATCTTTAATGTATTTTGCCTCGACGGCTGACTTAGCACTTAATGTGTCGACATGATTGATGCGCGGACGTTTTGCGTATAACTGTTTTTCTCGGCTAAGATCAGATACTAATAGGGCAATATTCTTCTGGTTTTTACGTAATTTTATTTTATCTACTTTTGAATTCTTTTCGTTGGTGACACGACGTGAAAATTTCTCACCATGAGGATTATTTTGATGCACTATCATTTCACTTTCAGCTGGGCGAGTGGTAGATTCAGTCATTTCAGGGCTGCTGGTTTGGTTGTTACCCTGTAAAGATTTTTTCGTTACCGAAGGTGAGGTTGGGCGTGCATCAAAATCGACGCTACCACTTTGCATTTGATTGTGTTCGGCGATGGCTTTCGCATCCTCCGGGGCATCTATGTTTTGAGTTTTTGTCAGGATGACTTCAATCGTTGACGGAGGTGCAGAATTATTTCTTATTAGTTCAAACCCAAGGCCTAAAATCAACAGTGCATGAAAAGCAATTGCTAATAACAGAGTAAAGCTTATTCTGTCATTTGAAGATATTTTTGGCGCGGCGATAGCTTGGTTCATTTAGGGTGCAATTAGCATGACAGAGTTAAATGATAGTTAGTCTAATAGTGTCTCAATGTGATCGAATAAGGTGCCGCTTATATTTAGATTGTATTGTGCATCAAGTTCTCGAATACACGTAGGGCTAGTGATATTAATTTCCGTTAAATACGATCCAATGACATCAATTCCAGCGAATAGTATTCCATTATCTACTAAAGTTGTTTTGATTTCTGTGCAAATCTGCCGGTCTTTATCACTTAACGGTACTCCATGGCCTGAGCCACCTGCAGCCAGGTTGCCACGAAACTCTCCTGAGGCCGGAACACGGGCAAGTGCATAATCAATAGGTTCACCATTAATCATTAAAATACGCTTATCACCTTGGCTGATTTCTGGAATAAAACGCTGCGCCATAATAGTTGTGGCACCTTTATGGGTTATTTGATCAATTATTGAGTTTTTGTTGCTGTCGTTGGGGGTGATTTTGAAAATAGATTCTCCACCCATTGCATCCATTGGTTTAACGACTACATCGTTATGCTGCGTTATGAAGTGATTAATTCTTTGTCTGTCACGCGTCACTAATGTTGGTGTGCAGCAGCTAGGGAAGTTAACAATAGAAAATTTCTCATTCATGTTACGCAATGAGATTGGATTGTTGACCACACACGACCCTGCTTTCTGAGCTAGTTCTAATATGTAAGTGGTATAAATGTACTCCATATTGAATGGTGGATCTTTGCGCATAAGGATGACATTAAATTCTGATAACTCAATATCAGAATATTCCCCTAACTGGTACCAATCTTGTGACTGATCTTGAACGGACAGCGAGGCAGCCTGCGCAAATGGCCTTCCATCCAGAACATATAAACTGTTAGGTCGCAGGTAATAGATACTCCAGGATCTATGCTGAGCTTCTAATAGCATCGCAAATGTGCTGTCTTTGTAGGTATGGATTGACTCGATTGGATCCATGATTACTGCAATTTTTATAGTCATAGCTTGATCCTCTATCTGGCATATCTAACGTTATATCGGCTTAGTTTGTTCTAGGGCTACCTTGTATATGTGAGGTTCAGTACCGTGTGCATATAAGGGATAAAACATATCTTCGTTTGATCGCGGCCAATTTACTGGTTGATTAAATATAAACGATTTGAGCGGAAGGATAACAGCTCTGGAGAATGAAATTGGGTGTACAAAATATAGAGAACAGTTCATTGCCTGAATTCGAATCATCAAATTCAGTCGATTTGTCATTACTTAAGGTGATGATAATTGATGATAGTAAGACGATTAGAAAGTCTGCAGAAACTTTGTTGGTAAAAGAAGGCTGTGAAGTGTTGACCGCTGTTGATGGCTTTGAAGCATTAGCAATTATTGCAGTCAATAAGCCCGACATCATTTTTGTTGACATTATGATGCCTAGATTAGATGGCTATCAAACTTGCACATTGATTAAAAACAATCGCCAGTTTAGAGATACTCCGGTAATTATGTTGACGAGTAAAGATAGTATTTTTGATAAGGCGAGAGGACGTATCGTAGGGTCGGAAGAATATTTAACCAAGCCATTTACTCGAGATGATCTGTTGCAAGCGGTACATCGCCATGCAAGCAGTGAACAAGTCAGTGCATAACTAGAGACAAACGAGACTTATAATATGGCACATATTTTAATTGTTGATGATTCTCCAACAGAAAGGCATTTTCTCAAAAGTGTCCTAACTGAAAACGGTTATGACATTAGCCTGGCGGAAAATGCTGAACAAGGCATTGAGATGGCTATGTCAGAGCATCCGGATTTAATTCTTATGGATGTTGTGATGCCAGGTATGAACGGGTTCCAAGCAACACGGTTCTTAACAAAATCTCCCAAAACCGCCGACATTCCTGTGTTGATGGTAAGCACTAAAAGTGACCAGACTGATCAAGTGTGGGCAAGCAGGCAAGGTGCAAAAGCCTATATTACTAAACCGGTTGATGGTAAGGCTTTGAAAATGATCACTATGCACTTGAATGTCGTGGCTTCCCTAAGCCACTAATTATTAGTGAAGAGTCGTTAGACAATCTCCATGTTGAAGATGATCTGGATTGGATAGCACATTCAATTTCTATTGGTAGTCGTGTGCTGGATGTGCCAGATTTTTCTGCGCTACAAAATGCAATTTGGTCGATGGATGAATCTGTCAGTCGCAGTGCTTAATTAAAGTCGCCCCAGCGCGATTGGCACAAAGTCAGTGCCGAGATTACCGCAGTCTCCAAACGTAATATTCTTGGCCCCATTTTTATTGAAATAAAATCTTGGTATTGCGCCTGAAGAATTTCATCTTGATTGAACCCACCTTCTGGTCCGATAGCACATAAACATGAAGTCGTCGAAATGTCCGCAGAGGATAATGTTGTTTTGTCGGCACTAGGCGATGCAATCAACTTAATGCATTCTTTAGTCGAGTTGTTTATGGCAACACTAAATGCTGTTGGTGGGTTAATGTTTGGAACAGTCGCCCGCCCGGATTGTTCGCAAGCACTTTCGATAACTGAACGCCAGTGATCCATCTTCTTTTCTACTCGATTAGCAGCAATATTAATGTTTACTCTCGCACTGATAAAGGGAGTGATTTCATTGACACCCAATTCAGTTGCTTTCTGTAAACACCAGTCCATTTTTTCAGCGCGACATAAAGGCTGGAGTAAATGAATCGTGACGGGTGATTCGTTGCTGATAGTTTGTTTGCTTTCAATAGTGACACTAATACTTTTTTTTGAAAGCTCACTAATGGTAGATGTGTAGTCGTGACCATCACCATTGAACAGTATTACTTCGTTGCCTATATTCATACGCAGCACATCCTTGATGTGCTTAACAGCTTTGGCTTCTAAATTAATGCTGGTGGAAGCTCGTAATTCTTGTTGTGTATGAATTCTTGGAATGCGCAAACCTAACTACTCCGAATAAAAAAAACGCCGGGATAAGTTATTATGCCGGCGTTCCATGTTGCTATGTGTTTAGTTCTTAGTAACGATAATGATCCGCCTTGTATGGGCCATTCACTGGAACACCAATATAAGCTGCTTGCTCATCGGTTAAAGTTGTCAACTTCACACCAATTTGTTCTAGGTGTAGGCGAGCAACTTCTTCATCTAAATGCTTAGGTAGAATATAGACATTGTTGTCATAGCTGCCGTTTGCATTCCAAAGTTCAAGCTGTGCAAGCACTTGGTTTGTGAATGAATTAGACATGACAAAACTAGGGTGACCGGTACCACAGCCAAGATTAACTAAACGCCCTTTAGCTAGCAGGATGATACGTTTGCCGTCAGGGAAAATGACATGATCTACTTGTGGCTTGATTTCTTCCCACTGATACTTCTCAAGACTGCCGACATCAATCTCATTATCAAAGTGACCAATATTACAAACAATGGCTTGGTTTTTCATGGCAGCCATATGATCGTGAGTAATAATATTGTAATTACCGGTCGTTGTAACAAAGATGTCTGCTTCACCACATACATCGTCTAAAGTCACTACGCGGTAGCCTTCCATCGCTGCTTGTAATGCGCAGATAGGATCAATTTCAGTGATACACACAATGGCACCTAATCCACGAAGAGATTGTGCAGAGCCTTTACCAACATCGCCA
>CAWUWP010000057.1:0-5952 GCA_963926275.1 uncultured Gammaproteobacteria bacterium | reverse complement strand
TGCCTCTTGGTTATTAAAATATGAGGAACTTGGCGGTAACGTAGTTGGCACTATTCCTCAAGGATTACCTGCATTTTCATTTCCAGATATTGACTTACAGACAGCTGGGCTGCTACTTACCAATGCCATTGCTATTGGTTTAATCGGTTTTACCGAGGCCATTTCTGTCGCTAAAGCTATTGCAGCACAAACTCGCCAACGTTTAGATGCCAACCAAGGCTTAGTCGGACAGGGTCTGGCTAACATCACTTCTAGTCTGTTCTCGGGTTATGCTGTTTCAGGCTCATTTTCTCGTTCTGCGGTTAATTTAAGTGCGGGAGCAAAGACAGGATTCGCAGCAATCGCCAGTGGTTTGTTAGTCATGGTGACATTACTATTTTTAACGCCGTTGCTTTATCACCTTCCGCAACCAACCTTAGCGGCTGTAATTATTCTTGCGGTATTCAATTTAATAAAGTTCAAGCCAATTAAATACGCTTGGCGTGTGCAAAAACATGATGCCATCGTAGCAGTGATTACATTTATCCTAACGCTATGGTGGGCGCCTCACTTAGAGAAAAGTATTTTAGTTGGCGTAGTCCTGTCTATGGGCTTATATATGTATCGCACAATGCGCCCAAGAATCGCTGTACTAGCCATGCAAAGTGATGGCACTTTGGGTGATGCAGAAGCGAATATCCTGAAGACTTGCCCTAAAATTGCAGTTTTAAGATTTGATGGTTCGCTGTTCTTCGCTAATACCGGTTATTTTGAAGAGAAGGTATTAGAGCGTGTCGCCTCTAAACCAGATCTAAAATTCATTATTATCGATGCCGAAGGAATTAATGAAATTGATGCAACGGGTGAAGAAATGCTACATCAGCTTGCTGTGAGATTACACAGCTTAGGCATTGAGTTTTTATTCTGTCGCACCAAGAAACAAGTCATGGATGTGTTCTTACGTACCGGCTTTGCAAGTGATGCATGGCTTGACCATTTCTGTCATACAGAACAGCAAGCTATCAATTTTGCATGGAGCAAAATTGATGGGTGCCAAGAAGAAAAATGTCCTTTATCTACACAAGAAAATTGCCCTGCTTGTACGATGAAACCTAGCAGTTAAAAATACTACTTTTCTAGTTGATAGATCAAGTCAGTCACTTCGTGACCTTTTCGTAACCCGCGCTGCTCAAATCGCGTGGGTGGACGAACTAGCTTAAGTGGATTGATAGAGGAATTGGTGGCTATAAAGTTTTTCACTTCGGCAGTATGCTTAATCATAAACTTTATATAAGGCTGCCAATCACTAGCCAGATGTAAAATACCATTGGCTAGCATCACCCTTTCTATTTCCTGTAAAAACTCTTGTTGAATTAACCTGCGCTTGTGATGCTTGGTTTTAGGCCAAGGATCTGGAAACCAAACCATCACTCCGGTGATAAGATCTTCCGCAAGTTTTGATTTTAACAAGGGCATAACATCAGCATTGATCACGCGTATATTATCTAATTCTTGTTTATCTATTTTTTGAAGTACTGCCCCGATTCCAGGTCGATACACTTCAACACCCATAAAATTAAAGTCTGGTCGTTGTTGTGCCAAGGAAATTAGTGAGTCTCCACTACCAAAACCTATATCAAGAATTACCGGCTGACTTTTATTAAACCAGTCATTAGGAACAATTTTATCTAGTTCTTTATCCGGTATTCCATATTTTGGCCATAACTCACTCCATGCTTTTTTCTGCGCACTCGTAAATCGGCCTTCGCGTATTACAAAGCTACGGTTGGTACGTAATGGAGGAGGCTGTTGCTGATTCAAGGCTTAGCGGAGATTGTGTCTTCTATCGGTGAAGAAGCTGATGCGAATCTTCGCTTAGGCATACGACCAGCAAGATAAGCGAGTCTGCCGGCAACAATGGCATGATTCATCGCCGTTGCCATCGTCACAGGATGGGTAGCTTCAGCTATCGCTGTATTCATTAATACCCCTGCACAACCTAATTCCATTGCTATCGTAGCATCTGATGCTGTTCCTACTCCGGCATCGACAATCACCGGCACGTTGGCATTTTCAATAATAGTGACAATATTATAAGGGTTACGAATACCCAGCCCAGACCCTATTGGCGCGGCTAGCGGCATAATTGAAGCGCAACCTATATCTTCAAGCGTTTTAGCGATTATCGGGTCGTCATTGGTATAAACCATTACCTCAAAACCATCCTTGACTAATATTTCAGCGGCTTTGATTGTATCAATGACATTGGGAAACAACGTGGTTTTATCAGCAAGCACTTCTAACTTTACTAAAGAATGACCATCTAATAATTCTCGACCTAATTTACAGACACGTACGGCATCATCACAGTTAAAACAGCCGGCTGTATTTGGCAAGATTGTAAATTTATCACTAGGAATATAATCCAGCAAATTCGGCTGGTCTGTTTCTTGTCCAATGTTAGTGCGGCGCAGAGCGACTGTGACAATTTCAGCACCGCTGGCAATGATTGCTTCCCGTGTCTGATCAAAATCACGATATTTACCAGTCCCGACCAGTAGTCGTGAATTGAACTGATGTTGCCCCATCTTCCAGGGAGTTTGTGTAATTTCCACTTTATTATTTTCTTTTATAAGTTTTGTAAAGTTATTCTAGCCACCACCTACCGCCTGAATGATTTCTATATTATCACCAGCAGAGAGCATGAATGATGCATGTTGAGCGTGCGGAATGACTTCCAGATTCACTTCAACAGCAAGTCTTATATTTTGTAGATCTAGTATTTTCAATATCTCAGTGATTGAGCATTGATCAACAATCTGTTTGAATTCACCATTCAGTTTAATTTGCATAATAATTAATTTTATCAGCTCTGCCTATCAGAGATTGTACATTGTTCACATAACATGCTGTGACTTCTTTCGCTATTTTAATACTAGAATGTTGCTAGTATAAAGACTTATAAATTTATTCATGCACACCAAAATGTCTAACTCTAATCCCCCTCTAAATGTTTATATTACTGTGGATACAGAAACCTGGTGTGGTGGCTGGAATAATATTGACGCTAAATTTCCACAAGCGTTCAAAAACTATATTTACGGAAAAACTAATAAAGGTGACTACGGTTTACTTTTTCAACTCAATCTATTAAAAGAGCATGGTTTAAAAGCCGTATTTTTTGTTGAACCGTTATTTTCAATGCGCTTTGGTTAATCATATTTAGATGAAGTCGTTGGCTTGGTTCTGGATGCAAATCAAAGTGTGGAACTGCATGTACATCCAGAATGGACTGATGAATCTAACAGCGTTATATTTCCACACATTAAAAGTAAACGAGAACATCTCAAATATTTCACAACACAAGAACAAACACACCTATTGTCCTTAGGAAAAGATTTATTAACAGATGCTGGATGCAACAATATAACTGCTTTTAGAGCGGGATCATTTGGCGCGAATAACGACACACTCAGTGCTGTAGAAGCTAGCGGTCTCTCATTTAACTCTAGCTATAACTACTGCTTTACTGAAAATTGTGAGATAAATGTATTTGATGACATTCAGCCGCCGGTCGAACATAACGGGATTATGGAAGTGCCAATGACCACATTCATCGATGGTTCTGGCAAAAGACGTCACTCACAATTAACAGCTTGTTCATACGCAGAACTTAGCTCAAGCATGATTAATGCCTATGAGCAGAAATGGCAGTCGCATGTACTACTCAGCCATTCTTTTGAATTAATGAAACCTGACTTTTCTAGCTACGACAAACTTGCTGTAAAACGATTTGAAAAATTATGTGTATTTCTTGCAAATAATACCGACAAGTTCCAGACAAGTTTTTTTGACAACGTCGTAATCCCCAAAGACAAAACCAAACAACATTTAAAAACAGGATTAACTCCACTATTAAAAAGATACTATGAGCAATCTTTAAGGAAGATTATCTAAGATTTTACTGGCTCTCATATAGCGTGGCTAATCACGTACCTAAACTTACCTGATTTTTCTGCTGGTATTTTTTCAACACATTCAATTACAATCTCAACTTGCTCACCTAATCGTGCTTTAAATCCTTTAATAATTTCTAACTTATCACTAGCTGTGAACTCATTATCAACAATCAGGAAAATATTTGTATGGTCTTTAGTTTCTTGAACAATCTTAAATTCACTAATACTCGTGATTTCCCTAAGCACATATATCAATGCTAGACCATGCATGACGCTTCCACTCTGGCTAACGACAAAATCTGTGGTACGCCCTTGGATTTCTTTAAGGATAGGTAGCCCACGACCACAAGCACATTGTTTATCATCTAAAACACCTATGCCGCCAGTCCTATAACGAACAAATGGATAATCTCTTGTCGCTAAATGCGTCACTACTATCTCACCGGACTCACCTGCTTGTACTGGCTGTCCTTGTGGGTTAATAATTTCAACAATGATATCTTCAGCCTTAATATGCATATTTCCAGATGGGCACTCATGTGAAATAAAGCCTGCGTCACGTCCGCCATATTCATTAGCTACTTTACAATTAAAGCAATTTTGTATTAACTCACGTTGTTCTGGATATAGATATTCTGAGGTTACAAAAACTACTTTCACTCCGATATTTTTCATATCTATTGAGTGCTCGCTGGCATATTTAGCAATACGCCCAAGTGCTGATGGATAACCAAATAACATTTTTGGTTGGTAACGTATTATCTCATCGATAAATCCTTGAAGTTTTTCATCGGACATATCAAATGCAGGTAATAACTGCGTACGAAGTAGCTTGTCTCGGATTAAACGCACTTTGTCTTGCGCACCTAATTCTATCGGCGACCCCCATACAACTAATTCCGGATCACCTATATCAACACCCCACCAACGTGTTGCACGCCATTTTGCAGCAACATCATGGCTCACGCGTTCGTTACCGATATAAAACACTAAAGGTTGCCCACTAGAGCCACCGGTAT
Source organism: uncultured Gammaproteobacteria bacterium (assembly GCA_963926275.1). GTDB lineage: Bacteria > Pseudomonadota > Gammaproteobacteria > UBA4575 > UBA4575 > UBA1858. Next base: position 995 of record CAWUWP010000057.1, on the reverse strand, counting down.
TAAATTTAGCTAAGTTATCTGGGATTATTGATTTTATTTGCTCAGAGTTTTCTCGAATAATTGCTTTAGTTAAAAAAGGCAATTGAGTTAATGCCTCTAATGAATTTATTGATTTAGGATCAAAACCTAACTAGTTAAATAAATCTTTATAATATGGTACGTTTTCGTATGCATGGATTAATAACTTAGCTAACCGCTCTATTTGTGATTTTTTCAGTTCACTGGTGGTTAACCACTAGCTTTTCTCCTGTTTTTTAAGTGCGCTGACTGTAATATGTTTTTTCAGTTTTTCGTGCAGAGGAAATAGCAAGCAAGATGCAATAAATGTATAAGCATCAGAGTATTGTCGTATTTTTAAAGAACTACTCATAATTATGTCGCTAACTTTTTATATAAAGACAACCAATGCTGACTGACTTCAGACCAGGCAAACTGCTTGACTAATGATAATCCTGAATTTACTAGTTTGCGCTGACACTGCTCATCTTCAAGCACCTGACGGATTGCACTTGCCATAGCTAGATAGTCATTCGGATTGACAAGTAACGCCGTATTCTCATGCTCAACCATATAAGGTATCCCGCGCACGTTTGTACTTACCACTGGTACTTTGCTAGCTAATGCTTCCAGGATGAAGTTGGGCATATTGTCTACTCGACTTGGGTTGATCATGACATCAGCCGATTGATACAGTGTTGGCATCTGTTGAGTATAAACCCGGCCAGTAAATAATACTCGCTGAGTTAAATCTAGTTGCTCTACCAATGATTGTAGATTCTCTAATTCAGGACCTGTTCCTGCAATCGTTAGGCGTGCATTTGGATAACTAGTTAATATCTCATTAAACGCTTTAATTGCAGTTTCATTATCATATATAAGCTCTAAATTTCTTGTCACTAATAAATGTGGTGATAATTCTTTAGGTTTTTTACCCGTTGATTTAAATCGATCTAAATCAATTATGTTAGCAATTATCTGGGTAGTAACATCACGCT
>CAWUWP010000056.1:0-10388 GCA_963926275.1 uncultured Gammaproteobacteria bacterium | reverse complement strand
AAGCCCTCCAAATGCCATCAGCAATGTGCCTATCCATACCCACTGTATAAAGGGTCGATAATAAATTCTAAATCCCCATTCATCATCACTCACGGATTCGCCTAAAGAGACATACAAGTCTCTGAACACACCTGTCTGAATGCCGGGCTCAGTCATAGGATTTGTTTGTACCGTGTAGATACGTTTTTCAGGATACAACATAACCACGGGTGCTCCTTGCTTAGTGACGTTGACACTGCCACGCATCGCTTGATAATTGGGTCCTTGCACACTCGCAACGTTTTCTAACACAAAGGTATAACCGGCTAATTCAATTTCCTCACCAAATTTAGCACTGGTTTCTTTCTCGTCACTAAATGAACTGGTAAATACAACACCTAGTATAAATACGCCTATCCCCACATGCGCAGTCATCATGCCAAGCATAGCGCGGGGTATTTTTGAGTAAGCCTTACCTAATGACATAGAGCTATCACGCTTGAAGACTAATCGAAGCACGGCATAAAACGCCGTTAATATCGCCCAAGCAGCGGCTGCGACTCCTACCGCAGTCATTACCGTCGTATCTCGGTAAATCGCTAAAGGAAGAATAATGCCTAGCGCAACGCCTAATAGTAATAACACTTTCAGTTTGCTAAATAATTCTTTCACTGGCACACGACGCCATTTTGCAATCGGCCCTATTCCCATCAATATTACCAACGGCAACATCAACGGAACGAACACCGCTGAAAAGTATGGAGGACCCACCGATAGTTTTGGTAACCCTAGTGCATCTAAAAATAATGGGTACAACGTCCCTATTAAGATTGTGATCATTGCCACCACTAACAACACGTTATTAATGAGCAACATGGTTTCTTTAGAAATCAGATCAAATCGTCCACCCGAATTAAATTGATTGGCACGCCATGCATATAAGGTTAACGAGCTACCGACAACAATGGCCAGGAAGATTAAAATATAAAGGCCACGTGCAGGATCACTTGCAAAAGAATGCACCGACACCAATACCCCTGACCGAACTAAGAAGGTGCCTAACAAGCTGAGTGAAAATGCCATGATAGATAAAAGAATTGTCCAACTCTTAAAAGTTGAACGCTTTTCTGTGACGGCCAATGAATGAATCAATGCTGTTCCGACTAACCAAGGCATAAAGGATGCATTTTCTACCGGGTCCCAGAACCACCAGCCGCCCCATCCAAGTTCGTGATATGCCCACCAACTTCCTAAACTAATACCGATGGTTAGAAATACCCAGGCAATACTCGCCCCATGGTCGCGACCAACGTACCCAGGCAGAATCCATCTTGCCACTTAATAAAGCAGCGATAGCAAAGGAAAAGGCGACTGAAAAACCCACATAACCCATGTAAAGCATGGGCGGATGAATCACTAACCCAGGGTCTTGTAATAAAGGATTTAGATCTCGCCCTTCTAATGCTGCAGGGAATAAACGTTCAAATGGATTAGAAGTAAGTACAGTAAACAAGATGAAGCCAATCCCGATCATACCCATTACCGCTAATACTCTTGCAATCATATCCGCAGGTAATGGACGGCTAAAGATAGATACTGCAAAACCCCAGCCAGATAACGCAAGCACCCATAAAAGCAAAGAACCTTCATGCGCACCCCACACTGCTGATATTTGATAATAAACAGGTAACTTAGTATTAGAATTATTGGCGACATATAAGACTGAAAAATCATTCGTCACAAAGCAATAAGCCAAACAAATAAATGAAATAAGCAAAAACAAGAATTGTCCACTAGCAGCAGTACGTCCCACCGACATCCAGCTCAAGTTATTTCGATGAACGCCTATCAAAGGCACAGTCGATTGTATAATCGCCAAGCACAATGCAATGACTAATGCGAACTGACCAATTTCTGCAGCCATAGTATTTTCCAGAATTTAATAAATTGTCGTCTTAGGAATAGACACAGGATGTTTTGCACCCGCTTCTTTTAATGCTTCTGCCACTTCTGGTGGCATATAGTTTTCATCATGTTTAGCAAGCACTTCTTGCGCAACAAAAACACCTTGAGGATTTATTTTACCTTGAGCCACAATACCTTGGCCCTCACGAAATAAATCTGGCAGTAATCCAGTGTATCTGACAGTGATACTGCCAGCCGTATCAGTTAATTCAAATTGTGTAGTAATACCATCACTTTGACGCACAACACTGCCTTCAACGACTAGGCCGCCAAGTCGAAACATTTGGCCTGTTTCCACTTCACCCGAAGCAATTTGCGATGGACTATAAAAATATAAAAGATTCTTTTGGAACGCGAATAGCGCTAATCCAGTGGCAGCACCAAAACCAACAAGCAGTACCATCACAAATATTAAACGTTGTTTTCTTTTTGGAGTCATAGTTATAAATCTAGTTAGGATTCTTCCGATAATTTTCGTAGTTCTTTAAAGATCCATTTGCGTTTCATTACTGCGGCAAACACGTTCGCTATCATGACAAATGCAACGATCGCATAAGATGTCCATACGAAAAATGCATAGCCACCCATGGCAAAAAATTCTTTCATGATTCTTTCTCCACTATCTCTTTAACCCACGATGTGTTTTTCTCACGAACCAGTACTTCAGAACGTGTGCGCGAAAACAACAATGCCAAGAAATAAGTTTTAAATGCAAACGCCATCACCAGCAATGGAATTAACATCGACATGTGCATTGATGGTTTACCAAACTTAGCCACCGTGGCAGGCTGATGTAATGTGCTCCACCACTCCACAGAATACTTAATTATTGGAATATTAATCATCCCTACAATGGCAAGTATTGCCGCGGCTCTAGCCCCGGTACGCGGATCATCAAATGCACCATGCAGTGCGATGACTCCAAAGTACAAAAAAAGTAATACAAGTTCTGAGGTTAAACGTGCATCCCATACCCAGTAAGCTCCCCACATGGGTTTACCCCATAACATCCCAGTGATAAGGGCTAAGGCTGTGAATGAAGCTCCGATCACGGCACATTCTCCAATGACAATTTCTGCCACTTTTATGCGCCACACAAGTGCAACAATACTGGATACCGCCATCGACATATAAACAAACATCGACATCCAGGCAGCAGGCACATGAATGAAAATAATTCGATAACTTTCACCTTGTTGATAATCAGTGGGTGCGACAAATAACCCTTGGTACAAACCAAAACCTAAAAGAAGCAAGGTGATGACCGTTAACCAACGCTGCCACCCTTTAGACCAATGATAAAAGTATTTTGGTGAACCATATTTATGGATAAATTGCATCATGACTAGTTATAAGAGACCTTTAACGCAGCAACCACTGCAAATGGAATTAATAGTGCTGAGACTATTAGAAATGCACCTAAAAGTGCGTAGTAACCGGAAACAGGGAGGCTATTGACCGACGCATTGATCGCTATGGTCGAGAAAATCAACACAGGGATGTAAAAAGGTAAAATTAATAAAGAAGACAATATTCCTCCCGAGCGCAAGCTTAATGTTAAAGCAACACCCACTGAGCCTAATAAGCTTAGTATCGGTGTGCTAATTAATAAGGTGATCATCAAACTACCAATTGCGTGGGTAGGAAAATACAAGAGCAAAGACATCACTGGCGCAAGTACAACTAATGGTAACCCGATACTCAGCCAGTGCGCAGTAATTTTTGCACCTATCAGTAGTATCTTAGGACCAGGCAACAATAGTAATTGTTCCAAAGAGCCATCATCATAATCAGATCTAAACATGGCATCCATCGACATCAATGTGGCTAATAATGCCGTCACCCAAATAATACCGGGTGCCATTTTACTCAGTAACTCTTGATCGGGGCTAACTCCAAGAGGGAACAAACTCACAACAATCACAAAGAACACCAGAGGGTTAGCTAATTCTCGACGACGCCGAACCGCTAACAATAAATCACGGTATAAGATTGAGTAGAATAATTGCATAGTGACTGTGTGGGTTATAAATCCAATGTAAATGAAGCCTGTTCACCCAAATCAATACCTCGGTGGGTGGTTAATATGACCATGCCGCCTGCTTTCAAATGGTTTTGCAGGCATTGTTCAACGACGCCTATAAAATCCACATCCAATGCAGTGAGTGGCTCATCTAGCACCCATAAACGCTGCGACGATATAAAAAGCCGCGCTAACGACACTCTTCGTAGCTGGCCCGCTGATAACCTTGAACAAGAAACACTCAATCGCTGACGTAAGCCTACGTTCTCAGCCAGATCTGCAATCGATCCCTGTGCATCTGACGGCCAAAAGCGTTTCAACAACTGTAAGTTCTCTCGTACCGTTAATTCTCTTTTTACCGCTGCCAAATGACCTATATAAAGGATTTGTTGCTGAAATTCCTCAGCCACTGTTTCAATATTTTGCTGATTCCAGGTCACTATTCCTTCTGCTGGCAAACTCAATCCGGTAATAATGCGCAATAAACTGGTCTTACCCGCCCCATTGCTACCTTGTATGATCATAGCCTGACCACTGCTGAGTGAAAATTCGAGATTCTCGAACAAAACCCTGCCACCACGTTCGCAGGTAAGCGCATTTGCGGATAATTGGCTAGTGTCTTGGATTTGGGACATTTGATGAATTACGGACATTTGTGGCGACTTTAAGATCTAATCAAGGTAATGTACCGATGATATATATCAAACAATATGTACTCAGATAAGTTGAGTATTGTGGTGATAAAGAATATTTCCTAGAATGCACCCTCTTAACTCGATACTAACACCCTCGGTCACACTATGTCAGATGATTCTAATAAGCCGGTAAGGCTCTTACGTTGGATAGGTTTTTTATTCGCAGGGGTACTTGGCGTTGTTTTCACCCTAGGCTCATCAACGGTGCTTGAAACGACTAATACCGAAGAATTCTGTACTTCTTGCCATTCAATGCAGTGGGTAAAACAAGAATGGATGGAGTCATCTCATTATAAGAATGCTTCTGGCGTTCGTGCAGGATGTCCTGACTGCCATGTTCCTCACTCTCTTGGTCCTAAGCTATATGCAAAAGTCATGGCAGCCAAAGATGTCTGGGGTGAAATCATGGGTACCATTGATAGCGAAGAAAAATTTGAAGAACACCGCTGGAAAATGGCTAACCGTGTCTGGGCTAAAATGGAAGCTACTGATTCTCGTGAATGTCGCGCTTGCCATGAGTTCGATTCAATGGATTTCTCAGAACAAGAGAAACAGTCACGCAAAAAACACAAAAGAGCACGAAAACAAGGTAAAACTTGCATTGCGTGTCACAAGGGGGTTGCTCACAAGGAACCTTCTGAACCCGATGCGTAACTTATTAAGTGTGTCTTAACCCAAGTTCTATCAATATCCTTCTAAAACGCATACAAAACAATCAAATTAATAATAATTTAAAACAATAATTTTTATGCGCGCTATAATTGTGCACTTAAATTTAACGCAAAATGTAGGAGTCAACTATGCAAATAACAACAAGATTAACCGCTTTGTTGCTGATAGGCGCATTACAAAGTAGTTATGTAATGGCCGAGCAAGACGCAGCAACCAACATGCTTGCAGACACATGTGTCGCATGTCATGGCAGTGATGGTAATAGCGTAGGCCCTGCTATTCCTAGTTTAGCGGGTATGTCTCCGAATTATTTAATAGGAGCGATGTTGGCTTACAAATATGATGACGATGAGGACAAATTAGAGTCAGTCATTGACTCTGATCTTGACTTTGAAGACGTGGAAGCTTTCCCTCGCTACTCCACCATGATGGGTCGACTTGCTAAAGGATATACCGAAGCAGAAATAAAATTACTTGCCCATTACTTCAGCAATGAAGCCCCTGTTCGACCGACTCAGGCATTTGATTCTGCCAAGGCTGATCAAGGCAAGAAGTTGCATGATAAATATTGTGAGAAGTGCCATGAAGATGAAGGTCGTTTCGCCGATGACGACACCGGTGTATTAGCAGGACAATGGAAACCATTCTTCCTCTACTCCATGCATGACTTCAAAAATGGTGATCGCGCCATGCCGAAAAAAATGAGAATTAAGCTTGAAGAAATGGCTGAGACTGATGGCCCAGAAGCTATACAAGAGCTTGCTGAATACTATTCAAGCATTACTGACTAACTGGAACGGAGAAGCCAAACATGAAAAAGTTAAATCGTAGAGATTTTATAAAATTAGGCGGTGGTTCCATTGTTGCAGGAACAGCAGGAATTAGCATTCCCAACATCGCCATTGGAGCAACCAAGAAAGTGGTTGTCATTGGTGGTGGTGCAGGTGGTGCAATTGCAGCCAAGTACTTAAAAAAAGCCGACAGCTCAATTGAAGTGACCTTGATTGAAACAAACAAGGACTACTACACTTGCTTTATGAGTAATGAAGTGATCGGTGGAGAGAGAAAAATAGACACTATTCGCCACACTTATGACGGCTTGAAAAAGCATGGCATTAATGTGGTTCATAGCCGAGCAACTGATGTTGATATCGACGGTAAAATGGTTAAAACCGAAAGTGGTGATTCATTTGCTTATGATCGCTTAGTGGTCTCTCCTGGTATTTCATTTAAGTGGGGAGCGGTTGAAGGTTATAATGAAGCCGCTTCAGAGATTATGCCTCACGCATGGAAAGCAGGCAGTCAGACTTCTCTGCTTCGCAAGCAGATTGAATCAATGAAAGATGGTGGCTTAGTTATTATTGCTCCACCAGGAAATCCTTTTCGCTGTCCTCCTGGACCCTACGAACGTGTTTGCCAAATTGCGCATTACTTAAAGCACAACAAACCCAAGTCTAAGATCTTAATATTAGATGCAAAAGACAAGTTCTCTAAGCAAGGGTTATTCACCCAGGGTTGGAAAGCGCGTTATGACGGCATGATTGATTGGGTCCCTGCTGCTGATACTGGTGGTGGTGTGACTTCGGTTGATCCAAGCAACATGACGGTATCAACAGATTTTGATGAATATAAAGCAGACGTGGTTAACTTGATTCCACCTCAGTCAGCTGGCCAAATTGCAATCACTGCAGGGTTAACTGATGACTCAGGCTGGTGCCCAGTTGATTTAGGTACATTTGAATCAAAAATACACTCCGGTGTATACGTCATTGGTGATGCTAGCATTGCCACAGGCATGCCAAAGTCAGGCTACGCAGCGAACTCACAAGCCAAAGTATGTGCGGCAGCAATTGCTGCTTCATTAAATGATCATGAGATGGCTGATCCATCTTATGTAAACACATGCTATAGCTTGGTAGCACCTGATTACGGTATTTCAGTCGCTGCCGTTTATAGGCTTGCTGAAGATCGTTCTAAGATCGCTAAAGTTGCGGGTGGCTTAACACCTAGTGATGCAAGTGCTGACGCCTTAAAACGTGAAGTCCAATATGCATACAGCTGGTACGATAATATCGTTGCTGATATGTTTGGCTAAGCAGTTCTTAAAGCACTATCTAAAAAGCGGAGCCCGATGCTCCGCTTTTTTATTTGTCTGATACTTTTAGTTAGAATTATTTCGTGAATTATCTCAAAGCATCGTTACCGAATAAAAAGCAACCGATTAAACACTGGGGACAGTTATATGGTTGTGCGCGTGGTTTAATCATTAATGACGCTGTTCATCAGCATGATGGTTTAGTGGTGGTGCTCACCGCCGACTCGTTATCAAGCACCATTACTTACAACGAAACGAAATTTTTCAACCAAAATGAAACTGAATTTTTAAGCTTCCCTGAATGGGAAACTTTACCCTATGATATTTTTTCACCCCACGAAGACATTGTTTCAGACAGAATCACCACGCTACATAGATTGCCGCAAATAACTCATGGTGTATTGGTGTTACCTATCACCACATGTATGCAACGAGTGGCTCCCAAAGATTTCATTTCTGAAATTTCTTTGCATATCAAAATTGGCGATATCATTGAGTTAGATGATTTACGCCATTCGTTAGCCGCAGCCGGATATCACCATGTATCGCAAGTGGTGACGCGTGGCGAATTTACTGTTCGTGGTTCAATTGTTGATTTTTTCCCAATGGGATCGAATCACCCTTATCGCTTAGAGTTTTTTGATAATGAAGTAGAAACTATTCGTACCTTTGACCCAGAGAAACAAACATCATTAGTTAAGCTAACTGAAATCAGCTTATTACCGGCTCATGAGTTTCCAAGTGATGAGCAAGCGATCAAAGAATTTAGGCGTCGTTACCGTGAAAAAATTGAAGGCGACCCCAATAAAAGCATTATCTACAAAGAAGTCAGTAATGGTAATTTTCCACCGGGTATTGAATATTACTTACCGTTATTTTTCGACAAGACTTACACGCTATTCGATTACCTCCCCGAAAACACTTTATTTATTCTGCAGGAAAATGCCTTAGAAGTAGCTGAAGAATTTGAATCTGAGTTATATAGTCGTTACGAACAGCGCCGACATGATATTGAACGCCCTATTCTAGTGCCTAATGATATTTATATTTCAGCGGATGAGACCAAGGAAAAAATTGAACAGTTCTTACGAGTTCAGTTAAATAGTAATAAATATCAGAATACTCACGATGATATTTTCACTAATTATCCAAGTTCCACGTTACCCGCTATTAATATTGATTCGCGCTTAGATGACCCAGCTAAATATTTACGTCAATTCATCGAGTCAAAAGACAGAACCATTGTATTTGCAGCAGAGTCGTTAGGCCGGCGCGAATATGTCAACGAAACATTACGTAGCTTAAAAATCAAGCCGACCACCCAAGAAAGCTGGCAAGCGTTCGCACAAAGCAAAGAAAAAATTAATTTACTCGTCGCCCCCATTGATGACTCAGTAGACTTACCTGAGCATGGCGTCACCATTATTGCTGAACGACAGCTATTTGGTAATCGTGCCAGGCAGACTAACAAGCGTAAAAGAACACGTGATGCCGACGCTATTGTGCGCAACCTTAATGATCTGACTGAAGGTGCGCCGGTCGTTCATGAAGATCACGGCGTGGGTCGTTATCAAGGCTTACAATCATTAGACATTCAAGGCCTAGAGACTGAATTTCTGACGTTAGAATACATGGGAGGCGACAAACTTTATGTACCTGTCGCCAACCTACACTTAGTCAGCCGATATACCGGTGCCGATAACGAAAGCGCACCATGGCACAAGCTTGGCTCTGAACTCTGGTCTAGAGTTAAACAAAAAGCAGCAGAAAAAGCGCGCGATGTTGCCGCTGAATTATTAGATATCTATGCACGAAGAGAGGCAAAAAAAGGTATCCATTATGATATCACCCTGCATGAATATGTGACCTTCTCATCAAGTTTTCCTTATGAGGAAACACCCGACCAACAAACTGCCATTGAAAGTGTATTGGCTGACATGGATTCATCAAAACCCATGGATAGAGTGGTGTGTGGTGATGTTGGCTTTGGTAAAACAGAAGTTGCTATGCGTGCCGCATTCATCGCTGTGTGTAATGGTAAGCAGGCAGCCATATTAGTACCAACAACTCTGCTAGCACAACAACACTATCAAACTTTTTTAGATCGCTTTGCTGAGTGGCCTGTACAAATTGCATCATTATCCAGATTCAACTCAGCAAAAAAACAAAAAGAAGTTATCGAATCATTAAAAAATGGCAAGATAGATATCGTCATTGGTACACACAAGCTATTTAATGCAGACATTAAATATAAAAATCTTGGCTTAATTGTCATTGATGAAGAACAACGCTTTGGTGTACGCCACAAAGAAAAACTAAAAGCATTACGTGCCGAAGCCGACATATTAACGTTAACCGCTACGCCTATTCCTCGCACCCTAAATATGTCTTTAAGCGGTTTAAGAGACTTGTCGATTATTGCGACACCTCCAAACCATCGTCATGCCATTAAAACATTCGTCTCAGAATGGAATGACGCCAATATCAAGGAAGCTTGTACGCGTGAAATCAAGCGTGGTGGGCAAATTTATTTCTTACACAATGAAGTTAAAAGCATAGAAAGAGTCACCAGAGAATTACAAGAATTATTGCCACATGCATCGATTCGATTTGCCCATGGGCAGATGTCTGAGCGAGAGCTTGAACAAGTCATGCTAGATTTTTATCACACTCGATTCAGTATTTTAGTCGCCACCACAATTATTGAAAGTGGCTTAGACGTGCCAAGCGCCAATACCATTATTATTAATCGCGCAGATAAACTTGGACTATCTCAGCTGCACCAATTACGGGGTCGCGTGGGTCGCTCACATCATCGTGCCTATGCCTATTTGATTACCCCTCACCGAAAAGCCATGTCAGCGGATGCTATCAAGCGTTTAGATGCCATTGAGTCTCTTGAAGAACTGGGCATCGGTTTCACTCTCGCAACGCACGACTTAGAGATTCGTGGTGCTGG
>CAWUWP010000055.1:0-6941 GCA_963926275.1 uncultured Gammaproteobacteria bacterium | reverse complement strand
CATGAGTATCAAGCTAAAGAACTATTAACCAAGTTTGGCGTAAGTATTGCCCCAGGTGGCCTAGCTTACAGCCCAGAACAAGCGGTTTATCGTGCCAAAGAAATTGGCGGAAACAAATGGGTAGTTAAAGCCCAGATTCATTCAGGCGCACGCGGCAAGGCCGGCGGTGTCAAAGTTTGTAATACTGAAGCTGAAGTATTAGCAGCAGCGACTGAAATGTTGGGGAAAACATTAGTGACCCATCAGACTGGCCCACAGGGCAAAGTCGTCTATCGCTTATATGTAGAAGAAGGCGCTGACATTGAACGTGAGCTTTACTTGGCACTAGTCTTAGACCGGGTTAAACAACGTGTTGCCATGGTAGTTTCTTCTGAAGGTGGCATGGACATCGAAGATGTGGCTAGAGATAACCCTGAAGCCATTATTCGCACTGAAATAGAACCTCAAGTAGGACTGACAGATTTCCAAGCACGCGAAATTGCATTCAAGCTAGATCTACCACCGGCATTAATCACTCAAGCAGTGAAAACCTTTAAAGGGGCATACCGCTCATTTACAGAACTTGATGCCACTATGGTTGAAATCAATCCTTTGGTGGTCACAAAAGATGGCCACATTCGTGCGTTAGACGCAAAAATGGGTTTTGATACCAACGCATTATTTAGACGTCCACAAATTGCTGAATTACGTGATAAGTCTCAAGAAGACCCACGCGAGACTGCTGCTTCTGACTACGGCTTAAGTTATGTCGGTCTAGATGGCGATATCGGCTGCATGATTAACGGAGCCGGCTTAGCAATGGCTTCTTTAGACATGATTAAGCACAAAGGTGGTAACCCGGCTAACTTCTTAGATATTGGTGGTGGTGCTTCTCCAGAACGCGTGGCTAAAGCATTCGAGCTAGTATTAGCTGACGACGGCGTAAAAGCTTTCTTAGTGAATATTTTTGCCGGTATTAACCGCTGTGATTGGATTGCTGAAGGCATTGTTCAAGCATTCAAACAACTCGACGTTAAAGTCCCTCTAATCGTTAGACTTTCAGGTACCAATGTGACTCAAGGTCAAAAGATCCTTGCTGATAGTGGTTTACCGATTATTAACGCCCATTCACTAGCAGAAGCGGCTGAAAAAGCAGTAGAAGCTCGTAATAAAGCCGTTGGCGCATAGGGAGATTTAAAAATGACTATTTTATTAGATGAAAATACCAAAGTCATCGTGCAAGGATTCACCGGTAAGATCGGTACATTCCACGCACAAGAGATGATGAACTACAACACCAACGTTGTTGGTGGTGTCACACCAGGTAAAGGTGGGCAAGAACATTTAGGTAAACCTGTCTTCAATACTGTGAAAGAAGCGGTAAAAGAAGCTGGCGCTGAAGCCAGTATCATTTTTGTTCCTGCCGCATTTGCTGCAGATTCAATCATGGAAGCGGCGGATGCAGGGATTAAATACTGTGTCGCTATTTCAGACGGTATCCCCGCTCAAGATATGATGATGGTTAAACGCTACATGTATCGTTACAAGAAAGAAGATCGTATGATCCTGACAGGTCCCAACTGTGCCGGTACCATCAGCCCAGGGAAAGCGATGCTAGGTATTATGCCTGACCATATTTATATGAAAGGTGTTGTCGGTGTTGTTGGACGTTCAGGCACATTAGGTTACGAAGCTGCCTCTCAAATGAAAGATCGCGGTATCGGAATTACGACTAGTGTTGGTATTGGTGGTGACCCGATTAATGGAAGTTCACATCGTGACATCCTAGAACATTTTGAAAACGATCCAGATACCAAAGCTGTGATGATGATCGGTGAAATTGGTGGCCCACAAGAAGCTGAAGCCGCAGAATATTTCAAAAATCACATGACTAAACCATTGGTGGCTTACATCGCAGGGCTTACCGCTCCTAAAGGACGCCGTATGGGTCATGCAGGTGCGATTGTTTCTGGTGTTGGCGAAAGTGCAGCTGAAAAAGTTGCTCTATTAGAAGCGGCTGGTGTCATTGTTTCACCGACCCCTTCAGATTTGGGTAGCACCATGGAAAGAGTTTTAAAAGATTTATAGTCTAAAAAAGTTTCAAGGAGAATCTTAATGAGTAAACCTAAGGTTATTGTTACCCGCAAGTGGCCAGAGCCAGTTGAGGCAAAACTAAAAGAGCTATACGACGTTCAACTTAATGAAAGTGACGTTGCTATGACTCCTGATGAATTAAAAGCGGCTTTAAATAACTGCGATGCATTCTGTCCAACAGTGACGGATCCCATTAATGCAGATGTTCTTGGTACCGCGGATATTTCTGCCAAAGTTATTGGCAGTTACGGTGTTGGCTTTAATCACATCGACTTAGATGCGGCAAAAGCACGCGGCTTAACTGTCACTAACACACCAGAAGTTCTGACTGATTGTACTGCCGATATTGCAATGGGTTTATTGCTGTCTGCAGCACGTAGAATTGGTGAAGGTGAACGTCATCTTCGCAGTGGTGCGTGGACTGGTTGGCGTCCAACGCACATGATGGCAACTAAAGTCACAGGTAAGACCTTAGGTTGTATCGGTTTCGGTCGTATTGCTCAAGCAATGGCAACACGTGCTCATTTTGGATTCGGTATGAAAATTATTTTTAGTGATCCATACCCACCTTCGCAAGAAGTCATCAATAAGTTTGGTGCCACACAAATGAACGTTGAAGATGTATTGCAAAAATCTGACTTTGTATCACTTCATTGTCCAGGTGGAAAAGATACTTACCACCTTTTAAATGATGAGCGTATTGGCATGATGCAAAAACATGCCATATTAATTAACTCAGCACGTGGTGATGTTATTGACAACCAAGCACTTATTTCTGCACTCAAAAATGGCACCATTGCTGGCGCAGGTCTTGATGTGTTTGAAGGTGAGCCAAAATTAGACCCTGGTTTCTTAGATTGTGAAAATGCAGTATTACTTCCGCACCTTGGTAGCGCATCTATTGAAACAAGAATTGCCATGGGCGAACGTGTTTTAGAAAATTTAAGAGCCTTCTTTGCGGGAGAAATCCCACGCGATAAGTTGGTATAGACTACAACTTAAGCCGTTATGAACATTCATTGCTTCACATAACGTGAGCATTATTGTTTAATAACTTACCTAAAAGGAGGCTGCATGCCTCCTTTTGCATGTATGAGAGCTAAACCCAATTATGTCTACCAAGAAAAAATCAATGTCGATAAAATCATTTTTATCTAACTGGACTCAGTTTGTCTCTGTTTCTAGCAGCGCTTCTATCTCTGAACGAGTCACAACGTATGGCGACGAAGTCTCTGAATTATTATTCAATAGCTTGCTCGATGTCATTCGCAAACGCAGTCCGGAAATCGAAGATATTATTCTTGGTAAGCAAGAGCTCCGTCATTCCAGCGAAGCATTACTGACTTATTCCTTACAAGCTTATGGTATATGGTTTCAGTTATTATCAACACTAGATCAACACGTCAATGAAAAGCGTTTACGTTTAATTGAAACTGAAATTGGCCACGACCAAGTTCCTGGCACATTTGCACAAGTTGTATCGCAAGCGGCAAGCGAAGGCGTTAGTGCTGCCCAGCTTCAAAATGTCTTAGAAAACTCATCAGTGCTGCCGACTATTACCGCGCACCCCACTGAAGCTAAGCGTGTCACTGTATTAGAAATTCATCATCGCATTTACATGCTGCTCAAACAGCTCGAAAAGAATCGCACCACACCGCGCGAAAGAGAAATGCTAAAACTTAAAGTACGCGATGAAATTGACCTGCTTTGGTTGACCGGTGAGATACGTTTAGAAAAACCAACCGTACAACAAGAAGTTTCCTGGGGAATGCACTTCTTCAAAGAATCTTTGTATGAAGGCGTAGTACAACTATATTCAGAATTAGAACGAACACTAAATACGTATTACCCTGGCGAGACATTTAATGTGCCGGCTTTCTTTCAATTTGGCTCATGGATTGGCGGTGATCGTGACGGCAACCCTTTCGTTACTACAGAAGTCACTGAGCATGCTGTTAGACAATCGGCTAAAGCAACTTTACAACATTACTTAACTGAACTGAGAAAGCTTGGCTCATACTTAAGTATTGCAAATCACTCAGTAGAATTACCTGAACATTTCTATGATAAATTAAATGCTATTCTAGAAAAGAGTGGTGAAGCCGAGACAATTAAATCTCGAAATCCTGGTGAAGTATTCAGACAAATCACTTATTGCATAATAAAACGTCTTACAGCTAATCTTTATCAGTTATCTACTGATAGCAATCAAAGTATTGCTTACAAGTCTGTTAGTGAAGTAGCCGATGATTTACGCGTCGTTGAAGATGGACTTATTGCGGCTAAGTGTGAATCAATATGCATGAATCACATTCGTCCATTCCGACATGGAATAGAAGCATTTGGATTCCATACCACAAGCTTAGATTTAAGACAGAATTCAACAGTCACCACCCAAACGCTACAAGATATTTGGAAAATTCAAAATGGCGCAGATCAAGAACCACCAGCTAAAGACAGTAAAGAATGGCGCGAGTGGTTATTAGAAAAGTTAAAAGAACCGTTAGAAAGATTGCCACAATTCAGCACACTCACAGATATGAGTGCTGCCACATTAGACTTAATGCGCTTAATTGTGACGCTGCAAGAAAAAATCGATCGAGATGCCTTTGGTGTGTTCATTTTAAGTATGACCCAATCTAGTGAAGATATTATTGGCGTGTATTTGCTAGCTAAATACGCCGGTCTATTCACTGATGATAAGCATGTCGATTCGTGTCGCATCTTAATTGTGCCGCTATTAGAAACTATCGATGACTTACGCAATGGTCCTGAAATTTTAGAAGACTTACTTGATCTCCCATTTGTTCAGCGCACCATTAAAGAATTTGGTGGTCATCAGGAAATCATGGTGGGTTACTCTGATTCAAATAAAGATGGTGGCTGTGTGTGCTCTACCTGGGAAGTCAGTAAAGCACAAACAAAAATTTACCAGGCGGGCCAGAAACATGGCGTGCAAATTTCATTCTTCCATGGTCGTGGTGGTTCAGTATCACGTGGTGGTGCCCCTGCCGGACGCGCTATTGCCGCACAACCTGCAGGCACAATTAATGGTCGCATGAGAGTGACTGAGCAAGGTGAAGTTGTATCAGGTAAATTTGCTAACCGCGAAGTGGCCGAACAACAAATGGAATTACTCGCCTCTAGCGTAATAGCCCACACATTATTCTCTCAGCAAGATCCTAATCTACAAAATCGTGCTGAATATGACGAGATAATGGAAGCATTATCTGGCACTTCCCAAGTCACTTACCGCGAGTTGGTAGAAACACCAGGCTTAGTCGACTTCTACCAGCTGGCAAGTCCGGTGGAAGAATTAACGCTAATGAAAATTGGCTCACGCCCTGCTCGTCGCTTTGGTGCTAATAGCCTAGATGACTTGCGCGCAATTCCATGGGTATTTGCCTGGACACAGAATCGTTTAATGGTACCTGGCTGGTATGGCTACGGCAGCGCTATTCAACAATTATTGAGTGTGCGCGGCGACCAAGGTCTTGCCATGCTGCACGAAATGTTTGAGAAGTGCCCTATCTTTAGATTGATCACTGATAACGTTGAAAAAATGTTATTCCTAACTGACTTTGATGTCGCTAACGAATACGCGACGTTGGTAGAAGATAAAGAAAGTTGCACACAGATAATGGGCTTGATCGGTAAAGAACGAGAACTCACTGAGCAAATGATCTTAAAAATCACTCAAGAAGCTGAGTTGTGCAAACGATTCCCTAACTTCCATAACACGATGGTGACGCGTATTGAAGGAATCAAGCAAATTGGATTAGAGCAAGTGAAACTAGTCAAACAATTTAGATCACCTGATTCTAACGAGAACTCTAAAAAATCAAATTTGGTGCCACTACTATTGTCTATCAACTGTGTTGCTGCAGGCTTAGGCTGGACAGGCTAACGCGCCAGACATGCATTAATTAATACTGAAATTTAACTATGAAAAAATTACTTTATCATTTTGATACAGATGCTATACCCAGTGTATTTGACTCCGTCGTTGCCTATGATGGTGGAGCAGATCACGTAACTCAACTAGCCGGAATTACTCCTGAAAATTGCTACTCTCTAGTCGAAGGTGCAATTTACACACGCGCACCTAAAAACAAAAAGAATACAGCACTATTTGTCGGTGGTAGCGACCTTGCAGCAGGCCAAGAATTATTTGCCGCTGTACAGAAAATATTTTTTCAGAAGTTTCGTGTCTCTGTGATGTTAGACAGCAATGGTTGCAACACTACAGCCGCTGCAGGCGTAGCTCTGATTACTAATTCAACAGAAGTAAAAAGTAAAACAGCTGTTGTATTAGCCGGCACTGGCCCTGTTGGTCAGCGTGCCGCAGCCCTGTTAGCCATGAATGGTGCTAATGTGAGATTAACTTCACGTAAGCTTGATCGTTCACAGCAATCATGTGAGCTAATGAAGCAACAGTTTGATGTCGACTTAGAGCCAATGGTAGCTTCTGACGACGACACCATTGCCGCTGCCCTTGATAATGCACATATTGTATTTGGTGCTGGTAAAACAGGCATTCAGTTATTGCGTGCGGACCATTGGCAGAATCACCCAACATTAGAAGTACTTGCCGATGTGAACACGGCTCCACCATTAGGTTTTGAAGGCATCGATATGATGGATAAAAACGAAGAGCGTTTTGGTAAGCGTATCTTTGGCGGCATTGGTGTTGGCGCACTAAAACTTCGATTACATCGTGCCTGTATTGCGCGTTTATTTGAAAGCAATGACCTCGTGCTAGATGCTAAAGAAGTTTATCAAACCGCCGAATCACTTCTCTAGATAACGAATTTACACATGCAGCCTACCTTTGGGTTAACACGCATCTACTACGCTGTAGTTTTTTC
>CAWUWP010000054.1:0-7910 GCA_963926275.1 uncultured Gammaproteobacteria bacterium | reverse complement strand
GATAGGAATCAAACATCGTCGATGCCTAATTGCCTCCCCCCATACCGGGCTCTGCCATATAACCTGCCCTTTAGCACTAACACGACGCGCATTGAATAAACGATTACCTTTATCCCAGTTGCGCTGCCAACCCCAATTCATCAGAGCACTATCGACTTCATTATTGTCATTCATGAATCCAGAAGCTAATGGCTTATAGTAGGGAAATAAGTTTTCGCTCAGTTCAATATTCATGCCTAAATCCACTGGCATACCTATTTCTTCCATCAATATGGCAATAGACTGATAATCGGTTACATTCACTCTTCCACACATAATTATGACTTTACTAGGCTCCTACTAAGCGAAAATATCAGTTCAAATTTTAGCAGTTATTATTCATAAAACCACATGGCGATATAAAAATAACTGACAAGATGTCGACCTAAGAAAAGGATGTTCCCTGGCATAGGCTTTATCTGCTGTTTATGTTTCATCTGCTCAAGATTTTCTGAGTATATATAGTGAAATTGATTGGATACTATCTCACGCTGATAAGCATCTAGACGACTTTGCATGGTAAGTCCATGTAGTATTTTTTGTTTATTATATTTTATATACTTTCCTGCTCAGGCAAGCAGTGATCAACATTAGTGGCTCACGTAATAACGAGCAACCAATGAAATATATCAATACTCTTTATGTTTCATAATCACTGGCAATCTACTTAACACTGCTATTTCCAAAATATAATTATTAACTCTTGATTATATTTTAAAAAGATTAATAATATTCTAATATTCATTTAACTCATTGGGGCACATATGTACTTTATCACTAACAGAGAGTTTGATACTTCCAAACGTGGTTATGCAAAATTCACCAAGCATCCCAATGCGAAAGGTCCCAACGAATTACAAGCAATTGAAATTACTGGTGTTACCACACCCAAATTCAAATTATTAAACGATCAACTATCAGCTACAGAAGTTAAGCGTTTTAAAAATAAGTTTAGTTTAGATATCGATGAAAATGCACCTCATTATGCGAGCTTAACTGTTGTTTGTAATATTTTTGAACAGGCGCGAAAAGGCTGCAAGAATATCTTGCTATACGTACATGGTTATAATAATGACATTGAAGACGTCTACTCTACCGCCAGAGAAATTGAACGACTTTATGATGTTATTGTCGTTACCTTCACCTGGCCCGCCAATTGTGGCGGCGCATTATCAGGTACACTATCTTATTTAGCAGACAAGCGAGATGCTAAAGCATCACAAGATGCGTTAAATCGAAGCATTGATTTGGTTGGAAAGTATCATGCTCTGTTAACTCAGGCAGCAAGAAATACTTTAGAGGATCGTGCAAGCAAAAAATTTCCAGACAATCCAACCATGCAACGCGAACACTTATCCAAGCTAATCAAGAAAAATTGTGACCTGTCTGTTAACTTGTTGTGTCACAGCATGGGAAATTACGTATTCAAGTATGCATTAACCAGCAGCCTAGCTGAATCACGTAAATTGATTTTCGACAACATCATTCTCGCCGCCGCAGACACTAATAATGAAGCACATGCTACATGGGTAGAAAAGCTACAGGTTAGAAACTCAATCTACATCACCATTAATGAAAATGACTACGCACTATCATGGTCAAGACGCAAACCTGGTGAACAACAAAAAGCGCGCCTAGGTCATTACTTAAAAAGACTCAATGCCAATAATGTTTCCTATGTTGATTTCACCCGTGAAAAATCAGTCAATAACAGTCATTCATATTTTGATAAGAAAACTGTGGGTAATAACAAAGGTGCATTACGTTTTTTCAAAAAAGTATTCTCAGGTGAAGATGTCATCCCTTATCTAGAATATTTGCCTCACAATAATACTTACCGGCCCAAGTAATTATCATGAAAACATGTAACCAGTGTGGGAAATGCTGTATTAAATATAGCAACGGCGGCCTTTCAGCGACTGACAATGAAATAAAATGGTGGGACTCAACGAGACCGGATATATATGATTATGTCCGTAATGGAAAAATTTGGATGGACCCAAGTAACGGGAAGCCATTAGAATTATGCCCCTGGTTACGCAAGCAACCCAACAATGTTTACACCTGTGACATTTATTATGACAGGCCTGACGACTGCAAATTTTACCCGGTCACTATTGAACAAATGGTTTCAGATGAATGTGAAATGTTAGAGGCTGGTGATTTAAATAATATAAAACATGCTCAGAAAAAGCTCGATAAAATCATGTCTGATAGCAGACCCGCATTTGATGATAGCGACTCATAGCGGGTATTTCACAGTAGAACAATCAGTGAAGCCTCAATCAGCATGAATATCAGTAATTTCCTGCGTGGTAGTCAGGCTAATAACTTCTTTTACTTCACTACCACCACCACTGATAAACTTCTATCCTACTAATCTATTCTTATCAACCACCTAGGTCTCCAAGCCAAATATTTCACAAACCGTCGTATACAATATTCACTCGGCGAATTAAACTGATTTATTAAATATTTTCATTAAAGCACTAATAAATAATGACTTATTATTACATCTAATATATATTCACCTCATACAAATATTAATTGAGGCAAACAAATGTCAGCTCAAGTACAAATAGAATTATTAATGAACACTCTAGTAGTAAGCGGCGCTGATAAGGAAAAAGTCAGTGAGCTAAAGGAAAGCTTCGATGAAAACCAAGTTGAAATATTCCTTGAAAAACTTTCTGCATTTGATGGTCTTGATAGCTTGATTAATGACTCAGAAGAATCTAACGACCAATCCAATCAATTAATAGATATGCTTAGCGAATTAATTATTAACGAATAGACGACATTCACAGCTAAACCACAACGCGATATTGAGAAGGACTATTCAATGTCTGGGTTCATTTCAACTCTACGTCGATTGGCAAATGCGTTAAAAAATAACCAAAAATTTGTGATTCAGATATCAGGTTAAAGTATATATCCCTGCCAAAGCACGGCTCAACACTTAAATTTAGCGTGATGAATCAAAAGTTGAAACAGAACTTCTAGTTAAATGGAGCGATATTTAAGCTCGCATCCTCACCTTTTAAAATGAACATCCTTATTCTCTCTCTCACTTAAAGCACATTTAACTTAACCTCTATAGGGCCGAGACTAAGCGAGAGTTCTTTCATTATTCAAATAAAATTCATATCAGTTAATTATGTAAGAAAACACATATTAATTAGGTCTTGTAAGTATCTATTTTACTTTTGTACTCTCAATCATGAATCATATTTATTTTTTTCCTCTGGCTTGCCTCTTATTGATATCTAATTCAGTTGCTTTGGCTGATAAAGCCATTTTTGCAGGTGGCTGTTTTTGGTGCGTAGAATCAGACTTTGAAAAGCTTGAAGGTGTGTCCGAAGCGATCTCTGGATTTACTGGAGGAAGTTTGGAAAATCCGACATACAGTGGCAACCATAAGGGCCATTACGAAGCCGTTGAAGTTACTTATGATCCTAGTATCGTTAGCTATCAACAATTACTTGATCACTTCTGGAGACATATAGATCCCTTTGATGCCAAAGGACAGTTCTGTGATAAAGGCTTTAGCTACCTAAGCGCTATCTTTGTCGCCAATCAAGATGAACGAAAACTGGCAAAGAAATCCAAGCAGCAAGTTATCTATCAGTTTCCTGATCAAAGCGTTGTCACACCCATTTTAAATACGTCAACCTTCTACCCCATTACAGGCGATGAAAGTTTTCATCAAGATTATTACAAGACAAATCCTTTACGCTATAAATATTACCGATGGAATTGTGGTCGCGATCAACGTGTACAAGAGATCTGGGGAGAGCAGGAAGCTCATTAAATAGAAATAGAATTTATAAGTGAATACTCACCCAAGCAAATGGACGAGTATTCACTTAATTGCTTAAAACATTTCTGAAGAATCGACTTCCTTCTTAATTTTAGTGCTATCTCGAGTTGGAATATGGTCGCCAGTAATCATTTCGTCGTAACACATTCCTGGACCTACCATTGGATATACACCCGCATCACGATCAATAATAACTTCTAGAAATGCCGGACCCGGGTATTCAACAAACTCTTTAATAATTCTTGGTAAGTCGGCTTTATTATCTAAGCGCACCGCATATTCAAAGCCATCAGCTTGTGCTGCTTTGACGAAATTCTTTTTATGTAGTGACTTATCACTCGCAGACAAACGACCTTTAAAGAATAACTTCTGCCACTGCCTAACCATGCCATCACCAAAGTTATTCAGCACTACCGTTTTCACCGGTAGCTTATATGTCGTCACTGTTTCTAACTCGCCAAGATTCATGCGAATACTGGCGTCACCATCAATGTTGATTACCATAGAACCAGGTTTAGCAAACTGCGCGCCAATAGCCGCTGGCAACCCAAAACCCATCGTTCCCATACTCCCGGAAGTCAGCCATAAACGGGGTTGTTTAAAGTCAAAGTACTGGGCTGCCCACATCTGATGCTGGCCGACACCGGTACTGATAATTGCATTACCTTGAGTAAGTTTGTTTATTTCTTCTATAACAGCATAAGGCTGAATTGCATCAGACTGTTTGTCATAGTTCATTGCATAGGTAGACTTCAAATCTGCAATATGTGCATTCCACTTAGAATAATCTGCTTCAAACTTATAAACCTCTTGGCCATAGTCTAAGAGGCACTGCAAACTTTCAGGCAACAAGCCAATATGATGCCAATTAACAGATTTCACTTTATCTATTTCAGACGGGTCTATATCAAAGTGAGCAATATATTTTGCATTAGGTGCAAACTCAGCAGGCACCGCAGCAACTCGGTCATCAAAGCGTGAGCCGATTGCAATTAAGAAGTCACTATCATCAGTCGCATAGTTGGCGAATGCAGTTCCATGCATGCCTAGCATATGTAGCGCTCTAGGCTCAGTTGTGTCGTATGTCCCTATCCCCATTAATGTCGTCACAACAGGGATGTTATAAGCATCAGCAAATTTTCTTAACTGCTCTGATGCTTCACCATTAACAGCTCCACCACCCGCATAAATTAGAGGCTTTTCTGCTTGTGCAAGTGCATCATAAAATTGCTTTTTTTTATCGGCCGTCAACTCAGAAGAAATAACCTTATTCATACGCTCACGATAACCACGCACTGGTAATCGACCACGACCACGGAAGGTCCCTACCCAATTCTGAACATCTTTAGGAATATCAATGACGACTGGACCCGGTCTACCGGTTCGTGCAATTTCAAACGCTGTACGAATAGTCGATTCTAATCTAGTCGGATCAGTCACTAAGAATATATGCTTGGCTACGGCACCCATAATATTTGAGATGGGTGCTTCCTGGAACCCATCACTACCTATCGCTGCCGTTGGCACTTGCCCACAGATAACCACAATAGGAATTGAATCTGCCATACAGTCTCTCACTGGAGTCACTGTGTTGGTCGCCCCTGGGCCTGATGTCACCATGACTACGCCCACTTTCCCACTCGCACGCGCATAACCGGAAGCCATGAATCCGGCCCCTTGCTCATTAGCTGGGACGATTAATGGCATAGAATCGTGTGTTTCTGCATTAAAGCGGAACACCGCATCATAGGTAGGAAGAATAGCCCCACCGCTATAGCCAAAAATGACTTCAGTTTCTTCTTGAGCAAGGACTTGGACGATAATATCCGAGCCACTCATATCTTGACCAGCGAGTGGATGATCTGACACTTGTTCAATTTCTAGGGCTTGCTGAGCTGCACTTTGCATAACTTTGTTAATATCTTGATTAAAAAGGACTTATATAAGAATTTACTTATTTATAACCGGTGAGTCAATGACCAATCAGCCACAGCTTCACCGTTGAAACGAACAGCTAGGTATATCTTCAAATAAAACACCTAAACTCAACGCTCGCCTAAAATTTATCTGCCTAATTTACTTCATCACGACTCGATCTAACCAACACAATCATGCAGTCAATATGAACTATTATTTAATTCAATTAGCCTCATCATGAACAGGACTAGTAAACTACACTCGTTAGCAAAAATCGTTTAATCACTTGCGTGCCATAATGGAAAACGCTAGTTTGAGATATAGAGACTTTCACTTGAAAAATTAAAAGCATGGATTCAAATATAAGCGCTAAAAGTTATAAGCCAGAAGAGTATTTTATTGAGAACGAACCCTATTACGAGCCAGTTGCCGATGAAATTGAAGTTTACGAAGCCGCCTATAAAAATAAGCTGCCGATCTTACTAAAAGGCCCAACCGGCTGTGGCAAAACACGCTTTATGGAATATATGGGTTGGCGCTTAAAGCGCCCGCTAATTACTGTGTCGTGCCATGATGACTTAACTGCATCAGACTTAGTCGGACGTTATTTAGTCACCGGTGGAGAAACTGTATGGGTAGATGGCCCATTAGCAAGAGCAGTCCGCACGGGTAGCATATGTTACCTAGATGAGGTTGTTGAAGCGCGAAAAGACACTACCGTGGTGATTCATCCTCTATGCGATGATCGGCGCGTCCTTCCTATGGAAAAAATAGGCGAGCTACTGGAAGCACCCGATGAATTTTGTATGGCGATTTCCTACAATCCAGGCTACCAAAGCGTATTAAAGGATCTTAAGCAAAGTACTCGTCAACGCTTTATAGCATTGGAGTTTGATTATCCCAGCGCCGCCATTGAACAGAAAATTATTGAGAAAGAAACCTCAGTGGACGCAAATACAGCTAAACAATTAGTTAAGTTCGCACAGATGACACGTAACCTTAAAGGAAGCGGCCTCGATGAAGGTGCCAGCACACGGTTATTAGTTCACGCGGGCAAGCTCATTCAAACTGGCATTAATCCCATCACCGCATGCAAAAGCTCAATATCTCAAGCACTCACTGATGATCCAGAAATGCTGGCCGCGGTTAACGAGCTCAGCTCTTCTGTTTTTTAATGCTTAATTTAATGCATTATTGTTGAGGGATCGATTCCATGCCCCTGTTTGATTTCATCATCAGTGGCATCACGTGCACTAGTCACTTCAATTAAAAAAGTTAAGTCTTTACCCGCCAATGGATGATTTCCATCCAAGGTGACTTTGCCATTTTTAATCTTAGTCACTTGAAACTCTCGCTTGTCACCTTGATTACTTTGAAACTCAACTTGCGCTCCGACCTTACGATACTGCGGCGGGACATTGTTAATATTGTCGATATGAATGAGTTCCTTTAGAGATTGCCCATAACTTTCCTCAGCAGTCATAGCCACGCGAACACGATCACCCATCACACACCCATTCAAGGCTTTTTCAATAGTAGGAAACACATCATTATCAGTTCCTTGAATGTAATGTACTGGCGTTTCAATCTTTTCAAGGACATTGCCATTAGTGCCTAAAATGATATTTCGAAACTCGATATATCTATGCGTAATAATATTGTTATCATTCATAATGACATCATGATACTAATAGGTTGACGAGTAAACTAATCTATAATATCCACGCAGGTATCAACTATTAAACTCCACATGCCCATTGAATTACACAAGACCATGTATGAGCAACAACAGGATGCGCACGCATTACTCAACGTTATTCAAGGCCTAATAGAAAACAAACAAACAAATACGTCGATTCAAGCATTAGACAATAAAATACTTGAGGGGCTTATTCAGTTATATGCAATTGGCACTAACATTGAAGATTCAAAAAGCGGGAGTGCAATTGACCCGAACGACATCACTCAAATAGGCGAATACGGCTTCAACTTTCTGACTGAATTATTACAATGGGCACATACTAATCACCGCCGTGATTTTACTAAATCGACACACCAACTCATTTTATCGCTATCTCTTTGGATCACCAACCATGGTGGTGAGTTAAGAACATTAGAGCCTATTGTCGATGCG
>CAWUWP010000053.1:0-11416 GCA_963926275.1 uncultured Gammaproteobacteria bacterium | reverse complement strand
AATCATGGCGAAGTGGTGTTTAGCGCATCATGAAGAAAGTTTCTTGTATACACATTTTGAAGATATCTGTGAAATCATGAAAGCCTATGATGTTGCGTTTTCTTTAGGTGACGGTTTGCGTCCTGGTTGTATTGCTGATGCTAATGATGAAGCGCAGTTTTCTGAACTTGAAACATTAGGCGAATTAACAAAAATTGCTTGGGAACATGATGTTCAAGTCATGATTGAAGGCCCGGGTCATGTGCCTATGCAGATGATCAAAGAGAACATGGAGAAGGAGCTCAAAGATTGTTACGAAGCACCTTTCTATACCTTGGGACCATTAACAACGGACATCGCACCAGCCTATGATCACATTACATCTGCCATTGGTGCAGCACAAATTGGTTGGTATGGTACGGCGATGCTTTGTTATGTGACACCAAAAGAGCATTTGGGTTTGCCCGATAGAGAAGATGTTCGTGATGGAATTATTACCTATAAAATAGCAGCGCATGCAGCGGATTTAGCCAAAGGTCACCCGGGAGCACAGTTGCGAGATAATGCTCTTTCCAAAGCACGATTTGAATTCCGCTGGCAAGATCAGTTTAATTTAAGTTTAGATCCAGAACGGGCACGTGAATTCCACGATAAAACATTGCCTAAAGACTCATCTAAAGTTGCTCATTTCTGTTCTATGTGTGGGCCACAATTTTGCTCAATGAAAATTACTCAAGATGTTCGTGAGTACGCAAAGAAAAAAGGCATTGGTGATATTAAAGTTGCAATTGAATCAGGTATGAAAGAAAAGTCTGAACAATTCAAAGATGATGGTGCGAAAATCTATAAAGCTGTTTAACTAAGTAGTGATTTTATTTTATGGCTGGTTCGTCTAAAAAAGTTATCTATGCTGCATTAGTTGGCAATGCAGTTATTGCAGTGGCCAAGTTTGTCATGTCTGCGATTACTGGAAGTTCAGCGATGTTTTCTGAGGGTATTCACTCTGTGGTGGATACGGGTAATCAAGTCTTATTGCTATACGGCTTGAAGCAAGCTAAAAAGCCAGCTGATGAAAAGTATCCATTCGGATATGGTAAAGAAGTCTATTTTTGGAGCTTTGTGGTTGCATTATTGATATTTGCAGTAGGGTCTGGCATTTCAATTATTAAAGGCTTAGAGCATATCTCTCACCCTGTAGAAATTAAAAGTCCGATGCTAAATTATTTGGTACTGGGCTTTGCTATGTTGATAGAAGGATTTGTTTTCTTTATTGCCATAAAAGAATTTAATAAAGCAAGAGGTAATCAAGGTTTACTTGAGGCAATACAAAAAGGTAAGGACCCAGGCTTGTTTGTAGTGTTGTTAGAAGATGCGGCAGCTATGGCTGGTTTGACGGTAGCGATGCTAGGAATTGCTTTAAGCCAAATTACAGGGAACTATATTTTTGATGGTATCGCCTCTGTTGTGATTGGGCTGATTCTAGCTGGTGTGGCAATATTACTTGCAGTTGAGACAAAGGGGCTGCTCATTGGCGAGTGCGCAAACAAACATATCGTAGATGGAATACGCGATGTGCTAAATCAGACGCGTGGTGTTCATAAAGTGAATGAAGTGCTTACTATGCATATGGGGCCGGATTATATACTTGTCAATCTAAGTGTGGAATTTTCTGACCATATGCGCACAAGTAATTTAGAGCTGCTTGTCTCTCAAATTGATCGTGAAATTAAAGCAAAGTATAAATATGTAAAAAGAATCTTTATAGAAGCAGAATCTACTCTGTAGAGTTATTTTCAAGTAAAAAACTAAAATTTGTACCCCGTGTGATGCAGTTCACATATCCTAATTAAACCGTACATATCCCTCAAAATCATACTTAAGTCTTTACTGCTGATGCCGATACAGTTTACGGGAGCATGTGCTCATTAAAACTGTTTTGTCGAGGAGCAACGTATGGCTGATGTTTTTGATTCACTAAATCCGGTTGATGAAGAGGAGTCTTTAGAGAAAGCGAGAGTGCAAGAGTCACTTCATAAAGCTGAAACTGAAGAGGAACACTTCAAGCAAAATATTATGATGGATGTTGATGAACGTCCAGACGGTATAAAAGTGGATGAGAAATCAGAAAACCAGCAAGTTATTAAAGAAGTGGCCGAGTCTGACAAGCAAGCGATTGAAGAAGATCCTATTGATGCTCTTGAAAATTCAAGCTCAAGTCGTTCAGGTAATGAGAGTAGTGATAATAAGAAGTCAGAACTAGAAGCGCAAACAAGTATTTCTAGTGGACGGGTGGTCGAGCCCAATGTGGTCGTCGAACAAGGTCATGTTGAGACAAATGTGGCACCTGGTGACGCTAATCAAGACAGTGAAGGATTTAGTGCATTTGAACTACAAAGTGTAGATCAACAGATTGAAGAAGCACTTATTAGTGAACCTGAATCTTCAGTAGGTAACGTTAATGATATAGATATAAATATTGATCAAATTAATGAATCAGCGTCAATAGGTGACGTTATTGGTATAACTGCTTTTGCCAATGATCCAGATGATAGCGACAGTGTTGTTTATAGTCTCAGTGAGAATCCAAACAATGCATTTGCGCTAGATATGTATGGTGATGGTAAAGTAGCCAATCATCCTGATGATGCTAAAAAGTTCATGCAAGAGGCAATGAGTGACCCCATCGTATTCAAAAATAGATTCTTATCTGCACTAGAATACATACGCCAACAGGAGAATGTTGATGCGTCCAAGATTGCAGCAATAGGTTATTGCTTTGGTGGTGCCGTAGTCCTCAATATGGCGCGGTCCGGAGTAGACCTCAAAGGCGTGGCTAGTTTTCATGGTTCTCTTGCCACCAAGACACCAGCAAAAAAAAGGCCTAATCACCTCACAAGTCATGGTATTTCATGGTGGTCGTGATGCTTTTTATCCTGATCAGCAATTGGAAAATTTTCGTGCAGAAATGATTTCTGCTGAAGTCCAACATGAAATTTTTGTGTATGAGGCAGTTGAGCATGGTTTCACAAATCCACTTGCGGATATGTTTGCTGAAAAATATAGTATGCCACTAAGTTATGATGAAGAAGCTGATGCTGATTCTTAGGGGAAATTACAATTATTTCTTGAGCGGTTACTTAAGTAATAATTTGTGAGCTATTTAAGCTTCAGTTTCTACCCCATCAATTACAAAGCCAATTTTTCGTCGCGGGTTTTTTTTCTCTATTTTTTGTACGAAGCATAATAATTGCACGCTTGATTGATGCGATAACAGCATGCATGGATTCCCATTAAGTATTCCTTCAATACGTATGCCATGAAAACTTTCTTGTGCCATACGTTCAACGTCGATGCGAAGTCTGCCGTGAAGAATGGCCACAATCGCAGGCTGAACATCATCGTCTAGCTCTTTGCGCCAATCTGTCATGGTTTGAGAAAGGCGTTGTAATAATGCACGTGATGATTGATAAGAGTTTTCTTGAGCATTTTCCGCTATCTGCTGAGTGGATTCATCGTGTGGCCGTGGATAACGCAATGAACTCAAATCTAAAGCACTAGGATTTGAGGCGATTAATTTTTTTAATGTATCTTCCATCTGTAAAACCTCTATTTATTTTCCCTTGAAAAAAGAACCGAGAATACCACGCACTAATTGCTGACCTATTCTAGAGGTGACAATTTTAGTGACGCTACGAATGATTGTATTAGTTGTTGAATGACTACTGCTTCTGGGAGATCGTTTTTTGGTGGATGGTTTTTATATTTTCTTTGTTTTTCTGAAGCATGATCTTTAGCAACATTCTTCTCTGATCGCGCTGCGAGTAATTCAAAAGCACTGTTTCTATCGACACGAGTATCATATTCATCTAAAACAGGACTCAAGCTAATCACTTGTTTACGTTCGGCTGCTTTTGCTGGCCCCATGCGAGATTCAGGTGGACGAATCTTGGTCTTTTCTACAATCGTTGGAGCGCCTTCTTTATCAAGTACAGATACCAGTGCTTTACCGACACCTAGTTGAGTGATTTCTTCTATCACATTAAGTTTTGGATTGGCGTGGAAAGTCTGTGCCGCAGCTTTTACCACTTTTTGATCTCTAGGTGTAAACGCGCGTAAAGCATGTTGTATGCGATTACCTAATTGACCCAATATAGACTCAGGAATATCGATAAGATTTTGT
Source organism: uncultured Gammaproteobacteria bacterium (assembly GCA_963926275.1). Taxonomy (GTDB): domain Bacteria; phylum Pseudomonadota; class Gammaproteobacteria; order UBA4575; family UBA4575; genus UBA1858. The sequence continues at coordinate 7,257 of CAWUWP010000053.1, read as the reverse complement.
GTCACAAAATAAATGCCAACACCTTTAGAAAGAATTAATCGTACGACTTGTTCAATTTTCTTGATTAATGATTTGGGTGCATCTTGAAATAACAAATGTGCTTCAACAAAAAAAAAAACTAATTTAGGTTTTTCTGGATCACCGAATTCTGGTAGCTCTTCAAATAATCATGAAAGTAGCCATAATAAAAATGTTGAATATAATTTTGGATTCTGCATTAATGTTTGAGCAGATAATATATTGATATAGCCTTTCCCAGAATCATCACAACGCATAAAGTCATTTAGCTCAAGTGCAGGTTCACCAAAAAACTTTTTAGCGCCTTCGTTTTCCAATACTAATAAGCGGCGCTGTATAGCGCCCACTGATGCTTTGCTGACATTGCCATACTTAGTGCTGATGCTAGAAGAATTCTCGCCAATAAAGTCCAGCATAGCGCGCAGGTCTTTTAGATCTAGTAGTAACATCCCTTCATCATCGGCAAGCGAGAAGGCAATATTGATCACGCCTTCTTGAGTATCATTGAGTTCAAGTAATTGTGAAAGTAACAATGGCCCCATCTCTGAGACAGTGGTGCGGATAGGGTGACCTTTTTTACCAAACAGATCCCAGAATACAGTGGGGTATCCTTGGAAAGCATAATTCTCTGGCCTAGTTTCAGCGGCACGTTAAATCATTTTAGGATTGTCTTTACCTGCTTGGCAGATACCACTTAAATCACCTTTAACGTCAGCTGCAAATACAGGTACGCCAGCTTTTGAAAAGCCTTCCGCTAAAATTTGTAGCGTGACAGTTTTTCCTGTGCCGGTCGCGCCAGCAATCAGGCCATGTCGATTAGCGCGATCAAGACGAATTTTTTGTTCGGTGTCACCTTTGCCAACGCAAAGAAAAACAGGTGCTTTAGTCAAAGTGATAATCCTGAAGTGTCTAGCTAGTGTATGTGAATAATATTTTGTTTAAAGGCGCAAATGCAAATCTATTATGGTTTATCTGTGGGCCAATCTGCGGAAATCTCATAGCCCGCGCCAACTAAAGCATCAGTAATAATTTGCCCATCGTAGCCATGAATGACTTCTGATCCGATCAATGATATTGGCACCCCACGTCCGCGTAACGCCCAGTAACCGGCAATGCCGTGTAAAGATTTTTCTGTGTCACGCTCAAAGTAGGGGATTTGATAATTGTTTAGGGTTTCTCGCAAGGTCTTGCAGTATGGACACCATTCGGTAGTGTAAATCACCACAATATTAGAGTTTTTATTGGGCGCATATAAATGCGTTGTCAAGCGATCTACTGAGAATAAAGCAATCGCAGTCACTGATAGTATGAAAAGCAGTTTTTTCATTAGACTGAGTTTGAAATGTATTTTAGATAATTATACTAGTATTTTGGTCGGCAATTCGATCCCCTTGAGACAGGTGAGCTATTAACGATGAGCAACACTTGAGTTACCGTTAAACCACGATCAGCTCAAATGGAATTGAGATATGTCAGTTGCCAGTGCAGAAATAAGTTCAGCAAAAACACAGATACTCCGCTTATTTTTAAAACAGATAGTGAATGATGATTTGAGAGCTAAGCAGTTATTTCGATTATTTTACGACAGAGGCGAAATTTCTGAAGAGCAATTTTTTGAAGCGATAGAAAGCTATCGGCGCAAAGATTAATCTGGACAATTAACAATAGGCATTGGACATCCAATGCAAGCGGCAATAACACGTAATAACCCCCATTCCATTGGTGTAATAGAGTTGTCTTGCTCAATACAACTTGCACAACCGGCTAAAAACTCATCTTTTAATAGTGGTACTAAGTAATCTATTTTTTCTATAGATTGATTCACGTCAATAAATTCTAGTTGCTGTGCCGAGATTCTTGAAGTGTTCTCAATGTTTAAGCAATGCATACCTTTAGCGAATGCAGCATCTTTTAATTCATCAGAATCATGAGCTTCATTAGCAAGTAAAGACATGACGAAAATTATTGGTTCTTTAATTTGTGGCAGCGAATGATAGCTGCGTACAAATCTCTTCTTATTGCCAATATTAAAGTGTTGATCTAGATAATAACCCAATAAACGGAATTGCAACCATTCTTGCAGGTCGGAATTTTTATCTGCAAAAATAAATTGAGTTAAGTGATGTTTAAACTCACTATATTGTTGTGAGGATAATCTTTTTAAGGCGGGAATAGACATTTCAATAATGGGTAAAATATCTTTTTGAGATAGCTTATCTACATCTTTGGCATAACGCTTGACCTCGGATAACAGCAAGGCCTGTGATTCAATTAACGCATATTGCTGTTTACGAATGGATTCGTCTTTATCTAACCGCAGTGCCAGCATTAAGGCATAGGCGCTACCTGGCGTATGGGTTGAATCATTAATAGCTTTAGGCAGTGATTGCATTAGCACTGTCGCTATGCCGACCATGATCGGGTCAAGGAATCCTGTGCTCCTTAATGAGTCTGCTAAACTGCTAATTTTTTTTTTGCAGTTGCTGTCGTTGATTTCTTTTTAGGCTTTATAGATTTTCCGACGAGGTAGTTACCATCCCAATTGGGTTGAATGCGGCGAATACGTGTTTCTTATGGTGGGTGAGTCGACAAAAATCCAAAGGCGCGTAAGAACAGAGCATCACCAAAAAACATATGACTGCATTCGCTCGCACTTGGTGACGCCATATTTGAGCCCACACCCGAGCCAATTACTTTTAAAGCATCAGCAATACCATCTGGGTTACGAGTGTATTGAACAGCAGATGCATCTGCCAAGTATTCACGTTGTCTACTGACTGCTGATTTTATGACAGAGCCAAAGAAAGTGCCAATAGAGCCAATCACCAGCAACCCTATGCCAATGCTTAACACTGGTAATCCACCCCGACTTTTAGAGCGTGATCTTGACGTGCTGTATAACGCTAATGTGCCTGTCTGGCTGATAAATATAATGCTAGCGAGGACTGCGATTAGATGTAAATTTAAGCGCATATCGCCAGGCAATACATGACTGAATTCATTACCAATAATGCCTTGAATCTGATCGCGAGATAATCGCTCCAAAGTTCCGCGCGTGACACCTAGTACTGCGTCACTCTCATTAAACCCTGCTGCAAATGCATTGATGGTAGTTTCTTCAAGTACATAAACAGGTGGAACCGGTAAACCTGCGGCAATGGCCATTTCTTCTACTACATTGAGTAGTTGTTGCTCGTTGGCATTGTTAGTGCCTTGTTCAATGGGACGGCCCCCCAGCATTTCAGCCACATGACTACCGCCTTGAGATAATTGCAGGTGCTTGTAAATAATCACGCAAGCAATCACGGCAATCACGCCGACCGCAGTTTTTGTTATTGAGCCCCATTGCATGGGTTGAATACCTGCAGCATGGTTAACTGAGGTTGATTGCCCAAATCCCCAAAATGATGCGGTGATTAAAGCCACAGTGAGGCCAATAATGCACAACACGGCGACTGAAAATAATGCAATCAGTAGCCATGTTTTTTTGTGCGCCTGATCTTGGAGTTCAAAAAAATTCATAAGCAGAACTTAGTCGCTAAGATCAGCACAATAGCCTTATTGCTTAATGATAAAAAATGTCTGATTAAAATGACACCTTGGGAGCCGCTTGAATCTCAGCGCTATCTTCCATGATCAGTAAATTAGCATCGGTGGGATGTCCAAATGCACTCGCAAAAAAGATAGGTGGGAAGCTTTGACGGAACTCATTATAAGCAGTCACAGAATCATTGAATGCCTGTCGAGAAAAAGCCACCTTGTTTTCAGTTGAGGTTAATTCTTCAGAAAGCTGCATCATGTTCTCGTTGGCCTTAAGGTCAGGATAGGCCTCAACCACTAAGTTGAATTTACCCATCGATGATGCAAGTGCAGCCTCTGCACCGGCTAGATCTTGGATGGCGGCGGCACTGCCGGGGTTAGATTTGGCTTTATCAAGTAATGAGCTGGCAGCATTTCTGCAGCGGTCACAGCTTCGAGTGTTTCGCGCTCGTGTTGAATATAGCCTTTGGCTGTTTCTACTAAATTGGGAATAAGGTCATAACGGCGCTTAAGTTGGACTTCGATCTGAGCAAAAGCATTCCCAAAACGATTTTTAAGGCTGACTAACTTGTTATAAATGCCGATGACATAAAGGATCATGCCTACAATAACTACTAGAAAGATGATAATTGACCAGTCCATGCTAGATACCCACTTAATGAAATAAGTTACATAGTACTAAATCACAATGCCCTTTAGAATGGGATTTATGGATAAAATATGCCCGCTGGTCTTGTGGCGACCTTTAACGAGTGAATGGAGTGTTTATGAGCGATGATGCCATCATGGATTTGCAGTCTAAGATTGCTTATCAAGAAGATAATATTCAAGAATTGGGAATGGTGATGATTTCCATGCAGAAGCAAATCGATGGATTGGAGATTTGCTGTAAAGAGTTAAGAGATAGGATGCATGAAGTCAGCGGTTCACTGGGAGGTGGGTCAGATTTTGATGAAAAGCCGCCGCACTATTAATGCGGCAAGCTTATAGATGTTGATGTTTAACGACACAAGACATCGTCACGATGATTTTCAAGTTTCGCTAATACTTGTTTTTGTAGTTTGCGGGCAACAAGGCCCTTATGTGATTTACGCATATTTCGCGCAGTGTAAAAAGCGGGAACACCAAAAATATAAGTCAGAAAGCAGTCATTTTGGTTGACTGTTTTGTAAAATCAATAGGTTTAAAGAATTGGTTAATGCTTTCGTCTTCATAGATGTGGTAATAAAGTTTAATAGCTATAAATTCTACCGTATTTTTCCTGCCAATTTCTTCAAACAGTGTTTTTTTCCATGAATAGTTAACCTTGAATAAGGTAAGTAAGGTCGGCTTGAAAGCATAATTCACTTGATGGTGGTCAACATTGATCGGCATCAGTCGAGCGCTGTTTGCGCTTGCACGGCATTGTGAATAAATTGATGAGGCCTGTTGTGCGTCATTATTAATAATTAACTGCCACTGAATTAATGAGCAGCGCATCTGCGCTGGTATTGTTTTCAAATTTTATTATTTTTGCAGTTAATTGATTGTTTAAATTAGCACTCGATGACCAGGGGTGGCTGATAATACTATTAGAGCTGGTATTAATAATGATGTTTTCAGTGAGTGTGCGAGTAAACAATTCATCCATGGGTTGTGCCCAACATGCAAACCCAGCATAAATTAATTCTGCAGATTGGAGTTTGGTAGCCATTTGTGGACGGTTGATATAGCCAGAATCAAAATTGGACTGACACCTAGATGTCAGTTATTTGGTTGGGATGAGTTTTGTGTCGCTACCGCCTCTAATTCCATAATATTAGTGCTTAAGCTAGCAATGGCTTGCTAACTATTTGATGCAGCATGCTCTATTAATCAATCGTCCATCAGGTGAACGCGAGTGGTCTGTTGTTATCGCGTCACTGTGTGATCTGGTTGAGTCTCGGATAATTCCAAATTGATATATTTATTTTAATGCTAAATAATTGATTCTTATAATGTCACTATCAAAGCCTCGAAAATATTGTGTATGTGCGAATTAAATACTCAGTAAAGCAGAGTGGTTATTTTTGTGGGAAAAGCCAGTGTTATGAGAAACGCACGTAATTTGTAGTAACTAATAGGTTCCACAAGCTTCAATTTTATATTAGGACTGTTAGTATATTGCGCAAACGAGATAAAGATTATTTGTGCAGTTCTTATATAATTGAGCTCTGATCATTAATAAATAGTTTAAGGAGTTAATATGTTTGAGCCACTTTCTATCCCCTTTGGATGCGTCATGCTTTACAACGTTGTGAAGTTAAAAGACGGAGTAAAAGTTGAAGATGTCGAATTAGCACTTGGTGAAATGTGTAATGTAGTGAAGAACACTTATGGAGACGATGAGGGTGGATTCATAGGCGGCCAGGTATATAAATTTGGTGGGTTTATTTCAGATCAAGGTTCATTCGCATCAAAAAATCAAATGGAAGATCATATTTCGATTGTCACTTACTGGAAGTCTTTCGAGCAACATGAAAAATCTCATGCCGATGCTGCATTTAGAGAGAAGTTCGAGGCACTAGCAGATTATGCTAATGAAACATATGAGATTGGTTATGAAATGCTGTGGCAGGGTGAGCCAGAAAAAGAATAAAATTACTGAGCATTTAAACAGGCGAGACTGATCTCGCCTGTTTGATTTGAAGCTAGAACTCCATATCGGGTTCAATTAATGGTAACTTTTTAGCAATATCGCAACGAATAAGCGCATCAATTTTGTTGTCTATCTGAAAAAAACGAAACACCTTCTTGGCGGGTATGACAGCCTGAAAGCGTGTGTAGTACTGCTGCTTTAGCTGCAGTTTTTGTCCTTCAATTCTGAAGTATGTCGCTAGCATATTGGTTGCACTTTGTTCACTGATTATTAAGTTGGTTAATGTAGCACTGTTAAGCACAGCATGTTTTTCAGGTAGCATCAGTGTTTTTGTTATTTTATTATTATTAACTTTATGGTTGCAAGATGCTATTTGGAAAACATACCAGTCACATGTTGAAAGTCGATTATTAAAAATTACTTGTTAACTGGAGATGCTGGGATAGCGTTTCAGCTTAATAGTGATTTCCAGAAGAATCGTGCAGGAATTATCGATTTGATGGCTGAATATTGGCAATAAGCAATTAGGCCTACCGTCGCACTCCCTCATGTTGTGCTCGTGCTGATACTGATGATTATGCTCATAAAATAAATCACCATAGACTGGGCTATACTATTCCCTATGTGATAGTTATCTTGTAATCAAGCCCAATTAATTGCCTGCAGTAAGCAATATTTGTATCCTTTCTGGTGAGTTTAAATGCTGAGAAATTATAGGTAAGGTTTGCTAATTGATGAAGGTTAGCGATTATGATTGAGGTTAATATATGAATGAAATGGAAGGACAGAAACTATCTAATTGGCAAGTAGTAAAAAGCGTACTGGCCTCATTTGTGGGTATTCAAAGCAGAAAAAATCTAGAACGTGATGCTTCTAGTAACAGTATGGGAAGATTTGTGGTTATTGCTATTATTCTCGCAATAGCTATACATGGACTACTTTATGGGTTGGCTCTATACATATCATGGGTGACCGGAGTCAAATAGTGGTTAGCGATAAATCCCAGGCTGAATAAAAGAGTGATTATCCCTTAGCAAGATAAGAGGTAACAATTTATATTTTGAGAACTAGGTTCGGCTAAT
>CAWUWP010000052.1:0-20302 GCA_963926275.1 uncultured Gammaproteobacteria bacterium | reverse complement strand
TTCGCTTCTGCACAAACTTTCGTTAACGCTGCTGTTAACGTTGTCTTCCCGTGATCCACGTGGCCGATAGTCCCCACATTGACATGTGGCTTGTTGCGTTCAAACTTCTCCTTCGACATTGATCTATACCTCTTAAATATTATTAATCATTACTAAAAATACAATTTCGGGCCCAGTATTATATGGAGCCCATATCCGGACTTGAACCGGAGACCTCTTCCTTACCAAGGAAGTGCTCTACCGCTGAGCTATATGGGCAATGATATCTTGCCTGTCCACTCCCATTCTTATCTCTTTCTTGACCTCACTCTTGGACGCCAATTCTACTTTTCTACTATGTACACAGCGTTCTAACACCTAATCAGCTATTTGCCATCACATCTTTGCCCGGCATATAGTTGGAGCGGGTGATCGGGATCGAACCGACATAGTCAGCTTGGAAGGCTGGGGTTCTACCATTGAACTACACCCGCATCTAATCAAATTTCTGGTGGAGGGGGTAGGATTCGAACCTACGAAGGCATAGCCAGCAGATTTACAGTCTGCCCTCGTTGACCGCTTGAGTACCCCTCCGTGCACAAAGCCGGCTATTGTCGATTATGTACAAGCCGGGTGTCAACAGCATACTGGCAATATATTGTGTAAATATCATCTAACTTCAACAATAGATCATATTTTTTGGCAAACTTGCTTATATTTGGCTCCCAAAAGAGATATTCGCGAGACTAATTCTTAAAATTCATACTAGGTTTGATGAAAATTCAAATTTACGCATAAATTTACTGCTAATCACGGCCGTAATCTTTTATGATTTCGCTTTCGAATCCACCAAAATTAGAAATAATTCATGAAAGTAACTATCTATGGCTCAGGTTATGTAGGCCTGGTGACCGGCGCTTGCCTGGCACAGGTCGGTAATCAGGTGCTATGCGTCGATATCGACGCTGAGAAAATCAACCAGCTAAAACAGGGAATCATCCCTATTTATGAGCCGGGTTTGGATGACATGATCAAAAAGAACCTTGACGCTGGTCGCATCGAATTCACTCAAGACGCAAAACAAGGCGTTGAACATGGGTTATTTCAGTTTATTGCCGTAGGCACGCCCTCTGATGAAGACGGATCGGCAGATTTACGTCACGTGGTTGCCGTAGCCAACACTATTGCATCGCACCTGGATGAATATCGAGTCGTCGTGACAAAATCAACCGTCCCTGTCGGGACTGCTGATATTGTCAGAAATGAGATCACTCAGACTTTAGAGAAAACTGGCTCTAAAAGTGAATTCGACATTGTGTCTAATCCCGAGTTTTTGAAAGAAGGCGCTGCAATTGAAGATTTCATGAAACCTGACCGTGTTGTTGTCGGCACCGATAGCCAACGTGCTAGCGAGCTGATGAAAACCCTCTATGCGCCGTTTAATCGTAATCATGATCGCGTGAAGGTCATGGATATACGTTCCGCAGAACTCACCAAGTATGCCGCCAATGCAATGCTCGCCACTAAAATTAGCTTTATTAACGAGCTGGCGAATCTGGCAGAGAAAGTGGGAGCTGACATCGAACAAGTCCGCCTTGGTATTGGCTCCGACCCTCGTATTGGCTATCACTTTATTTACCCGGGCTGTGGATATGGTGGTTCATGTTTCCCTAAAGACGTGCAAGCACTTCAACATATCGGTGCCAAGGCGGATTTTGAAACCACGCTTATTTCTGCAGTCGATCAAGTCAACCAAAAACAGAAGCAAGTGTTATTCGATAAAATTAATCAGCGTTTTGAAGGCAATCTAAAAGGCAAAACATTTGCACTCTGGGGATTAGCTTTCAAACCTAATACGGATGATATGCGAGAAGCATCAAGTCGAACCCTGATGGAACAGTTATGGAAATCAGGTGCAACAATTCGAGCGTATGATCCTGTTGCTATGAAAGAGTGCAAACATCTTTATGGCAAGCGTGATGACTTAATACTATGTGCCAATGCTAACCAAGCACTAGAAGATTCAGATGCACTCATCATAGTGACAGAATCGACAGAGTTTCGCAGCCCCGACTACGAGCATATTAAATCCACGCTGGCTAACCCTATGATTTTTGATGGTCGTAATTTATATGATCCGGCTTATCTAAAGAACCAAGGCATTGAGTATTTCGCGATTGGACGCGGCGACTCTGTTAAGACATTCAGCTAATGCTAAATCAACGCATCAATATTTTAGAAGCACAACCGCCACTATTATTATCAATCCCAAGCAATACTTGGCATTTAATTATTAGCATTGAAAAAATTGCTGAAGAAAAATTTCTCTGTCAGTGCATTAAGCAGCAAGACAGCTCTATTCAGCAATATACGCAAGAAATAAACGAAATTCCGTTTCATGTCGGCGATGGAATTTGGGAACTAAGCTATGGTTGCGAACTGATGACTTTACTCGACAATAGCTTAAACGATCACCCTGCAACAATCCTGTGGCAGAAATGGTCTAAAAAATAATTAGCGTGCTTCCAACGCTCTAGAACTCAAATTAAGAATCAGTGTGTTTTTCAAAGTCATAATGAAAACCATAAGACTCATTACCGACATCAACGCGAAGATAGATTGAGTGCTTATCATCGATATAACTCAAGCCTTTATACTCACCATTCACTGAGTCGCAACTGCTAATTAGTAGTTTGACGTCATACGCATTATATAAAGAATTAATTAAAGACACGTTTCCTGCATATTGGCATTTGTCAGAATCGGCGCCACTAATCACGCCATTTTTTATGACTAATTCAAATGCCAATCCATCTCTATCGGTAAACTTCCATCGTCCTTCTAATAATTCCAATGAGGAAGGCTGCTCATACAAGTCGCTGTAGTTAAGCTGCATCTTGCCGGTATCGCCACCATTCAAGGTAGTGAAATGCGATTGAATCTGCCCCTCTTTAATCTCACCCGTGAGACGCGCATAGTCAAAGGGAGAACCATCTAAAGCATACAAATTATATTTAGCATAATAATAATCTTCATTCTGTTGAACCTGGCCTACGCACATAGCCTTTGCTTTGTGGCTCACCGCTGTTGAACGTTCACCGACATGAATAGCATAAAAGTCATAAGGACCACGTCCTCTAATATCAAAACTGCCCACCCAAATTCCATCTAATGGCGTTTTCTGCACAGCGACTTGTTTCGGGTCGTCTTTCACTTGGCTAGCACAAGCACTGATAAGCACTAGCGATATCAACACACTCAACATTCTAATCATTAATGAGCACTCATTTATTAAAATTGAATGCCGATGAAATCACAATCCAATATTCCGCACAAGCCAATAAACCACATGGAATTATGTATTTAGTGACGCATTAAACAGTGTCAAACAGCTTAATGCGCTATGTTTAGCGAAAATACACATAGAAACTACACAAAATAAGCATGAAGAAAGTAATTTTATGCCTGCTGCTATTGCTTTGCTTTAGCCAGGCACAAGCAAAAGTCATGACTGGCAACATGGCGCTGGCGTTTTGCAAAGACAACGTACGGTGTGCGCTGATTGCCAGCTCTTATAGCGATGGATTCAGTTATGCGCTGCTAGCCATTCAGGCCGACAACACTGTTTTCTGCATGCCGTCATTAGAGTTGAAATGGAATAATAACTTTAGCTCTCAAAGCGCCATTTAAAGAAAATGGCTATATAAGAGATAGACTAAATATACTACTATTAAATTCAAGTTATCTTAGTTGATTGATTTTAGCGACAAACAAAAGGTCGCAACAAAATGACACGGGAGACTTACCCAATTTATTAATACAACTAAGCACACCTTAATGAAATTCATACTGATATTTTTACTCCTACTTTCATCCACTCTCACCGCTAACGATACAACGTTCATAGAAGACAAAACCTACCTATGCACAACCGAGGAGTCTAGTGGTTATGATTATAAGAATGGCCGGTGGATACGCGAAAGATTCACACCCGACGCCAATTACTTAGTAAAAGTTAAAGATGCTAAATGGTCAGTCTATGAATATGACACTGAATATGAACACGAGACCTGCGACCCACTGTTAGCTGACATTGTTAGCTGTGAGACAAACGGAGATTTCATTATGAATATAGTGACCCATAAGTTTTCAGTCACGAATACCTCGTCTTTTGTACACAGCACCAGAAAAAATCGAGACTCAGTGGTACTGATACTGGGTTCATGTGTTTCTATGTAAGCGCTATAGCAAGAATGTGCGCGTCTAGTACATCTAGACTTTAACGAGCATTAAAGTCTTGCAAGCTTCTCTTTTTGGGATTAAATTAAACCCGTACTAACAAAAATGGAGGAGGTGATAATGTCTATATCTGCTATGACTATCCTTCCTTTCGGTCTCGATTAAATATTCAGTCGATACTGAAAGGAATAGTAAAGCAAGAAGGTACAATCAACTGATGCAAGTTGTAGGATTGATCATTAACTTTCCGCGTACCTTCACTTACTACTTTTCATTCTCACTAATGCTGTTTACTTGTTCATAAAAAAACAGCCGCGTGTTAATGCGTCATTCATTACAATAAATATGTTCTGGATCGTTTGCTGGCAGGACTGTATTGGGAACATTCGTTGCCCCTGCATAGAAGACTACAATTTCTACTGGTCCACCCACCGCTTTACCTCGATGCACCGTTCGGAAAACTTCGACAGCTGACTCACCTTCTCTCAATATAATTTTCTTTCCGCTCTTTGTTTCTACCTCCACCTCACCTTTCAATATATACCCAAGAGTCGGCACAGGATGACAATGGAATTTTGAAATCTCACCCGCTGCTATTTTTAATTTAAAAGAGGTAATTTCAGGCTCACCCTCAGGGTAGGCTATCTCTCCACCTTCCCAGGTTGAAGTTGTTTTCAATAGTTCTTCTGAATGTACAGACGTAAGACACACCATAAAAAGACATAGAAGCCGTGCTTTCCTTACCCTCATTATCTAAAACTAATCTTCAAGTGAACGATCCATTTATGCGATTCAGCCAAACTCTTTTGTTTTAGTTGTTACTTACTTTGATACCGCCAGTTTAACGCTAGTCCGGAACTAAACACGCAAACGTGATTATTGTCACTGACCGGCACTGTCTCTGGTGGTTGCCAAGGTGACCGGACTAGCGTGACGGTCTCTTCATTCACTGGCCTGTTATAGAACTTTGCACCATGAATTGCAGCGAAACCCTCAAGCTTATCTAGCGCTTGTTCTTCTTCGAAGACTTGCGCATACAATTCAAGCGCAACCGGCGCAGAAAAGATACCCGCGCAACCACACGCCGATTCTTTTTCTTGGCTCAAGTGCGGCGCCGAATCTGTTCCCAGAAAAAAACATTCGTCTCCAGAGATGGCAGCTTTGCGCAAAGCCAGACGATGACGTTCACGCTTTACTATCGGCAAACAATACATGTGTGGCCGAATTCCACCATCGAACATCGCATTGCGATTTATCATTAAGTGATGAGGAGTAATGGTGGCAGCGGTGAAAACGCTTGCTTCACTGACAAATTGTGCCGCGTCTGCCGTCGTAATGTGCTCCAGTATGATTCGTAATTCAGGCAAGTCAGAGCGTAGCTTAGTGAGGATATTGTCGATAAATACTTTCTCGCGATCAAATATATCAACCTCTCTATCAGTCACCTCGCCATGGATAAGCAGTGGCATGCCGATTTGTTGCATACGCTCGAGTACTGGATAAATCTTGCTGACATCTGTCACCCCCGTTGCCGAATTAGTTGTGCTATTAGCCGGGTACATTTTCGCCGCGGTGAGAATGCCGTCGGCGAATCCTTGGGCAACATCATCCGGATCTGTTGCGTCCGTTAAGAAGCAGGTCATTAGTGGTTCGAAGCTGCTGTTCTCAGGTAGGAGCTGGCAAATTCGCTCTCGGTACGCAGAAGCTTGAGCGCTAGTGGTCACCGTCGGCGTCAGGTTTGGCATGACAATAGCCCGTCCAAACGCTGCTGACGTCCATGGAAGCGCCATTGCCAGCATGGCTCCATCCCGAAGATGTACGTGCCAATCGTCAGGTTTGCGCAGGGTAATACTTTGATTCAATGCTCTGTACTCCAATTCGGTGAGGTTACTTATTCTGAGCATACAACAGAATCTTCTTTGTGTTGCTTGCGACTATATTATCCAAACTGTTCGCTTTCAGCCAATAGTGCTCATTTGCAGATACCGGTCACCGCCAACCGTGGGCCCAGTGATTAGCGTCTTTTAAATCCTGCCACTGTATTGCAATCATCCGTTTAGACATAACTGCCTCTATGGTACAGGACATCACTATTCCATCTTCATCAAACTCCACCTCAGCAACCAAGAAATGCTTTTCTTTGTTGATTGGACTCAAAGCAGTCCATTTACTGTTGATTAATTTTTTTGGATTAATTTTATTCATCGAGATATACGCATAACACTTAAGCTAATAGAACGCCGCCTAGCGATGCTCCAAGCTGAATGACTTATTGTGTAGGTGATTCAAATTTTCTTTCGAGACTTAAATGAATTTATTAGGAAGTAGGTCCCCGGTCCAATATAGCAAAATGCTATTACCAGAAACCAAAATGTACTTTCACCAATACAATGTAGTCCCTGGTAAAAAAATATAGGTACATCAAATAGGAAAATATTAGACAACTACTGAATTTATTAGACAGTAGTGTTTTGGAATGTTCGTAAGTTATTGATAAATGGAGCCGGCGAGACGATTTGAACGCCCGACCTACTGATTACAAGTCAGTTGCTCTACCAACTGAGCTACGCCGGCTAACCTTACTGCATACCTGGTGAACACCATGAATATCGCAGGAGGTGCAGTCTAGTTAAATCTGCGGCGTCAATCAATGCTTTATGAGCACTTTGTCTCTAATATCAACATACGGTCATTCTTTCTTAGCATTTCTTCGATAACTTTAGGCTGATGACCTGCATCATTGTGATTAAAATCCACCCAATATTCAGAAAACTCTTCAAATCGCACTTCTATTTCTGGTTCTAGATCCAATTTCTTTATTTCTGCAATTTTGTCCCTGGCAGTAGATAACTTCTTAAACAAGCCCAATGAAACAGCGTTTTCCTGAGGTTCTTCTAACCAGATATAGAACTCATCAACATTGTTTTGCTCAAGAAAATTCACCACTTTTTTCGCTTCAGCGAGTGACTCATGGACAGGCAAATATACCCAATAGCTTTTTGGTTGGCGCTGGTTGACTTTTCTTTGTTTTGATTGAATGCCGGCAACAAATAGCGTGTCATAAACATTGTCAGATTTTTCATTGGAATCAAAAGGCCCCAACGAAAAGCATTTCTGGGGTTTGATATTCTCTTTGGTCGCTGTCTCAAGTGAAATCTGCTCAGCCTTCACAGACAATTCATTGCTTGATAACTCAATTTCTTGCTCTAACTCAGTCAGTAATTTAATGGGCTTATAGCCAGAAACATCATTAGGCGCCTGTAACACCAGTTGTGTTGAATCAAATTCGCTAGCCCAATAAAAAAAGGCGAGATTCAAAAATACCAGAAATAAAACAATTGCTCTCATGTCATTAACCTTGCATGATTTGTAAGCCTTCTAAGACCAAATGAGGACACGCCACATAGTCAATATCAGCATGAGCCATCATATGGCTCTCTCCGCCAGTAACATAGACTGTGACGGGTTCATTAATTTTACTCACAATCTGCTGAATAATCCCATTCACACCATGACTAAGCACAAGTGCGCTGCCAGAGTAGACCGCATCGGCGGTATTATCATTAAACAATTGTGATGGATTAGCGTGTTTAGGCAGAGTAATTCCCGCCGCTTTATTCGCTAATGCTGAGCACATCAATTGTATCCCTGGAATGATTAACCCACCCCTATGCTGTCCATTGGCATCAATCACATCAACTGTGGTTGCAGTACCACAGTCAATCACAATTTTTGCACCCGGCGTTTTGTGATGCGCCGCAATTAATGCCGCATACCTATCGGCTCCGTATGTTGATGGGTTTGCATAGGCTAACATCACACCAAAACTATTGGCTTGAGAAACATGGAATTTAATGTCTATGCCAGCGATCTTCTTAATTTCACTAGAAAACTGTTTTTCAAACACCTCTCCGAGTACGCTCACAGCATGTATTTCTTGAATTGAATCAAAACAAATTTGCTCAACAACTTCTCTCACACGCTGGGTTGAGACTGCACTTTTGTACACGTAAGCTTTTGCTGCATGCAAATCTTGATACTGCAGATTTGTCCATTTGCTACGGCTATTGCCAAAATCGATTAATAACTTCATGCACTTTCCCGCAAACTAACATCACCGGCAGATATTCTTTCCACACCTGTTGATGTTTCAAGCAACAAGCATCCATCATTATCTATACCACGCGCAATACCGGTTTGAATGGATTGGACGCCATGTAACTCCACATGTTTATCTTTCATAATATCCCACTGTGACCAAGTATCGACGAGGTCATTAAACGTGTTGTTTTCAAATTGAACCAACGCAGAGACAACATTATTAATCAGTTTTACCGATACCTCGTTGCGCGAATATTGCCTGTCTTGTGTATGACTAAGCATGTCTGTCCATTGCTGATCAATAGTAATGCCTTCAGACTGGGACATAAGCACATTCACTCCGATGCCTACAACCATTTTACACCCTCCACTTATTTCACCTGAGCACTCAATAAGTAGTCCCGCCAATTTTTGTTGATGGCAATAAATATCATTAGGCCATTTCAAGCTCAAGCCGCTAACACCCAGCGCTTCTAACGCCGTCAGCATACTGATCGCTAACATAGGGCTCAGCATTCCTGCCTTATGTAGGGGCCTTTGTAATGGCCATAGTATTGATAAGTAGACATTGGCAGCATAAGGAGATACCCAGTGTCTTCCTCTGCGCCCTTTTCCCGCTGTCTGCATTTCTGCCAAAACCACTGAATACTCGCCCACTTGAGGTAACGCTAAGTCAGCCGCGTAACGATTAGTTGAATCAACTTCTTGCAAGCAATGTAGATCTAGCAACTTAGCTGTCAATTGTGGACTGAGTTGGGACTGAATTTCAGTTTGATTCAGCAGGTCTAGTGGCTGTTTTAGTCGATACCCCAAACCTCTAATACGCTCAACTGAAATGCCCAGTGACTCGATTTTGACGATACAGTTATGGATAGTGGCACGCGTGACATTCAAGCGCTCAGCAAGCACTTGTCCTGAATAATGACGATTATTATCGAGTAGCGTTAATACTTCTGTAAAATGCAACATTATGGTCTAAAGATAAACGGACACTTTCTATTCACAAAATGTCAGAGAATTACTTCCAACTCTGGGTACAATAGTCATACTTACACTCGATAACAATTATGGTTAATTCAAAATACAGTTTTAGGTTTTTGTTTAAATGCTCACTTTCGCTAGTTGGATTATTAGCCCTGAGCATGAATTGCTATGGCGAGTATTTTGTCTACAAGCATGAAGATGGAACCACCTGGTATTCAGACAAAAACTTACCCGCACAAAACTACAAATTAATTGCCATTATTGGACGCCCAACTGCCTCGGTCTCTTGCGCCAGTTCAATTTCTAGTCGAGCCAAAGATCATGCCCCAATTATACAACAGTACTCTGACTTATATGGCGTTAACGAACAACTGATTAAAGCCATTATCACGGTGGAGTCTTGTTTTGATCGCTACGCAGTCTCCAGTGTTGGCGCCAAAGGCCTAATGCAACTCATGCCTCAGACTGCCAAGTTAATGGGTGTGCACAATGTATTTAATGCCAAAGATAATATTCGTGGTGGCACTCGCTACTTTAGAAAAATGTTAGAACTATTCGAATTTGATATTGAACTAGCGTTAGCCGCTTATAATGCTGGGCCAGGCGCGGTGAAGAAATACGATGGAATTCCTCCTTACCGAGAAACTCAAGGATATGTCAAAAAGGTACTCAAGCATTACAATAACTTTGCAGAAGCTGATTCATAACAAGAAAGAATAATATCGCGCCTCTAGCTAAAAAATCTGAGCGCATAGCGGCAGGTAAACGTGCGATAGAAAAAGCCAACAAGGCCAAACAAAAATAACCACTCAAACAAGCGTCAAATATTTAGACTCTTAACAGAATTAACCCATTAATAATCACTATGACAGAAGAGACAACCACACCTTCTAACAATTTTATTCGTACCAGAATCCGTAAAGATATTGAAGAAAATTCAATGTCTATTATGACAAGATTCCCTCCCGAGCCGAATGGTTACTTACATATTGGCCATGCAAAATCTATTTGCTTGAATTTTGGTATTGCACAAGAATTTAATGGCCAATGTAATTTGCGCTTCGATGATACAAATCCTGACAAGGAAAATGAAGAGTATGTCGAATCAATAAAACGCGATGTCACCTGGTTGGGACATCGCTGGAGCAATCTATTTTTTGCCTCAGATTATTACCAGCAACTTTACCAATACGCCATCGACTTAATCAAAATGGAAAAAGCGTATGTATGTGACTTGAATGCAGAACAAGTACGCGAGTATCGTGGCACGCTTACTGAAGCAGGCAAAGATAGTCCACATCGAGACCGCTCGATAGAAGAGAATTTGGATTTATTTAATCGTATGCACCAAGGCGAATTCAAGGAAGGCGAATGCGTACTGCGTGCAAAAATTGATATGGCCTCTCCAAATATTAATATGCGTGATCCGGCTCTATATAGAATCAAGCATGCCCACCACCATCGTACTGCTAACGATTGGTGCATTTACCCTATGTATGATTATGCACATTGCGTCTCTGATGCCATCGAAGGCATCACTCATTCTCTTTGTACGCTAGAGTTTGAAGATCACCGGCCTTTATATGACTGGATTTTAGATACGGTTAAAACGCCATGTCACCCACAGCAGGTTGAGTTTGCACGTTTATCTTTAGACTACACCATTACCAGCAAACGCAAACTTCACCAGTTAGTTGATGAAAATCATGTTGATGGCTGGGATGATCCGCGCATGCCAACGATCACTGGTTTACGTCGCCGTGGTTACCCTGCTGCAGCGATTCTAGATTTTTGCGAACGCATTGGTATCACTAAAAAAGACTCGCAAATTGATGTGGGCGTTTTAGAGAACTGTGTGCGCGAAGACTTAAACAACAATTCTCCGCGTGCTATGTGTGTACTTAAACCACTCAAAGTCGTGATCGTGAACTATCCCGAAAATCAAACAGAACAATTAGATGCCTCAAATCATCCTAAACGTGAAGAACTAGGCAAACGCAGCATTCCCTTCTCACGTGAAATTTATATCGAACAAGATGATTTCATGGAAGACCCTCCGAAGAAATTCTTCCGCTTAGGACCTAGTCGAGAAGTTCGCTTACGTTATGCGTATTACGTGACTTGTACGGACGTCGTTAAAGATACTGATGGCAATGTCATTGAACTTCGTTGCACTTACGACCCTGAAACACGCGGCGGAAAATCTCCCGATGGACGCAAAATAAAAGGCACTATTCACTGGGTATCAGTCGCTGACGCGCTGCCTGTTCAGGTGAACTCCTATGACAGGCTTTTCAACACACCCAATCCTGGTGCTGCCGAAAACATGCTAGACAGTCTTAACCCGGACTCGCTGGTCGTGTTAGACAACTGCTTTGCCGAACCGAGTATGGCCGAGGCTAAAGCTGAGCAAGGTTTTCAATTTGAGCGTACCGGTTATTACACACGTGACAAACACGACAGCAAGGATGGAAAAGTCGTATTCAATCGCACCGTCACTCTTCGAGACACGTGGGCAAAATTAAATAAATAATCCCCATAAAAAAAGCCCAGCAACGATTGCTGGGCTTTAATTTACATTTGACTAACTCGTGTTTATTAAGCTTTTTTCAGCTCTTTAAACATGGCTCCAAAGAACTTCAATGCATCTTGTACATCAGGGTCTTGCATAGTGCCCATAATGCCCATAATGCCGCCTTTAGACGCAGGTGAGTGATCAGCTTTAGCCGCAGCTGCAGCTTCCGCAAACTCCATTAACAAGTTAACAACATGCTCACGCTCTAACAAATCTAACAAACGCAATAAACCTTCACTGCGCGCAAGCCGGTCAGCAATACACATTAACTCACCCCCGGTTTCTGCTAGACGTGACACAATGTCATCTGTCATCGCATCACCAGCAGCACCCATCACGCGTGCTAAATCAACCACACGATCTAAGTCACCGTTTTCAACCATACGGCTGATCGCAGGTAACGCTTTATCTAAGTTACTGTTATTTGCTTGATCAAGAAGCGCTAAGCCATCGCCAGCCACTTCTGCTAAACGCCCAACGATGTCGTCAGTAAGGGCATCACTTGCACTCTCAACTAAGCGCTCGGCTTCCATACTAATATTTCCTAACTTTCCCATCGCATGCCTCCTTTAGAGTAAACCGCGAGCACTAGCCCAATACATCTTATTGTAGGCAGTCTTAAACATATGAATACCTGCAGTTGGTGCTTTTGGATCTGGTGGAGTTAAGTAGTTAAACATTGCATAAGTTGCTTTGCCGTCACCTGCTTCGATGAAACAAAATACCTTGCCATCGTAATCACGTGTCGCTGTTCCGATCGTTGCAATTGATGCAATGTTTTCAGAAAGTGCTTCTGCTTCAAAATGAGCAGTAGAACCGGCCTTACTAATGGGTAAGTTAGTGGTATCACCTAGTACGTAAACATTGTCACGACCTTCCATGTTAAGACGCTTACGGTCAGTTGGAATAAATCCACCCGCACCTAAACCAGCATCTTCAATCACTTGCATACCTTTATGAGCAGGAACAGTAATCAACAAATCATATTCCGCTTCAGTTCCTTCTTCACTCATAACGACATTTTCATTCACTTCTTTCATATTGAAAAAAGTTTCATAAGTTATGCCTAAACGCTCAAACTCAGGGGTTGCCCACTTAGCCACAGGCTCTAAGCTATGAGTACGACCAATTGGGTAAGTGTAATGAAGCTGAACTTTGTCCCAAATTCCACGCTGCTTGAAGTAATCAACCAGCATGAATGTAATTTCTAGCGGTGCCATTGGGCACTTATGAGGAACGCCAACAGCAACAACGACTTTACCGCCTTCGAATGCTTCTAGCTTTTTATACATCTTCACAGCATCTGCTTCTGTGTAGAACTGCTCTGCGTATTCAGCAAGACCAGGAGTGCCTTCAGCGTGTGTGCGTGAACCAGTTGCAATGACAATAATGTCATAATTATAAGTCGCGCCACTTTTAGCCTTAACGTTATTATCATCAAGATTAAACTCTGTCACTGGATCTACTTTGAATTCAATACTTGGCTCTAACAAGCTAACTTGGTCACGATACATTTCAGATGGGTTCATTTTACCCACTGCAACGTACAGCAATCCTGGCTGATACATATGCTTATCAGATGCAGAAAGCATGGTGATGCTTGTCTTACCTGACTTTAATTCATTTCTCATTTTACGAGCCAGATTATTAGCCAGGATGGTTCCACCCATTCCGCCACCGACGATTAAGATTTTCATTTAGACCTCTCTTTGAAGTGTTAAATAGTTTGCTAAAATTAATTTATTTGATTTTTTTAACCACAACGCTCCAGACACCTGCGTCTTCTGAGCTTTCTATGACTTCGTGGCCTACTTTATTAATCCACTCAGGAATATCATTAGCTGATCCTTCGTCTGTCGATAAAACCAATAATTCATCACCGACTTCTGCTTGTTTCATATTTGCAATTAGCTCCATCAATGGGCCGGGGCAAAATGTATTTTTTGCATCTACTATCTTTCGATCTGCCATTTCATATCTCCGTTAATTAAAATGTCCAAACTTGACCTTCAGAGGCAGCACCCAAAAATTTGGTGAGACCGAGAGACTCTGAAAGATAATCGACAAGATCATCATTTTTCAGCCCCATAATATCAACAGCCATTGAGCATGGATGAATTTTTGCATCTCCCAACTCAACCGCAGATTCAAATAATTCCATAAACTCTGGCGCATTTTTTTCGACTAGCAAGTCACCCATTGGACCATCCGATGGTGCTTTACCATCGCTGTCTTTTTTAAAGTATTCCAATGCATTCATTGAGAGAAATACGGTGACATCATTGCCACTGACTGCACCCACAGAAGCTACCATGGACGCCATTTGCAGCTGCTCACGCTTACCAGAGATAAGCATAATACTGATCTTATTAGACATTAATTATGTTCCTGTTTAAAAGTTATCAAATAGTAAAATTGTTAGCTAGCCTGTACGGCTATTTAACTAATTCTTGTGCTGTGCGAATTGTGGCTAGATATGCGCTTATCTCTCTTCAAATAGCGAAAGAGTATTTCATTTAAACTATAAGTAAAATTTATGTTTATATCAATATCACATATAAAGCAGGATTTAATCTACTTTTTGCAGATGCCCACTATCATTAGACGCGCGTTTAAATTCACATCCACAATAATAACACCGCACAGTCGGTTTCTCAGCAAACGTTAAGTAAACAGCGGGATGCCCAAACGCATCACTCGCGCCTCTGCAGCACACGCTTACTTGATCTGGACTCACTTTAATCGCTTGTCCTGTACCCATAGCACTGTTCATAGACTGAGACCTGCTAGCATTAGCACAATTGTTAAATTCAGACAGTATAGTTACGTATTCCACTAGCCTGAGTCAACGCCATTTGACCATTTCACCTGGCTTGTTGAATTACTTAGATAGTAACATTGATAAAACAGACAAATAACCACGAGAATTCTCATGATTCGAACAGTAAAGCGGTTAATTATTTTAGCTATCCTGAGCATTACTTGCAGCACGGGCTTTGCAGCCAATTATCAATTAGAGCCAATTCACACACAGATATTATTCTTTTGCGACCATTTAGGCTTTTCTAAGTCACAAGGTGAGTTTTTAAGCTTTGAAGGCTCGTTTTCATTTGACCCGAATGATGTGACTGCTGCCCACGTTGAAATCAGTATCGATACAGCCAGCATTGATATGGATAATCAGAAGTGGAACGACCATATGAAGAATCAAGATTTTTTCGATGTGGACAAATTCCCGAAAATGACATTTATCAGCCATAAAATAGAATCACTGGCAGATAAAACAATGAACGTATACGGCTCTCTAACCCTACTCGATCATAGCGAGACGATTGTATAGCGAGACGATTGTGTTGAAGGTCACTCATAATAAGTCTGGTGAGCACCCCTTCTCTGGCAAATATACTGCCGGATTCTCTGCCACCACAGAGGTGAAACGCTCATTGTTCGGGATGACTTATGGATTACCGGCATTAGGTGACGACATTGAGATCCGCCTGGAAGTAGAAGGTCAGAAAACTAACCAATGAGCTGGGGAAACAGTGCATCGCACTGGGGATTTATTAGCCGCTTACTACATTGGTTTATGGCCATTGCCATCATTTTTATGTTTGGTCTTGGCGTGACTATGATTAATACGCGCTTATCACCCATCAAACTAGAAATGTTCATGGTACATAAATCTATTGGCATTCTTATATTGGCGATGGTCACCCTGCGTATAATTTGGCGACTCATGAATTCCGCGCCCAGGCCTTCGCCTTCAATAAAAAAAACACAAAGAAGAATTGCGCTGGCCGGTCAATTACTCATGTACGTTTTGATGGTTTGCATTCCCATTAGCGGGTGGGTGATCAACTCAGCAGCCAACTTTCCATTACAATGGTTTGGCTTATTTGAAATCCCGCCGATAACTCAACCCAGCTTAGACACAGAGGTGTTTGCAAAAACTGCCCACCTAGTTTTAGTGTGCACTTTGGCGACGATGGTAGTAATTCATATAACCGCTGCGCTGCACCATCATTTCATACAAAAGAATGATGTGTTACGGCGCATGTTTTAAAATGAAAGTCTTCATATTCTTGGCAAGTGTTTTATTTTTCTCGCCGTGCTTTGCAGCACAACAATGGACAGCATTACAAAGCGATCAATCGATTCAATTTACTGCAAGTTATGATGATATTGCATTTAATGGCGTGTTTAGAAAATTCACCTCAGTCATTTCAATTAATTCAAATGATTTAGAAAGTAGCTATATACGCAGCACTATCGACGTCACCTCAATCGACACCAATAGTCGTGATCGTGATCAAGCATTAGCAGAATCAGATTGGTTATATTTTAGCAATTTCCCACAAGCCACGTTCAACAGCAGCAACATTTCCATTATTGAGTCTAATCGCTACCGCGTCACTGGCATATTAAAAATACGGGATCAGCAAAAACAGATTACTTTCCCTTTAGAATGGCAAGTCATTAACAACAATCATGCTCATGCACGCACGCACCTCGAATTAGATAGGCGTGACTTTGATATTGGACTTGGCGATTGGGCGGAAGACGAAACAATCGGCTTCAAGGTCAGCGTTGATATATCGATTGATTATCAACTCAACTAAATTTGCTCAGCGATTCAAGTCAAGAATATGTTGGGCATGCTCAACCCAACCAGATAATTTTGATTCATTTGGCAACTCACTCAGAATTTTTTCGCGCTCATTATTTTTCATCAATTTCTCTCCCAAGCGTACCGGCTTTTGAGTTGACAAGTCTTCTAACGAATAAACTTCAGTCGCTTCCAACAACACGGCATCATCAGCTTCGATATTAGCAACACGTAGCAATTGTGAAATAGACACCCACCGCTGAATAGCAAAATCCTCAACACCAATTTTCTCAGCAAGATCATAAACCGCATCATCATTATTGCAGAATTTCCACAAGTCTTTGGTTGTGTTGATTTGCATCGCTGACAATTTAGACAGCGTCGACGCTTCTATATCTTTAATTTCAGTTAATGGATATTCATCTTGCCAGTCTTCGCCACCACCACTGGCAGGGATCAACTCTAATTGCTCAACCCTGTCAGTAAGTGAAGCATTGTCTTTACGTAATTGAGCGATCTCTTTTTGATGCTGATCCAACACATTATTCAGATCGCGACGCGCGCGAATTCCGCGTACTACCCAACCGTAAACAACGCCAACAATAAAGGCGCACAATAAAAATAACGATATTTCTTGGATCAAATAACTCATAATTTATGCTTACTCAGATTTGCAATTTATACTTAACCAGGATTACAGCTTGGTAGGGTTGGGTGCATCCCCGTAAACCTCATTGGGATCAAATACTTTTTCGCTTTCGTGATAAGTCAGTGTTAGCGGACCTTCAGAAATAGGCTTACCAATGGGAATAGAACGATAGAAACAAGACCGGTAGCCCACGTGGCAACTGGCACCACCCGCAACATCGACTCGCAACCAGACGGTGTCCTGGTCATCGTCAATGCGCATTTCTGCTACTTTTTGCACCAGACCGCTAGTCGCACCTTTATGCCATAGCAACGCGCGGCTACGACTCCAATAATGCGCCTCACCCGTTTCTATGGTTTTAGTGAATGCTTCAGCATTCATATAACCCATCATCAGTAATTCACCTGATGTCATATCCGTAGTGACGACAGGAATAAGACCGTTGTCATCAAACTTAGGTGCAAGTTCATTACCTTCTTCAACTTGCTCGATACTGTCGCGAGAACCAAACATAAAAATACCACCATTCAAATTGGGAGCGCAGTATAACACTGCAATAGTCAGATTCCATCTACCCCACTAGCTAGCTAATAATTCTGAAAACAACCCATCAATCGCCTGAAAATCCTCTTCAAACAAACCCAACATTGCGAAACGCCCCATTAATGAGGGTATTAGCTTGAGCTCGCTATGCGCTATATGTTTCTGCTCATAAGCAAGATCAGCGGGTGGCACAAACATGTCTTTTTCAAAACCAATGATGTACGTCTTAGCTCTGATTGACTGCAAAGCCTGCTCTAAATCATGATTGCTATGCTGACTGGAATCACCCGATTGCCACTTTCTTACCATCACTAATAGCGCGTTAGGGTCCATGGGTTTAAACCATGCTTGCCAGAATTGCTCTAAGAAATCTTGTTTAGATTCAAAGCCCAACCTTTTCCACTGCTGCTGTTTATAAAATTCTGCTGACACACCCATTAATGCAAACACATGAGCCAAACGCTGCAAACCAAGCTCGCAAGCATGCGCCTGAGTATAGCGGCCTTGATTAAAGGCAGGATCAGACATCAACGCTTCACAGAATACGTCTACGTATAAAGCATTATGCGGTGTATATCGTGCGGTCCCGGCTATGGGTGGGCACGTTTCACCATGTCAGGATAACGAATTGCCCACTCCAATGTTTGCTGAGCGCCCATCGACCAACCGGTCACCAGCTGTAATTCATTCAGTTTAAATTTCTCGGTTAGCAGTCGATGTTGTGCGACAACATCATCACCAATGGTTAACTCAGGAAAATTTTCCATCGCTTGATCACCATCAATATTATGCGGCGAGCTAGACAATCCATTGGCTAATTGATTAGGTAAAATTATGCAGTACTTTTCAGGGTCTAATGCTTTGCCTGGGCCAATATAATGCGCCATGTTTTTTGAAGTACCCGAAAACATGAGAGTGAATAAAATTGCATTACTTCGATCCACATTTAACTCACCATAAACAGCATAAGCTAGCTGGGCATTTTTCAAGATTTCCCCAGACTCTAAGCCAAAATCCCCCAGCTCAAAGTGTTCGTATGGTCCGTGATACTCGGCCGTGTAGTAATCGTTATTAAACAAATTAGTTCCCCAAATATACTGAATTTTCTCTATAAAGCTCAATCTCAGCTCGCTATTAACCAGCTAAGCATCTAATAATTAAAGAAATAAATCTTCAACCAGAAATTCCGTCCCAATTTGGTGCGATACCTCTATAATGATATTCAGCGATCACACTGTAACCATAGTAGTAAACACTCTCAATCTGACTAAAATAATAAAACAATCAGGAGAAATAAGATGGAAAGTTTGCTTCCTCTCATCATTAATCTTATTAGCGGCGCAGTTGGTGGAAGTGTTACCGGCGGCCTAATGAAAAATTTGAGCTTAGGCACAATAGGTAATTCAATTATCGGCATTATAGGTGGCGGCGCCGGTGGTGCGCTATTGGGAATGCTAGGCATGGATGCTGGCGCGGGCGGCACCGACATTACAGGCATCATTGGTAGTATTGCTTCCGGTGGCGTTGGCGGTGGTGTGTTGATGGCAATTATTGGTATGCTTAAAAACACATTTGCAAAGTAAGTATTGCTATAAAAACCAAAAAGCCCGAGCAAGCTCGGGCTTTTTTTGTGAAATAGAAAATTTCTATTTCAATACAAAAGTCACTTTAAGTAGCACGCGATACTCATCAATATTCCCATCTTTATCAACAGTCACGTCTTGATCCTGCACCCAAGCACTTTTGATGTTTTCTAATGTCTTACTTGCTCGCTTAACACCTACCTGAATAGCATCTTCAAAACTTTTTGTAGAAGACGATTTAATTTCTATAACTCTTGCGACTGATGACATTTTTGTTCTCCAATTATTAAATTTAGATAGGGCTAATTTTAAATATTAAAACTGACTATAGATTCTCATCCTTATAACCAGCTATAAAAGCAAGCATTCAACAACTTACTTAAAGGTATTGCACGTATCAACACGGCCGTAATCAAATCCTACGCGGAACCATTTCATGCGCTGCTTAGAAGAGCCATGGGTAAAGGCTTCTGGCTGTACAGCTCGGCCAGCTTGGCGCTGAAGTCGATCATCACCCACCGAAGCTGCTGCTGTTAAACCCTCTTCTATATCCCCGGGTTCTAAAATATTTCGCTCTTGCTGCGCATGATGCGCCCAGATACCTGCATAACAATCAGCTTGAAGCTCTTGTAACACTTATAGTGCATTAACTTCTTTTTTACTGCTGCGCTTACGTTGCTGAAACACTTTGGTCGATGTGCCGACTAAATTTTGTATATGGTGTCCTATCTCGTGTGCAATGACATAAGCAATAGCAAAATCACCAGGAGCACCGAGCCGTTTTAATTCATTAAAAAACCCCAAGTCCAGATAAACTTTTGAGTCTGCCGGACAATAAAAAGGTCCTGACGCCACCTGGCCCATGCCGCATGCCGTTTTGGTTACATCGGTATATAAAACAAGCTTAGGTGCTTGGTAATTTGAGCCTGCTTGAGAGAACAACACTTGCCAAGCGTCCTCTGTATCGGCGAGTACCGCTGAAACAAAGTCAGCATCTTCATCGTTAGCAGAAGGATTAAGTGGAACACCTTGTGATGCGGCAA
>CAWUWP010000051.1:0-9161 GCA_963926275.1 uncultured Gammaproteobacteria bacterium | reverse complement strand
CGCGCTGCCCCTTTATATTGAAGTGAAATCAATTTAGCGGGCTCAACACTACCCGCTGATACAGAGAGTAATGATCCCATGCCGAGCTTCTTCATTTCACGTTCATCAAGTATCGTTAATGAAAGCTTACCTTGGCCTTTCTTGATGGCTTGAGCCGTTTTTGCAAGATAACTGGGAGTACATACATTGGCAGGTAGATTGCCTAATTCTTTGGTCATCATCATGCCGTCGGCGATCGCTTTTCCTTGGATGATGCCTTGCTTAATCTGCTTGAGCTGTGATGCTAGGCTACAAGTAAATTTGATTCGTTTTAACTTGTTAGCGGGTTTCTTTTTAGAGAGTGTCTGGTCGTACTTGTAATAACTGTCTTCGGCTATCAAAATATGCATACGTGTTAGCGACTGAGGGCTCTGGTCTTTTACATCTAACGTAGTGAGCGTGCTAATTGCATCTAATGAGCCGGTACTCTTTAGTGTATTTATAGCTGAATGTAGGATCTTTTTATATTTAATTATGCCCAATTCATTAGGTTTGCCGCAGCCAACCAGTAAGATGCGTTTATGGTTTGAATTGTTTACCGTGTGTAGGAGCAGTGTTTCGCCTAGATTTCCGCTAATGTCACCGCCTTTGGTGGCGGTGGATAACATTCCACCATAGAGCTTGTCTAGTTGTTGAGCTTCATCGCTTAAACGCTTGTTTGCAAAGATGGCCACAATCGCACATGCGCTTTTCTCGCTAGTAATTGCACAACGTTTTACGAGATACTCCATACTGTTCTCCTGAATGTTTTTAACTAGTTAATTAGGGACTATTGCGTTGATTCTACATGGATCAAAAAAATTGAATCAACTTTTTCGTGAGCTGTAATAAATACTATTAAATAATGCGAATAATCTCTCGATATATTGCCCGTGATATTGTAGCGGCTATTGCATCTGTCGCTTTAATCTTGCTGCTGATTATTTTAGGAAAGCTATTTATTCAGCTGCTGGGTGACGTGTTAAATGGAGACCTAAGCGTGAATATGCTTGGCGCTGTGCTGCTTCTGGGGGTGATTAGATACCTTGTTATCCTACTGCCATTTTCATTGTTTATTGGTATTATCTTGGTGTTGAGTCGCATGCATAAAGATAGTGAGATTAATGCGGCGATGGCTGGAGGGGCCAATAGTCGAGACTTTATTAAAGCGGTCATGCCTATTGGTATTCCTGTGTTGGTGGTCTTGTATTTACTGGTTTCATATATTTCACCTTGGGCAAATCGGCTGGCAGAAGTCATTGAGAGCGTCACCGAGCAAACTATGGTGCTTGGACAACTGTCTCCAGGAAAGTTTTTTGAGCTCGAAAGTACGGGTTGGGTGGTGTATGCAGAATCTGAGGACGTAAGAGACGGCACTTTGCAAAATGTTTTTGTTCAAAGAGAAGAAGAGGGTAAATTAATTGTAGAAGTTGCTAAACGCGCGCAAATGAAAACAGATGAAAGCTTGGCTCAAGTATTTATTTTATTTGATGGTAAAACAATAGAGGGCATTCCTGGGCAAGCAAATTATTCTATTTCCACCTATCAAGAACATCGTGTGTACCCTCCACGTACTGATTTTTCTGATAAAGCAGATAAAGCCAAATATCAAAATATAAGATCGTTATTGAGTTTGCGTGATTCAAGCTACCTCGCTGAAATTTTGCAGCGCGGTTCGATTATATTTTCTACGCTTGTACTCATGTTATTAGCCATTCCTTTAAGTAAAGTGGCGCCTAATTCTGGTAGGTTTTCACGCTTAGCTGTGGCGGTGTTAATTTATGTTCTATATCTAAATATGGTGATAGTGACTTGCAGTTGGATTAAGCGTGGTGAGAGTTATGGCTTAATATCTTTGGTCTGTGTTCATCTTGTGGTAATGATGGTGACTTATATGGCTTATCAGCGCTCTATCATGGCGCGCTTAAAGCGAGTAGTTACGTTGAGTTGATGTGAAGATATTAGATATATATTTGGCTCGTTCTGTCCTGATGGGTGTTTTGGTCGCACTACTGATCATTTGTGCGATAGATTGGTTGGGTGATCTATTTTATCAAGTAGGAAGAATGAATAGCGGGGATAAGTTCTCGGATGTGTTAATGCTAACGGTGTTAGATATTCCATATAAATTATTTGAATTCTTGCCAAGTAGCATGTTGATTGGGACCTTGTTTAGCTTGGGTCAGTTCGCTGCTAGTTCTGAATTAGTTGCGGTTGGTGCGAGTGGTTATAGCCGATTCAGAGTCGGTGTTATGTCTTGTGTTGCAGGGATGTTAATAACCATAGTGTTAACGGTTTTGGTTGAAGTGTATGTGCCGATTAGTGACAAAATTTCGTTAGCCATGAATCAGAACGAGCAAGAGAATATTTTGTTAGCATCAGATGAAAGTTATTGGGTGCGAGATAATGATCGGTTTATAAGGATTGGGCGTGCGGTATCCCAGGATTTATTGAATGATTTGGCGATTTATAGCTTCAATGAAAATGGCGAGATCGAATCTATCAGTGAGGCAAAGTCAGCCATTCGTAAACTGGATTTATGGAATTTAAATGATTTTCATAGTTCGATATTTAACGATAATGGAGTCATTGCAGAAAATATTGAAAATCAACCTGTGCCAAAATTATTTCTAAGCAGCTTTCTAAAGTCTGTGACTTCTGATCCATTAAAAATGTCGATGCAACGTCTATATGAGTATATCTATTACTTGGAAGACAATCATTTAGATGCGCGTGAATATAAAGTAGCGTTGTTTAAGAGAATGGCAATGCCATTTGTAGGGTTAGCGATGCTATTGCTAGCGTTACCTCTAGTGTTTAGGCCGCGACAATTAGGTGGCGCAGGACAGCGTTTATTAATTGGTATTGTGATTGCGCTAGTGGTCTATATTGTTGTTGAAGTGATCGCTAATGGAGTTGTTGTATATCAATTTTCACCATTAGTGGTAGCATTTTTGCCGGTAATTATAATTTTAACGTGTTCAATATTTGCATTTAAGTTTGCTCGTTGACGCTGCACAATCTTGTTTTAGAAATAATATCATTCCACGCACGACGTTCCTTGTTGGTGTAACACCATAAAAAACCGATGCCTAGGCTGATCCAGCATAGCAGTGAGCCAATATAGCGCATAAATGCATGCTTCCAGGTCACGTTACCTCCTGAGTCTGCAACCACTTTTATCTTCCATGTTTTTGAACCTAGCGTTTGTCCACCACGAGTCCAGCACCAACCAAAGAATAAAAATGCGACGAGATGTATGTAAAGTATAAATAGAGGATAGAAAGGATGTTCCATTGTCATTTCCAATGGCACAGTGACGGGTAATGAAGCAAAAAATAATAAAGCAATAAGTAGAATTGAATCGTAAAACATAATCGCTATTCTACGTAGCAAGCTCACAGGTGTGTTAGAAATATTGTCTTTCATATTAGATGAAGTGGTTGATGTTTATGTTTGTTAATGGGGTTCAACTTTTCAGGATGAGTGATAAATAAACAAAAAGATGATAATTATTTAAAAAGCATTTACACTATACAGCAGGTTTACTAATTAAAAGTGTATATGATTCGATGCAGCGTTTTTAATTTTATTAAAACAAGCCAAATATTTTGTCTGTTACCCCTTCCTGTTAGATTGAGCAGTTGCTCTTCATCACTTACTAAGTTGATTGAATAATTCTTATGGCAATTAATGCGGCGAATCATTTGATGGATCAAGGCAATAATACTGTCGAAATGTTTTTGGATAATATTTGGATGGAATATGGCCTCAGTGATAATACATTGAGTGCCTATAGAACTGATCTGCTGAATTTGTTGCGTTGGTTGTCGAATTTTCAGGTATCAATATCAGATGTTAAGCATGAGCACTTGTTAGATTATTTAGCTCATCGTGTTACTGAGGGCATGCAACCTAGATCGGGTGCGCGATTGCTTTCCAGTATTCGTCGTTTTTATCGTGATCAATTAAGACAGGGCAATGTTTCTGCTGACCCGACAGAAAAAATAGAATTTCCAAAATTGGGACGATATTTGCCAGAAGTATTATCAGAAGATGATGTCGAAATACTATTGGCTGCTCCCGACATATTAAAACCTCAAGGCATTCGTGACCGCACTATGTTGGAAGTGTTATATGCATGTGGGTTGCGTGTCTCAGAATTAATCAATCTGCAGCTTCACCAAGTTAATTTGCGAACAGGCGTTTTAAGAGTTGTCGGCAAAGGCAATAAGGAACGTTTGGTGCCATTTGGTGAGCAAGCCGGTGAATGGCTGGAGAAGTACTTTTCTGATGCAAGGCCGGGTTTGTTAAAAGAAGCCCATGATTGCAGTGTGCTATTTGTTTCAAATCGCGGTTTAGGGATGACGCGGCAAGCATTCTGGCATGTGATTAAAAGGCATGCACGCGTGGTGGGGATAGAAAAAAACTTGAGTCCTCATACGCTTAGGCACGCCTTTGCGACTCATTTGTTAAATCATGGTGCTGATTTAAGAGTTGTCCAAATGTTGTTGGGACATAGCGATTTGTCCACAACACAAGTCTATACTCATATCGCTCAGGCGCGATTACAGGAGTTACATCGGGAACATCATCCTCGCGGTTAATATTTTGGGATAACTTTGTAGTTTTCTCGGTCTAATTATTTAATTCAGCAGATTTAACATTTAAATTCACCTATTTTATACAAGGAAACATCATGTTCAGAGGGTTGTCTGTACTAATTTTAATGACTGTAATTTCATTTCCATCATTTGCCGACTCAGCAAATGAAGAAGCGATAAAAGCAAAGCTAGTCGAATCTTTCCCTGCTCATTCACCAAATAGTATTACTAAGTCTCCTGTTGATGGGCTTTATGAGGCTGTCTATGGCACACAAGTTATCTATGTGACTGAAGATGCGAGATATATCATTCAAGGTGTGGTGATGGATCTTGATAATGATAAGCGTGATATTACTGAAGTGGCATCAAATCGTGCGCGACAGAAATTTATGACGCAAGTTAAAGAGCAAGAAACTATTTCATTTGGTGCGGAAAATCCTAAACACACGATTACTGTATTCACAGATATTGATTGTAGCTACTGTCGAAAGTTACATAATGAAATGGATCAGTATGCAAGTTATGGTATTAAGGTTAATTATCTATTGTTTCCACGCAATGGAATAACTTCACCTAGTTACTCTAAAGCTGTTTCTGTTTGGTGTAGTGATGATCGTGCGGATGCGTTAACAAAAGCTAAGAACGGTGCAGAGTTGCCTGCGGGAAATTGTGATAATCCTGTCGCAGCTCATTTTGATTTGGGCCAGAAAATTGGTGTAACAGGGACACCAGCAACTTTGACAGCGGATGGCCAATTGATGCCGGGCTATTTGCCGGCTAAGCAATTAGTACAACGTTTAGATGAGCTTTCTAAAAAGTAAGTAGTATTAAATGGTTGATGTGTTGTTGACTGGCACATCAACTAGTAAGGCAATTTTTGTAAACACGACTGAGCAGCGAATTGGTAATGATGGATACAAAGGTTGTACTGCCTCGGCATAGCGTTTTAATTGAGTTGTAAATTTAATCGCTTCATTCTGTGCATTCGCTAGAGAAATATCTGCCTGGGTTTTGAAATCTATTATCCATGCGCCCTCATTGGTAACTATCATTTGATCGATCACATTGATTTGATCTTTGTTAGAAGTGGATGCGACAGACACTTCGTGAAATACCTGTTGATTCTCTGACTGTTTAAATACCTCTTCTAGCGTTGCGCTAGTTAAGCAGTTGACTGCTTCAATCTTTAGCGGTTTGAGCTGCTCTATAGTGATGTTCACATTGGTTTCTAAATTCACTCTATTTAATAATGATTGGTCGTTAATGTCTGGCGATTGAGTTAGCACTTCTAGAAGCTTGTGAATTAACGTTCCCTCAAGTGCTTCAGCGCTTACCTGGTCAGACACGATGATGTTAGGTGTGGTGTCTTGAATGGGCGCAAACAGATTCGCAGTATCATTTAAGTCGGCATTCTCTGGTAATGCTGGCACTTTAATTTTGTTTGCTACGGGCATGGATAGATGTTCATGTAACCATATCTCATTGCTTTGCTTCTCAGTATCTAAAGCGTTTCTACATTGGTGATGCCATCCTTGCTCAGAGCTTCTTTTAGCATTCACGCCGGTCATAATAAGTATTTGTTTGGCACGAGTTAATGCCACATAAAGCAAATTCAAACCTTCATTGCTAGACTGGTTGGTTTTATCTTTAAGTTGTTGTGCGGCATTGCTCATTGAGCTCTTTTTGCAGCCAAGCATGAAAACGTTAGGGAATTCTGATGCGGCCGGCCACTGAGTGATAGCGCTAAACTGCTCAGGTGGTTCGCTGCTTGGACCGCTATCGGCGATAAAGACAATAGGTGACTCAAGTCCTTTAGAGCCATGAACTGTCATAATTTCAACCGCATTTGTTTTCTCGCTATCGTTAACAAATATGGCTTCTGGGTTGGCTTCTATTATACTGCGCAAAAATCTAGAAATACTTGAGTAGCGACCACTTTCTATCTCTAAACTTTGTTGTAAGAATTGACTGAGTCGACCACATATGTGTTGAGATTCTGAACTGGGTATTGCGGCTCGATATCGATCAAGAATATTCCAGCTAGAGAAAATGTAATTTAGTAGGTCATGGACAGGTATGCGATCAGCAAATTGTTTCCATTCATGTAGTTTGGTTTTAACTATGTGTAAAGGATGGTTTGCATCTGCTTCAGCAGCGAGTAGTTCTAATTTCTGTTTCCATGTTTTGGCAGATATCTTTTGAAGTTCAATCAGGTAGTGCTCATTGATATTGAAAATAGGGCTAGATAGCGTATGGGTGAAAGCTAAGTCGTCATAGGGATCTACTAGTGTCGTTAGTAGGGCCAGCATATCGGTTATTTCAAGGTAATCTAGTAAACGCGTTGCGTCGTTAGCATGTATAGGAATTGATGCGCTAACTAATCCTGCTTTAAGTTCATCTAAATGGGATCGAGTACGGGTTAAGATTAAAATATCGTTAAAATCTGCAGGGCGTATTTGTTCACCATCATATATAGGCGTATTGCTTTCAATTAGTTGAATTATGTCTTTCGCAATCAGTACTCCCTCTTGATAGTGAGCAGTTTCTTCACTGTTTTCTCGAGGCGTTGTTAGCGGATGTCGAAATTCTTGCTGGTCTTTTTTATCTTCAATTTCGATTAAGGGATGAATTTTAACAAGCCCCCAACGATCTTGATGCTGACAAGTATGGTTCTGGAAAGAGCAAAACTGCTCTGCAATAGAAGGGTGTGAGAATAGTCGATTCACGCAATCGATAATGGCTGGAGTTGAACGCCAAGAATGATCATTGCTTAATAGCTTGCTGGCTAGTTGTTGTTGTGACCAGTCGGATGCCAATGTTTGTATTTCTGGATTAGCGCCGCGGAATCGATAAATGGATTGTTTGATATCACCGACTAAAAACAAGCTGCTGGTTTGTGACTGATGCTGGTCCTGTGAAGATTCAATGAGAGGTTTCAGTAAGTGCCATTGAATTGGGTTGGTGTCTTGAAATTCATCGATGAGGAAATGACGAATTCGTTGGCCTAGTTTATATTGCACCCACAATGCATGATCTTGTTGCTGAAGTAATCGATAGGTTTCCCATTCAAGATCGTTAAAATCAATGACACCGTGTTCAAACTTTACGTGCTGATACTGTTGTAATAGTTCTCTACCAGCATAAAACCAAGCCTGATTAGCGGCTAATAAATGTGCGTGAACTCGACTGTCGAGCAAAAGTAAAATTTTTGAAGCAAACTGTTGATGAGTTTGGATGAGAAATTCAGATTGCTGCGAACTAATTAATTTTTGCCACGCTTTACTTACAGTTAGTTTGCGTGGCTTATTGTCATTAGTTAAGAACACTGATCGCAAAGCGAAAAAATGAGAATCGGTGTAGTGATCCAATAATAATATGGACTCGATTTTATTTGCCCAGTCTTGGTATGTCTTAGCTGGGCTTAAACGTAGAATTTGATAGTACTGTTTTAGTGAAGTTGAAAACTCACTGCTTTCAAGCCATGACTGGTAGCCATCGTCTTGTGCCTGTCCTACCTTTTTTAGCAGCTCTTGGTGAGCAAAGGATGCGGCATCGTTAGCTTGTTTTGTATATGCACGCCATTCACTACGTGCATTTAAAAAGCTAAGTAATGCTGTCTTGGTGCCATTGAGTCCGAAACAAAAATCAAACAAGGTATGCATCGCCTCGCGTAATTTGGTTTTACCGGGTTGCTCACTAGCTGATAATAAACGTTGCCATGCTTGGTTGGCGTATATGTGGGAATGTTCAGTGAGCTCGAATGTGGTGGGTAACTCACTCTCTAGTGGAAATGCACGAATAATCTCTTCACAAAAGGCATGAAAGGTACTGATGCGAATTGCTTGATCTGAAAATAAAAGTCTTTCATATAAACCCCTGGCTTTTTCGAGGGTAGAGCGATGGGTTGTTTCTTTGATGGCGGATAATTCATCGATGAGTTCTGGTTCGCTCATTACCGACCAGGCCTCAAGCTTGTCAAATAGTCGAGCGCGCATTTCAACAGCACTTTTGCGTGTAAAAGTAATCGCCAGGATATGCTGAGGTTCAGCGCCAGCCAGTAAAAGCCGGCAGATTCGAGTGATTAGTAACCATGTCTTGCCTGATCCTGCTGATGCAAAGACATTGGCATTGTGCTTTGGGTGGGTAGAAGTGTCTAAGCTATCCATGATTTGATAAGAAGTTTTTGCTGCGTGCCGGTTTCATATAGAATGCGTTCTCTTTAAGCGCTATTGCTCTAACGAATATTTCCTTTTGATTTTAACTTATGTCTAAACAGTATGATGCTGCCGCTATTGAAGTATTAAGCGGCCTAGACCCGGTGCGTAAGCGCCCAGGAATGTACACAGATACTGCCCGTCCAAACCACTTAGCACAAGAAATTATAGATAATAGTGTGGATGAGGCTATTGCGGGTCATGCGACCAGTATAGAAGTCAGTCTATTTAAGGATGGTTCCTTAGAAGTTATTGATGATGGCCGCGGTATGCCGGTGGATAAACACCCTGAATTGAAAATACCTGGGGTTGAAGTGATCATGAC
>CAWUWP010000050.1:0-10085 GCA_963926275.1 uncultured Gammaproteobacteria bacterium | reverse complement strand
TAATTTAACCCCACCCCCTACGTTTATTTCTAAACACGACTGGTGGCCTAGCGAAGACGAGCAGTGGGTTGATTTCAAATCATCCCCTCAAAAACATAGACAGCTCGTAGACACTATTCAAGAAGCCGTCATTGATGCATTTAATGAAGGCACAGCCACTTCTGAAGTCATTATCGGTCATGCCATCACTATTGATTATTTGTTGTGGTATGCCTGGTTTACGCACGACCTGCATAAAACCAATGCAACTTTAGTCGCGGTCGGTGGCTACGGTCGCTCTGAATTACATTTAAATTCAGACATCGACTTAATGGTGTTACTTGATAAAAAGTTTTCCGATCAAGACAAAGAAAAGCTTTCATCATTTTTAACTTTTCTATGGGATAGTGGATTAGATGTAGGTCACTCTGTACGCACAGTGAAAGAAGCGGTGATTGAAGCCAAAAAAGATATCACCGTGATCAGCAGCTTGTTAGAAGCTAGAGCGTTATGCGGAAATATCTCATTATTCAACGAACTCAAGAAAGCTACCGCAAGCAATAAGATCTGGGATAGCAAGAAATTCTATTACGCCAAAAAAGAAG
The DNA here is from genome assembly GCA_963926275.1 of uncultured Gammaproteobacteria bacterium. GTDB lineage: Bacteria > Pseudomonadota > Gammaproteobacteria > UBA4575 > UBA4575 > UBA1858. The sequence continues at coordinate 9,501 of CAWUWP010000050.1, read as the reverse complement.
AGATGCAAGCACGCCATAGAAAATATGGTGACACGCTTTACCAGTTAGAACCGAATATCAAAGAAGGTCCCGGCGGCATGCGTGACATTCAGTTTATTGATTGGGTAACGAAAAGACATTTCGGCAATCGCGTATTTAGCGATTTAATCGCTGAAGGCTTTTTATTAGAAGAAGAATACAATTCTCTGCGTTTCGCTCAAGAGTATTTATGGAAAATGCGTTTCTCTCTTCACTTAGTAACTCGACGCAAAGAAGATAGATTATTATTTGATTACCAAGTAGAACTTGCACGTGCCGCTGGCCATAGCGACTCCAACGCCAACTTGGCTGTTGAGCAATACATGCAGAACTACTATCGGCATATCAGTGAATGTTACAAATTAATCGAATTACTTCAGGAGCATTTTGAAGAAAGCTGCATCCCGAGCATCTCTTGGAGCAAAAGGAAGAAAATCGGTGATCACTTTATTTCGATTAACGATGTATTACATGCAAACAGTGAATCACTTTTTCAAGACCATCCTAGCGCATTGTTAGAATTGTTTTTTGTTTTGCAGACACACGAGCATGTCACCAAAGTCAGCAGCAATACGATTCGCTTAATACGCAAGAATATACATCTCATTGATGATGACTTCCGTAACAACGAAAATAATAAAAAAACATTTATCAATATTCTGCGTCAACCAAAGCATGTATCAAGAGAGCTGGCTCGCATGCATCGTCTAGACGTACTTGCGGCTTACTGGCCCGCGTTCGCAAGAATTGTTGGGCGCATGCAATATGACTTGTATCACGTATACACCGTTGACCATCACATTCTTACTGTGCTTAAAGAAGCATGCAGCCTAGGTAACAAAAATCGCATTGAAGATGACATCAGTTCCATCTTTCACAAGCTACCCAAGCTTGAAATATTATATTTAGCCGCACTATTTCATGATATTGGAAAAGGCCGTGAAGGTGACCATTCTACTGAAGGCTGTCAAGACGCTATCGACTTTTGTCTCGCGCACGGCTTGAGTCAGTCGGATACATCTATAGTGAGTTGGTTAGTTGAAAACCACTTAGTCATGTCGGTCACTGCACAACACAAAGATTTAAGTGACCCCTCCGTTATCCAGGAGTTTGCCGACAAAGCCTCTAGCGCGACGCGACTCGACTATTTGTACCTGCTAACTATTGCTGATATTAAAGGCACTAACCCGACTTTGTGGAATAGCTGGCGTTCGACATTACTCGCAGATTTATACAAATACACTTCATTCCAATTACGCGCTGAGCTACCCAGAGGTAGCGATGAAATCATTCAAGAGATTAAGTCCTCAGCACTTAATTTGCTAAAAGACAAAGGACACAGACAACAAGACTGTGAAAATTTCTGGGTGCAACTCAATGAAGACTATTTTTTACGTCATACAGATGAAGAAATAGCTTGGCATTCAGATATAGCCTTATGCGCTAAAGAGAACACTAATACTCAAGTACATGTTCGTCAGTTAGTGCGACGCGGTTCGACTGAAATATTTATCTACACTCCTGATCATGACAATCTATTTGCCAATATTACTGGCAGTCTTTATCGATTAGGCTTAAGTATTTTAGACGCGCGCATTATCACGTCAGGAAACGGCCAGACATTTAACACCTTTACTGTTGTTGATAAAAACGAAGACCCTATCACTGACGAGAATCAGCTAGACAGAGTAAAAATAAGAATCTCTCAATCTTTATTAATCTCTGATCTTTCGAACAACACCATCACTCAGTTTATTTCAAGCCGTTTACGCCATTTTCAAATGGCGCCTGAAATTAGCATAAAAAATGCAAAGCACTTAGATCATGCCACCATGCATATTCACGCCACTGATCACCCTGGTCTACTTGCCAATGTTGCAGAAGCGTTCTCTATACTAGGTATTAACGTCATCAGCGCTCGCGTCAGCACGCTTGGCGAAAAAGTGCATGATATTTTTCACATCACCAATAAAGATGATAAAAAAATATTAGACGAAGACGAACAAAAAGTATTAATAGAGTTAGTGATCAATAAAATTAGCGCCTCATCTGAGGACACTCCAACCAGCATCAGCATTTAATATATTTTTATCTAATGGATCCCAATCTAAATAAATTACAGCCCTACCCGTTCGAAAAATTACGCGAGTTATTTTCTACCAGCACACAAGACAATGGATTAGACAACATAAACCTATCTATTGGTGAACCCAAAAGCCCAACTCCTGACTTCATCAAAGAGGCAATGGGGAATAATTTAGCTTATCTTGCAAACTACCCTAAAACCAAGGGTGAGTTATCTTTGCGCACCACGATTGCAGACTGGTTGCTGAATAGGTTTTCATTACCAAAAGATTCCATTGACCCAGAGCAACATATTCTTCCGGTAAACGGCACGCGTGAAGCCTTGTTTGCGATTGCACAAACAGTTATTGATCGCAGTCAAAATGCCAAAGTACTTTTACCTAATCCGTTTTATCAAATATACGAAGGGGCTGCTTACTTGGCCGGGGCAGAACCCATATATATCAATTTCAGCGTGATTAATGGCGAAGTCCCAGGCATTGATGCGGTGAGCGAAGACACCTGGCAACACACCCAACTCATCTACATCTGCACACCATCAAACCCTACCGGAGATATCATTCCGCTAGCATCCATGCAAAAGCTTTTGAATCTAGCGCACCAATATGATTTCATTATTGCGTCAGATGAATGTTACTCAGAAATTTATACTGATGAAAAAAATCCACCCCAAGGATTATTACAAGCCTCTGTTGCCAATGGCGATACTAGCTACCAGCGCTGCTTAGCATTTTATAGTCTATCTAAGCGCAGCAACTCGCCTGGTTTACGTTCTGGATTCGTCGTGGGTGATGCATCGATTATTTCTCAATTTCTCAAATTCCGCACTTACCATGGCAGCGCAATGCCCATGAGTACTCAGCTAGCCAGCGCTGCAGCCTGGGGAGATGAAACTCATGTCCAAGCCAATCGCGCGCGCTACCAACAGAGCTTTAACTACGCTGTAGAAGAGATATCCAAAGAAATTCCTATCGAGCAACCTCAAGCCGGATTTTATTTATGGCTACCCACCCCGATAGATGATGAACAATTCGCTCTTGGGTTATACTCCCAGCAAAATGTCACGGTGCTGCCCGGCAAGTATCTTGCGCGTTCAGTGAATAATCAGAACCCCGGTGCCAATCGAGTCAGAATTGCATTAGTTGCCACTCCTGAGGAGTGCCAAACCGCAGCAAAAAGAATTACCACTTATATAAAAAGCATACGTTAAGGAAAATTTAAATGAGCAATATTCAAGATATTATCGAAGGCGCGTTTGAAGACCGCGCAAATATTTCACCCAGCAATGTCAGCAGCGAAGTCAAAGTTGCAGTCATTGATGCTATCGGCCAGTTAGATTCTGGTAAAGCACGCGTCGCTGAAAAAGTGAATGGCGAATGGGTAATTAACGAATGGCTCAAAAAAGCAGTGCTGTTATCTTTCCGCATTGAAGAAAACAGTGTCATGCCGGGTGGCGCGACTCAGTACTACGACAAAGTACCGCCAAAATTTGCTAATCAATCAGCAGAAGAATTTGAAAAAATGGGTGTGCGCATTGTGCCTAATGCAATGGCCAGACGCGGTTCATATATAGCCCCTAACACAGTATTAATGCCGAGCTTTGTCAACATCGGCGCTTATGTGGATTCAGGCACCATGGTAGATACCTGGGTCACTGTCGGCTCATGTGCACAGATCGGTAAAAACGTTCACCTTTCAGGTGGCGTAGGCATTGGCGGTGTTTTAGAGCCATTACAGGCAGCCCCAACCATCATTGAAGACAACTGTTTCATTGGTGCACGTTCAGAAGTCGTTGAAGGTGTCATCGTTGAAAAAGGTTCTGTCATCTCAATGGGTGTTTACATTGGTATGAGTACAAAAATTTACAATCGCGAAACTGGCGAAGTTACTTATGGCCGTATTCCTGCTGGCTCAGTGGTTGTCTCTGGTAACTTACCGTCAAAAGATGGCAAGTACAGCTTGTATTGCGCAGTTATCGTGAAACAAGTGGATGAAAAAACTCTTGGCAAAGTCGGCATTAACGAATTACTTCGTAGCATCGACTAATCATTATGATTACCGTCTACGGCATTAAAAATTGCGACACGGTAAAGAAAGCATGCAACTGGTTAACGAAAAATAAATTCGACTACCAGTTTCATGACTTTCGCAAAGAGGGTTTAACTCAAACTAAAGTTACGCAGTGGTCAAGCAAAGTGGATTGGGAAGTTTTACTCAATCGTCGCAGTACCACTTGGCGCAAACTGTCCGATGATGAAAAAGACAGTATCAATAAAACCAATGCGATTAAATTAATGACAGAGCAACCGACATTAATTAAACGCCCGGTGATTGAACACAATGACAATGTGATAGTCGGATTCTCTGAAGACACTTATCAACAAACATTTTAAACAAATTATATTAAGCCAGTGAGCAAAACCTTAACGCTTAGCCAGCAACTCATCCAAAAGCCTTCCGTCACTCCTAATGATGAAGGTTGCTTAGACCTGCTCGCTGAAAGATTAGCCACCAGTGGATTCACCACCGAGCGCTTACCTTTTGGTGATGTCTCCAATGCATGGATTCGCAAAGGCACGGAAGGACCCCTATTTGTCTTTGCTGGCCATACTGATGTCGTTCCCACCGGCCCAGAAAAAAAATGGACACACCCTCCGTTTGCCGCCAGCATTGACAGTGGTCAGCTGCATGGGCGTGGTTCAGCCGACATGAAAACAGGCATTGCCGCCATGGTGATTGCCGTTGAAGAATTCATTGAAGAAAATCCAGACCATAAAGGTTCGATAGGATTTCTACTAACCAGTGATGAAGAAGGCCCCGCCATCAATGGCACAGTCAAAGTCGTCGAGCATTTACAAAACAATAATGTCGGCATTGATTACTGCTTAGTAGGCGAACCTTCCAGCACTAATAAAGTTGGCGATATCATTAAGAATGGACGTCGCGGATCTCTCTGCGCGCATATCACCGTGATAGGTAAACAGGGTCATGTTGCCTACCCACATTTAGCAGACAATCCAATTCATCGTCTTTCTGATCTGTTATCAGAACTGACAACTATAGAGTGGGACCAAGGTAACGATCACTTCCCTGCCACCACCTTCCAAATTTCAAATGTGCAAGCAGGCACAGGGGCTGAAAATGTTATCCCTTCCACTGCAGAAGCCTCATTCAACTTACGCTTCTCAACAGAAATCACTGCTGGTGAAATCAAGCAACGCATTGAACAAGTCATTCAAAGCAAGAATATCAATCACGAGCTCACATGGCGACTCTCAGGCAATCCTTTCCTCACCCCAGAGGGAAAGCTGGTTGATGCCTGCCAACATGCGATAAAAGACATTACTGGCAGAAAGACTGAACTATCTACTGGTGGCGGGACTTCAGATGGCCGCTTTATTGCCCCTACCGGTGCAGAAGTCGTTGAGCTGGGTGTAATTAACGCGACTATCCATCAAATCGATGAACACACAGATATAGAAGAACTGGACCAGCTGAAAGATATTTATAAAGAAGTGATTAAGTCACTGCTTAGCTAGCCCCGTCTCAGCAACTCATTCCCAATATACCTTCAGATTAAGGATGTCTGCTTTCGGCCAATAGCGGTCATTCAATAATAAGAGGATAAAAGTGTATTTCTTCACTCTCTATTTTGTATGATATAGGCCATAAGTTGTCAACTTCATAATTACTTGGTGAGTTAACGCCTGCTATTACTCTGCCGGCATAGTCCCATGCACCAGGACGACATTGATCAACCCAGCCACCTGGCCAATCAATTTTACTCCAGCACATCTCTTCAGCTCCTTTGCCAAAATTTGATAACTGACAACCACCTGAACCAAGTGCTCTATAAATAAACACTCTTGGGATATTAAGTGAAGTGAATTTAGGGTCGTTTACTAAATCATTGATAGAAATGAGTTCATCTATTTGTTTATTGTTTGGCTTGAAAATCACTATGTGCCCAGGCAATACATTAGAAAACCTGCCGGGTGATGTATGCCTCGCGGTAACCTTCCCCGAGACAGGAAATAAATATTTCACATCGTTTACAATCTATGACACAACTGGTTACCTGATGGAGGGAAACTCACATATCAACAGCTATACCTGGAAATCCAATGGTGATGATTCAACCACTATTCATTTCAACTGCAGTGACAATAAGATAAACAACATTACCTCTAATGGTGCTGAATTTAACTACATTGTTCGCTCTTATGGTGCCAGCCAGAAAATCATTGATGAAGTGATTAATCCGGTGATACCTGAGTTGGTGAAATAATATGTAGTTGCTAAGCGGGGTCTGCTAATTTCACTTAGCTGACCTCTTTTGAGCCTCGACTAACCTCGGGGCTTTTTTATGTCCGCTATTGGCCGAAAGCAGACATAGAGTCATGTTCTATTAAAAATCAATCGAGTCTGACCCTATTGATTAATTAAGTGCTTAATGATTACTATTGGCAGATAAGTGACTTTATCTACAGTAAATGAAAATCTAATCTTAAATTATGAATGATTTAGAAAATATTAATAAATTAAAGAAAAGCAGAAATATCTGGTTGATAGTGGCTGTAGTAGCTGGATTTGGTGCTGCATTGAGATGGTTTGGTGTATATGGCGCTGGTCCCGGCACTATTAGTTGGTTAACTATTGTTATGTCTATCGTTGCTATATTTGTAGTCATTAGCAAGCATATTAAATTGAGCAACTTGAACAATTAGGGACAGACCACGGTTTACAATAATCAACTAAAAAATGTTTCATAAAATTGGAGATTTTCTTAGCTACTTGGTAGACAAAAAATCTGAAATAGCAGATTTAGAAACTAAGGATGCCCTCCTAGCTAAAACAATCCTCGACATACATCGCAAGCGAACACACTCTGACTTTGTGATTGTCCCGTTATTTTCTCTAACTCAAATTCACGCTATTGATCATGAGAATGCTATCAAATCAACTCAAGATAGAGTTAATCTGCTGAAAGAAAATAAAAACATTCTTCTAGGGAAGAAAGTACTCACCAGGGATGTGCTCTCTGATGTCTTGCCTTCTATTTCAGCCATCAAAGTAGTGAGGCAGCCTGATGATAGTTACATTGCCTACGAAGGTAACGGCAGGTTAGTTGCTTTGCAGGAAGTGTTTTTTCCTTCAGATAGGATAAGCGTTGAAGTTGAAGAATACTATTTCAACAATCCTGTAAAGATACTTAGGAGAATGACTAGGATACGAGAGTTGAACGGCCTAACAGATTAAAAAGATGATCGTCTACACCACGGCTGGATTCCCGCCTGCGCGGGAATGACGGAATTAATATAATTGTAAATTATAGAAATACTGCTGTTTTAAAAGAATGTAACTCTATAGTCAGCACTCTTTAATCAAACAGCTAACCCTCTTCCCATACCTGTAAAAACTCTAGCAAATGATCTTCACCAGAATCACGCAGTAGTTCTTTTACGCGTTCTAGCTTTTTCTCTAACAAGTCTTTACTGCAATGACCACGAATCATTTCAAATTGCAGATAGACTAAATAAGTATTGAGTACATCAGTTTCACAGTAATTGCGGATTTCACTGATACCACCCTCTTGGAATTTATCCCATACATGACTGCCATCCATTCCAAACTTACCTGGAAAACCTAGCATGGTGGCAATTTGATCTAATTTAGCACCCGCTCTAGGTTGGTAGTTAGCGAGTACATCCATTAAATCTGTATGACGCGAATGGAAACGACTGATGTAGTTGTTATAGCGGAATGATGTGTCATCATCACCGGTTTCCCAATAGCGTGGTGCTTGTATTCCGTGCAGTAAAGAACGGTAATTCAATACTGGCAAGTCAAACCCCCCGCCATTCCAGCTGACCAAGGTAGGTGTGTGTTGCTCTACACCTTCATAAAAGCGCTGGATAATCTCGCTTTCATCAGAGTCTTCATTACCTAGTGACCATACTTTGAGCTGATGATGACTTTCAAATAACACTGAAATGGCAACGATTTTTTGCAAATGCAGCGGCATGAATTCTGAACCAGATTTTTGAAACTGGAGATGCTGCATGGCTTTCACCACATCTTCATCAGAAAGATCATCCGTTAATTTATAGATTTTCCTTCCCGCTTCATAGTCAGGGACGGACTCGATATCAAATACGAGTATACTCATTTTATTTTTTATTTAGTGTTCAATCAAAGTGACATGCTAACAGCTCAGAGACCACAACTAAACTTCAATAGTGAAGGAATACCCTGTTCCGAGTTATTTGGCGACCCTTATTATTCGCTCGACAACCCACTAGAAGAAAGCCGTTATGTGTTTTTAGACAGCGCCAACATTTCTGGTCGCTGGAAAAACAAGCAGTTCACTATTGCTGAATTAGGCTTTGGCTTTGGCATTAATTTTATCACCACTGCCAAAGCCTGGCTTGAGCAAGAGCAACAACAGCTATCTGACCAGCCACTTCACTATATAAGTTTCGAGAAATACCCAGTTCAACCTGAGGATCTAACTAAATGTTATCAACAGTTAAACATCTCTTCTGCTCTCGTTGAAAGTTTAGTAGAACAGTACCCTCTTCCAGTAGTCGGATTTCATCGCATTGAATTACAGCAATATAATATTAGCCTGACGCTGATATTTGGCGATGCTTTGGACTATCTTGGGTTATGTGATTTTAAAGCTGACGCTTGGTTTTTGGACGGCTTTTCACCTAGTAAGAATGAAGCCTTATGGTCAGCGGATATATGCAAAAACATACAAAGGCTCACACAACCCAGTGGCACGCTATCAACCTATTGTGCGGCGAGCGATGTTAGAGAATCATTCTCAAACGCTGGTTTTGAATTATCCACAAAGCCTGGTTACGGCAAGAAACGTGAAATACTCATTGGTACATTCACACATAAAAAAGACAACTCATCTTATAAGTTAAAAGACAAAAGTTGGCTGAACAACCATTGCTCTAAAGCCACTAATAAAACTGCAATTGTAATTGGTGCCGGCATAGCCGGTACCACTATCAGTGCTTCACTAGCTAAGCGTGGATGGCAAGTGACAATGATAGATAAAAATTCATCGCTAGCCAGTGAAGGTTCAGGTAATGCTAACGCAATATTAATGCCCCGACTCAGCGTAGACCATGACACACAATCACAACTAACATTGTTAGGTTTTTTATATTCAGTTCAATATTTTAATTATTGGCAACGTATCTGTGAAGAATTTAACTGGCAACAATGTGGTGCAATACAAATTCCTCGTGACGAGGCTCAATGGAAAAGAATGCAATTAATTGCATATCAAGAAAATATTCCTGAATTATTACTGCAAAAAATTAGCCAACAACAAGCGAGTGAACTAGCAAATTGCTCTGTCTCTAGTGAAGGCTGGCATTT
>CAWUWP010000049.1:0-7783 GCA_963926275.1 uncultured Gammaproteobacteria bacterium | reverse complement strand
CTCTGACTATGGTTTGCAGTTACGTGAAAAGCAAAAGCTTCGTCGTATGTATGGTGTATTAGAAAAGCAGTTTAGTAATTACTACAAGAAAGCTAATTTAAAGAAAGGCTCTACCGGTGAAAACTTGTTAGAGTTTTTAGAATGTCGACTAGATAATGTCGCATATCGTATGGGCTTCGGCGTCACACGAGCAGAGTGCAGACAACTAGTTAGTCACAAGTCAGTTGAAGTGAATGGTACATTAGTCAATATTCCTTCTTACCAAGTAAAAGCTGCAGATGTGATTACAATAAGAGAAAAAGCTAAGAAACAGTTACGTATTCAAGATTCATTGAATACTGCTGAACAGTTTGGTTTCCCTGATTGGGTAGTGGTTGATACAAAGAAAATGACTGGAACATTCAGAGCTCCACCTGAAAGAACTGACCTATCAGCTGATATTAACGAATCACTCGTAGTCGAGCTCTATTCTAAGTAATCATTAATTTAATTCAAGTAAACACGGTGTAAGAGGTCATATATGGCAAATTCAAACGAGTTACTCAAGCCTCGGTTAGTCGACGTAAATGTCATTAACTCAACGAGCGCAAAAATTGTTTTAGAGCCGTTAGAAAGAGGTTTTGGACATACGCTTGGCAACGCGCTACGCCGTATTTTATTGTCTTCTATTCAAGGTTGCGCCATTGTTGAAGCGCAAATTGAAGGTGTATTACATGAATACACAGCGATTGAAGGTGTTCAAGAAGATGTTGTTGATATTTTGCTAAACCTTAAGGGTGTAGCCATTAGAATGCACAACAAGAATGAAGCAATGCTCACAGTGAATAAGAGTGGCCCTGGTGTTTTAACGGCGGCTGACATTCAAGGTGATCAGGATATTGAGATTGTCAACCCAGACCATGTGATTGCACATTTGACTACGGGTAGTTCACTTAATATGACATTGAAAGTTGCTAAGGGTCGTGGTTACGTTCCTTCTACGCAAAGATCATCTGATGAAGATCGTCCCATTGGTGCTTTATTGCTAGATGCTAGCTTTAGCCCAGTCAGACGTGTGTCTTACTCAGTTGAAAGTGCGCGTGTAGAACAACGCACTAACTTAGATAAGCTAATAATAGACCTACAAACAGATGGTACAGTTGATCCAGAAGAGACCGTGCGTAAAGCAGCGGGTATTCTTCAACAGCAATTAACAGTATTTGTAGACCTTCAAGGTGACGAGCAAGAAGATGAAGCACCTAGTGAAGCAGAAATTGATCCAATTCTAATGCGTCCAGTAGATGACTTAGAATTAACAGTAAGATCAGCAAACTGCTTAAAAGCAGAAAACATATATTACATCGGTGACTTAATTCAGCGTACAGAAGTTGAGTTGTTGAAAACGCCTAATTTAGGTAAGAAGTCATTGACTGAAATAAAAGACGTGCTGGGTTCACATGGCTTATCGTTAGGAATGCGATTAGAGAATTGGCCACCAGCGCATATGAAAGACGAACGCAAACCAATGCTTTAAGTTGGCAGGAATAAAGATATGCGACACAGACATTCAGGTAGAAAATTAAATCGTACAGACGCGCACCGTAACGCTATGTTTCAAAACATGGCAGTGTCGTTAGTCGAACACGAAGTAATTAAAACAACATTACCTAAAGCAAAAGAATTGCGAAAAGTAATTGAGCCATTAATTACTAGAGCTAAAGACGACACTGTTTCACAGCGTCGAGTTGTATTTGCACGCTTACGTGATAAAGCAGCAGTTGGTAAATTGTTTACAGAACTTGGCCCACGCTACAAAGAACGTCCAGGTGGTTACTTGCGCATTCTTAAATGTGGTTTCCGTTCTGGAGATAATGCTCCAATGGCGTTAGTTGAATTGGTCGATAGACCTGAGTAACAAAATTATAACTTTTTGTTAAAAAAGCCAGGATTTATCCTGGCTTTTTTATTGCCTATCAGAATTTCTATTTCAGCGTATTAGCAAGATACTTTCCTGTGTAAGATTGTTTGCATTCAGTGATTTGCTCAGGTGTTCCCGTCGCCACAATTTCTCCGCCCCCTGATCCACCTTCTGGACCAAGATCAATCACCCAGTCTGCAGTTTTAATTACATCTAAGTTATGTTCGATCACAATTAGTGTATTGCCGTGATCTCGAAGCTTATGAAGTACTGCTAGGAGTTGTTCTATATCATGGAAGTGTAAGCCAGTTGTTGGCTCGTCCAGAATATAAAGTGTTTTTCCAGCATCACGTTTAGATAACTCACGTGAAAGTTTAACGCGCTGTGCTTCACCGCCAGATAGTGTGGTGGCGCTCTGACCTAGTGTTATGTAAGTTAGCCCCACTGATACTAGCGTTTCTAGTTTGCGTTTAATGACAGGGACGGCATTAAAAAACACTAATGCATCTTCGATTGTCATTTGTAATACGTCGTAAATACTTTTGCCTTTGTAATGGATCTCTAATGTTTCACGATTGTATCGTTTGCTCTTGCAAACATCGCAAGGGACATACACATCTGGTAGAAAATGCATTTCAACACGAAGTACACCGTCACCCTGGCAGGCTTCGCAGCGACCACCTTTGACGTTGAAGCTGAATCTTCCTGGGTTGTATCCTCGTGAGCGCGCCTCTGGCGTGCCAGAAAATAATTCACGTATGGGTGTGAATAAACCGGTATATGTTGCTGGGTTAGAGCGAGGTGTTCTACCAATGGGGCTTTGATCAATCTCTACGACTTTATCAAACTGCTCCATGCCTTCAATTTCGTCATAGTCTGAAACGCTGATACTTGATTTGTTTAGATGTCTCGCAGCAGCGGCATAAAGTGTGTTGTTAATTAGTGTCGATTTTCCCGAACCTGACACACCGGTGACAGCAATAAATAATCCAACTGGGAATTCTGCATTAACAGACTTTAGGTTGTTGCCAGTTGCGCCACGGACACTAAGCATCTTTTCTGGATCAACCGGTGTTCGTGTTGTTGGGATTTCTATCTTTTTCTTGCCAGATAAATATTGCCCGGTGAGTGAATTCTCATTGTCATACACTTGTTGTGGTGTGCCTTCAGCAACAATTTCTCCACCATGTATCCCTGCCCCCGGGCCAATATCAACTACATAGTCAGCTGCACGAATAGCTTCTTCATCATGCTCAACCACAATCACTGTATTACCAATATCACGCAAGCGAGTTAATGTCTTTAGAAGGCGTTGATTGTCTCGTTGATGCAAGCCAATGGAAGGTTCGTCCAACACATACATAACACCAACTAAGCCCGAACCAATTTGTGAGGCTAAGCGAATACGTTGAGCTTCACCGCCTGATAGTGTGTCCGCGCTTCGATCTAAACTTAAATAATCTAATCCAACATTCACCAGGAAAGATAAACGATCACGAATCTCACTTATGACTTTGGCACCCACTTGGGCACGATGTCCTTCAAGCTCTATATTTTCAAAAAATGTTAATGATTGTTTGATGGATATAGAGGTTAATGATGGCAAGTTACGATCATTGATAAAGACATGGCGAGCCTGTGTATTTAAGCGATCACCGTGACAACTTTCACATGATTGTTTAGATAAGTATTTACTAAGTTCATCGCGTACTAAATTTGAATCAGTCTGCTTATAACGACGGCCCATATTGGGGATGATTCCCTCAAATACATGTTTCTTAGTAACACTGCGACCTTTCTCGTTAACATACTTAAAGGCAATTTCTTCTTCACCACTGCCATATAAAATTATTTCTTGTAATGCTTCACCGATTGATTCAAAAGGAGCTTCTACATCAAACTCATAATGGGCAGCTAGCGATTGAATCATTTGGAAGTAGTGAGCGTTACGACGATCCCAGCCACGTACAGCCCCGCCAGCACAACTTAATTGTGGTGAGTTAACAATGAGTTGTCGGTCAAAGTATTCTTCGACACCTAATCCGTCACAGCTAGAGCAGGCACCAATGGGGTTATTGAAAGAGAATAATCGTGGCTCTAGTTCACTCACGCTATAACCGCATACTGGGCAGGCAAAGCGTGCTGAGAATAATAACGACTCGGCTTCAGGGTCATCCATGAAAGCAATTTCAGCTATATCGTCAGCAAGTTTTAATGCAGTTTCAAAAGACTCTGCTATCCTTAATTCTATTTCAGGCTTCACTTTGAAGCGATCAACCACAACTTCGATTGTATGTTTTTTACGCAAATCAAGTTTGGGTGGTTCATCTAATTCATAAACTTCACCATCGACGCGCGCGCGCAAAAATCCTTGGGAATGAAGCTGTTGGAATAATTGCAAATGCTCACCCTTGCGATTTTGCACCACTGGGGCTAAAAGCATTAGGCGGCTACCAACGGGCATCTCCATTACTTTATCCACCATCTGGCTGACTGTTTGGGCATTCAGCTCATTGTCGTGTGTCGGGCATTTGGGAGTGCCGACGCGCGCATATAACAGGCGTAAGTAGTCGTAAATCTCAGTAATCGTTCCCACCGTGGAGCGTGGGTTATGAGAGGTCGATTTTTGCTCGATAGAAATCGCGGGTGACAAACCTTCAATGGTGTCGACATCCGGTTTCTCTAAGCGCGCTAAAAACTGGCGTGCATAGGCTGATAGAGACTCAACATAGCGGCGTTGTCCCTCAGCAAAGATGGTGTCAAAGGCGAGTGAAGACTTGCCTGAGCCAGATAATCCTGTAATGACGATTAATTCATCGCGCGGTAAATCAAGATCAATGTTTTTTAAATTATGGGTGCGAGCCCCGCGAATTTTAATCGCTGCCATGCGCGTATCTCGGTAAAGGTAAACTTGCTAATATACGTGCTTTCAACCATGCAACGCAAAGAAACGAGTAGTCTCATCAATACACAGGTTAAACAATGAACTCGATCGAACGTCGGGCGGCAATATCGCTTGCATTAATTTATGCAACACGCATGTTGGGTCTTTTTATGATTTTGCCTGTGTTCGCCATATATGCCGAGCAGCTAGTGGATGTGACGCCATTCTTAGTGGGGTTGGCGATTGGTATTTACGGGCTGACGCAAGCCATGTTCCAAATTCCGTTTGGCACTTGGTCAGATAGAATTGGGCGTAAGCCGGTGATTATTATTGGGTTACTGATATTTGTGCTCGGTAGTGTGGTGGCTGCCACAGCAGATTCTATTTATTGGGTGATTTTTGGACGAGCCTTGCAGGGAATGGGCGCCATTGCTTCTGCCATTATGGCGTTGGCATCCGATCTGACTCGAGAAGAACACCGTACCAAGGTGATGGCGATTATAGGTGCCAGCATTGGCGCTTCGTTTATGGTCGCGATGGTATTAGGTCCAATCCTGCAATCCTGGGTAGGTGTGCCAGGCATTTTTTGGATTACAGCAATTCTTGCTTTAGCTGGAATCGCCGTTGTGTCCATGTTAATTCCTACGCCTGTACAAGCGAGTCAGCAAGCAGCCGTGGTTAATCGAACAACATTAGGGTCGGTATTAAGCGATTCACAACTGTTGCGCCTAGATGCCGGAGTATTCATTTTACATATGGCGCTGACAGCAATTTTTGTGGTGGTGCCTTTGATGCTAAGAGACCAATATCAAATTGTTCCTGCGCAACATTGGAAAGTCTATTTAACGGTGATGGTTGCCTCACTAGTGCTGCTTGTGCCGACTATTATTATTTCTGAGAAACTTAAGAAGACAAAATTGGCCTTCAGTTTTGCCATATTTATTTGTGCGGTTGGCTTGTTAGTGATGGCCTGGTTCTCACAAAGTTTCAATGTTTTCTTTGTCTCCATGGTGATGTTTTTTTGGGGGTTCAACTTTCTAGAAGCGAGCATGCCCTCATTGGTCTCTAAGTTAAGCAATCCCCTGAATAAAGGTATGTCGATGGGGGTCTTTTCTGGCAGCCAATTTTTGGGAGCCTTTACGGGCGGTGTGTCCGCAGGATTTTTGTTACAGAATTTTGATCAAAATGCCGTATTTTTGTTCGCATTCATTATGTTTTTGATTTGGTTTCTAGTAGCATTCTCCATGCAGGCCCCGAAAGATTTTATGAGCTATACCGCTCATTTGGGCGAGTTGAAAGCATCCCAAAGAGAGCAAGTAGCAAATGCCTTGTTGGCATTTCCAGGGGTCACTGAAGCGACCGTGATCGCTGAAGAAGGTATCGCTTACTTACGGGTGAATAAGGGTACTTTTGAAGAAGATAAAGTGAAACAATACTGCGCACAATTAAATTAATTCGAAAAACTGAGAAAAGAGGGCAAGTCATGGCACGAGGTGTGAATAAAGTAATTATCGTTGGCAATCTAGGTCAAGATCCAGAAGTAAAATATATGCCTAGTGGGCAAGCGGTATGTAATATTAGCGTTGCAACAACCGATAACTGGAGCGATAAAGCTTCTGGCGAAAAACAAGAAAAAACAGAGTGGCATCGTGTTGTGTTCTTTAGACGGTTGGCTGAAATAGCGGGTGAATATTTGAAGAAGGGTTCACAAGTTTATATTGAAGGCCGGCTACAAACGCGAAAGTGGAAAGATCAAAGTGGCGTAGAGAAATACACCACAGAAATCATTGCTAATGAAATGCAAATGTTGGGTGGCCGGGGTGGCGGTGGTGCAAGTGGTGGTGGTTTTGATGCCCCTCCAGCAGCCGATGATGGCTTTGGTAGTTCAGCGCCGTCAAAGTCCGCACCAAGTACACCAGCACCTAGTACGGCTGATGATTTTGATGACGACATTCCGTTTTAAATATTAAGGAATAGTAGGTGATTAGTTGTATTTCAGTGTATATCTGTCATTTCTGCGCGACCGCCAGGGACGGCGGAAGTGTTAGAAATGCAGGAGCAATTTCTAATGAATACGGGAATCTAGTCATAGTAGAAAGATTTGCTGCCTGTTATTTTAGCTTTTGAATAAAATAAAACTACTTCTAATTGCTCCTAGCTTCTATCCTGTTCATGGTGGAGCTGGGTTGCGATTCTATAGATATCTTCCTTTGCTACATGAGAATAATATTGATGTAACTGTTATTTGTGGCACGCCAAAGCTAAAGAAATTTACTGAAGAAGACCATCAAGCGGCTTGGGTTGATGTGCCGGATGGACAATTGGTTTCTGAGTTGGAAATTGAACAAGCAAAAATACTTAAATATAAAATTCCTGGTAAAGGTGCGAAAAGACGTTCGGAAGTTTTATTGAATGAAGCTATTGAACTCTGTGAAAATAAAACTACTAAACCTGATGTGATACATATAATTGCACCTATGCCGTATGGGGTTCTTGGTACATTACGTCAACTGAGGGCTTTAGGGGTGAAGTTGATCTACTCACATACAATTGCGCGTAAGTTTTCAAGCAATAAACTTGTTGAAAAACTGCAGAAATGGAAATTGAGAAGCATTAATAAATTGTATCATTTGGTAATTGTTCAGTCAGCGTCAATGAAGGAAATTATTTTAGAGATCAACCCTGAGGCTAATGTTTATATTGTCTTGAATGGTGTTGATACAGATAAGTTTTCACCTTCTGCAGATGCAGTGAAGGCAGATATGCGAGATTCACTCAAGTTGCCGAGCAAGGCATGTTTGATAACTCTGGTGGGTGCAGTACACCCAAGAAAAGGCACGCATATCTTAATAGATGCCTGGTCTAAGTTAGTGGAGCGATACCCAGACTTGCACTTGTTAATTATCGGGCCCAGATATGATCAAACTCGAATTGAATTAAAAGAGTTTAAAGAAAGTATGGAAGCTATAATAAAAAATTCTGGTAAGGATGCTAATGTTCAT
>CAWUWP010000048.1:0-28824 GCA_963926275.1 uncultured Gammaproteobacteria bacterium | reverse complement strand
ATAGGTTTTAAACTTAGCATCTTGAATGACGCCGTTCTCACCCACTTGGATTTGCAATTTCATCACGTCACCACAGGCGGGTGCACCGACCATGCCAGTACCAACACTTGCGTCTTCTTTATCCATAGTCCCAACGTTACGAGGATTTTCGTAGTGGTCTAATACTTTTTCGCCATATGCCATTATTCGACTCCTAATTATTTAAATGTTACTTCTTATTAAATTAATGTGCGGCCCATTCAATAGACTTCAAGTCCACACCGTCTTTATACATATCCCATAACGGGGAAAGATCACGTAATTTGCTAACTGCTTGTCGAATCACTTTAATTGCATGATCAACATCTTGTTCAGTCGTAAATCGTCCAATACTAAAACGTAATGAACTATGTGCTAGCTCATCGTCACGTCCAAGCGCTCTTAATACGTAACTAGGTTCTAGCGAGGCACTAGTGCAGGCTGAACCAGAAGAGATGGCAATATCTTTAAGTGCCATAATCAAGCTCTCACCTTCTACAAAGTTAAAGCTCATGTTTAAGTTATGTGGCACACGCTGATCAATGTCACCGTTGATATAGACTTCTTCCATATCATTTAAGCCATTCAATAAACGATCTCTGAGTGTGCGAATACGTTCGTTCTCACCAGCCATTTCTTCTTTAGCAATTCTGAATGCTTCGCCCATACCGACAATTTGATGGGTCGGCAATGTACCAGAACGCATACCGCGCTCATGACCACCACCATGCATTTGCGCTTCAATTCGTACACGCGGCTTACGAGAGACATATAGAGCGCCGATACCCTTAGGGCCGTAAGTTTTATGTGCTGAAAAACTCATCAAATCGACATTCATATCTTTAACATCAATACCCACTTTACCTGGGCTTTGCGCGGCATCTACATGAAAGATAATTTTCTTTTCACGCGCTAGTGCACCAATCGCTTTAATGTCTTGAACGACACCAATCTCATTATTAACATGCATGATAGAAATCAGCACTGTATCTTCACGAATCGCAGCTTTAAGCATATCCATATCAACCAAACCATTTGTTTGTGGCTCTAGGTATGTCACTTCAAAACCTTCTCGCTCTAACTGTCTACATGTATCTAACACTGCTTTATGTTCAGTCTTCAGCGTAATGATGTGTTTACCATTTTTACTATAAAAATGCGCAGCACCTTTAATAGCTAAGTTATTAGATTCAGTTGCGCCACTAGTCCAGACTATTTCTTTAGGGTCTGCATTGACTAATTCAGCAACATTTCTCCTTGCGTCTTCTACCGCTTCCTCGGCTTTCCAGCCAAATGAGTGGCTGCGTGAAGCAGGATTACCAAAGTTACCTTCATGGGTTAAGCACTCCATCATTGATTTTGCCACACGCGGATCAACTGGCGTGGTAGCGCTGTAGTCTAGGTAGATAGGTAGTTTTAACTCGCTCACTGATAATGTCCTTATATTGAATTCTTTTACGTTTTTAAACTTATTGAAAGTCGACTCGCTGCTCACTTCCGAGCATGCGATCTTGTCTTTCGGCGACTTCAACTACGCGTTGTTTACTGATGGCATCTTCCAAAGTAATCCCAGAAAGAAACACATGAATTTGTGAACTTAGCTCTTCCCATAACTCATGGGTTAAACAACGTTCTTGGTTTTGGCAGTCGGCATTTCCGCCACATCGAGTTGCATCAACATTTTCATCAACCGAAGTGATAATATCTGCAATGACAATTTGATCAGCCGCGTGAGCTAGACGATATCCACCACCCGGTCCACGAGTACTTGCAACCAGACCGCGTCGACGCATGCGACCAAATAATTGCTCTAAGTAAGAAAGTGAGATGCCTTGTCTTTCTGATATTTCACTCAGTGACACAGGACCATCTGTTTGATGGATAGCCACATCAAACATGGCTGTTACTGCATATCTTCCTTTAGTACTAAGTTTCATTGTTTACTGCCCATGTCATTATGGGCTAAATGATACCAATACCCGACTAATTTAATCAAGTATAGCTAACGGGCTAGCTGTACAAGCTGACGCATTGTATAAATGATACAATTCGACTATAACTTATTGTTTTAGAATGTTTTTTAGTATACCCCTGAGCATATTAATTTCAGCACCACTCATTTGGGCACGATCAAATAATCGCCTCATTTTTCGCATTACTGGTGTTGGATTGCCTTTAGGAAGGAATTCTATTTTTTCTAGTGCTTGCCATAAATGCTCATAAAAGCCCTCTCTCTCACCGACGGGCGCTAATGCCGTGGGCAGCGGCGGGCTAGCACTAGATACTTCATGCTGGCTATCCAACTGTGCGACATACCATTCGTAGCATAGAACTTGTACTGCCGCTGCGATATTCAGAGAACCGTACTCGCTATTGGAGGGGATGGTACAAACAACCGTGCATAAGTCGATTTCTTCATTGCTCAGCCCGTTTCTTTCTCGTCCAAACACCCACGCTACTTGAGTTTGGTCAGCATGATTAAGCATTTGCTGCATTAATTGCCTAGGGGTTACCACCGGAGCAGATAATTTTCGAGGTCGAGCAGTAATGCCCACCACCATCTTACAATCCGCAATAGCGGCTGTGAGAGTGTCGAATTTCTGGGCTTTTTCTAGAATTTCTGCCGCACCTGCTGCACGTGCAAAGGCAACTGGACTAGGGAATTCTTTGGGTGCGACTAAACCTAACTCATAAAGACACATGGTTTTCATCGCACGTGCCGCCGCCCCTATGTTCCCCGGGTGCGACGTCTCCACCATTACCACTCTTGGTTGCTTCAATTTCGATTGATTCTGTTTCATTGATTATTAAGATTACAAATTGATTCGTCTCTGCTACTCTTTGCCGCCAATTCCAACAAACCGCTTATTTACACTATGAAACCTGGATTAAATATTGCGGTCAGCGCAGCACGAGCAGCCGGTCAAGTTATTCTACGCAACATGAATCGTTTACCCGACATCAAGGTCCACTCTAAGGGTAAAAACGACTTTGTTAGCGAAGTCGATTTTCAGGCCGAAAAGGCGATTATTTCTATCCTCAAAAAAGCATACCCTAGTCATGCCATTCTTGCCGAAGAGTCTGGCCAACAATCTGGGGATGAGTGTGAATGGATTATTGACCCTCTAGATGGCACCACTAATTATTTACATGGTGTACCACAGTTCTGTGTCTCTATTGCCATGCGCGAAAAAAACAAGCTTCAGCTCGGCGTTGTCTATGACCCTTTCAAAGAAGAGTTATTTTGCGCTTCACGTGGTGATGGCGCGACCTTAAACAATCGTCGCATCCGTGTCAGTACTCAACGTGATTTAACCAGCAGCTTAATTGGTACTGGTTTCCCCTACCGAGATGATCAAGAATTAGACGTCTATCTGGCTACTTTACGAGCCCTATTAGCTAAAACATCAGGTATTCGACGCGCAGGTTCTGCTGCTCTGGATCTGGCGTATGTCGCCGCGGGACGCTTCGATGGCTCCTGGGAGTTTGGTTTAAACACCTGGGATATTGCTGCAGGAGTACTGCTAATTCAAGAAGCTGGCGGATTAGTTAGCGATCTTGAAGGCGGACATACCTACATGGAAACTGGCAATATCGTTGCGGCCAACAGCCAACTTTACAAGACTCTGATCACCACTCTCAATAACGCCGCTAAATCTGCCTAAGATTTACGGCAATTCATCGATCTCTTCAGTTTCTTTTTCGTCAGGAATCAAGTCTTCTGACGTCACATTAAGTACGATTAACATTGAACTTGCGATGTAAATCGAAGAGTAGGTTCCCACAACAACACCAACAATTAGCGCCAACGCGAAAGAATGTATCACTTCGCCGCCGATAAAGAACAACGCCAGCAACACTAGCAAGGTGGTTAGTGATGTCACTAAAGTCCGTGATAATGTTTGATTAATAGAGCCGTTAATTACTTGTTCTGGTGTCCACTTCCGCATACGCCGGAAATTTTCACGAATGCGATCAAAGACAACAATCGTGTCATTCAAACTATAGCCAATCACTGCCAACACAGCGGCTAGTACCGTTAAATCAAATGATGCTTGAGTGACTGAGAAGAAACCGAGAGTGATGACCACATCATGTATCAGTGCTGCCACCGAACCCAATGAGAATCGATATTCAAATCTCAATGCGACATAGATCAGAATTCCAAACAGCGCATACAACACAGCAAGGCCGCCATCATCTCTGAGTTCTTCACCTACTTGCGGGCCAACAAATTCAACACGTCGCATTGATAATTCGCCAGTAGGTTCTAACGCATCAAGCACCTTGTTACTTAACTCAGCGGCATTGACACTATTCTCTGCGGGCAAGCGAATCAGCACGTCTTTTGCTGTACCAAAATGTTGCACAATTGCATCTTCAAACGACGCGTTTTTCAAGGCCGCTCGAATTGGCTCAAGCTCAGCCGCTTGTTGATAGCCCACCTCGACTAAAGTCCCCCCGGTAAAATCTATACCGAGATTCAATCCTCGCATGGACAATGACGCAATAGAAATTACGATCAATATTGCAGAAACAACCCAAGCAATATTCCTCTTGCCAAGAAAATCGATATTCAATGATTCGTTAAGTAATCTCATAGTATCTATATCGCCAACGTTGGCGCCTTTTTATTTCCGTAAATTAAATTAATGATCGCGCGTGTACCCATAATTGCGGTCAACATTGAGCACATAATTCCTATCGAGAGCGTGACTGCAAATCCTTTTATAGGACCGGTGCCAAAAGTAAATAAAACAATCGCAGCAATTAGTGTTGTCACGTTTGCATCAGCAATAGTAGAAAGTGCTTTTGCATAGCCTGCGTGAATACTTGCTTGCGGCGAATTACCATTACGCAACTCTTCTCGAATACGTTCAAATATGAGTACATTGGCATCGACCGCCATACCCACAGTCAGCACAATTCCAGCAATACCTGGCAGAGTCAATGTTGCTCCAGGGATCATCGACAAAATCGCAATAATTAGTAGCAAGTTTACTGCCAGCGCAATGTTGGCAACAATGCCAAACACTCGGTAATAAATCGCCATAAATATCATTACTAAGATCAGGCCAAGCATAACCGAACGCTTACCTTGATCAATATTTTGCTGACCTAAGCTTGGCCCGACTGTTCGCTCTTCAATAATACTCATTGGCGCCGCTAACGCACCCGCTCTTAACAACAGCGCCAAGTTGCGTGCTTCGCGTGTAGAGTCTAAACCGGTAATTTGGAAGCGATGACTTAATTCATCTTGTATACGTGCAACATTAATGACTTCTTCTACTTTACGTGTTCGGGTTTGCAGCTTGCCATTGTCATCTTTGAAATATTCAGTTTTATTTTCAATGAACACTACCGCCATTAATCGCTTGATATTTTCGCTGGTAATTTTCCTGAATTTTCTAGCGCCTTCACCATCCAGGTTAATAAATACAGCAGCACCACCACCGTCTTGATCGAGTCCTGACGATGCATCTGTAATGTATTCACCTTCTAACTTTGGCTTACGCTTAAGTAGCACTGGTGTACCATCACGTTCAAAATAAAGTTTATCTCCAAGAGGAACTTGGCCGGTCTGCTTGGCCGCAAATGCATCTGCTTGTTCATCTACCATGCGAAATTCTAATGTCGCAGTGGCGCCTAAAATGTTCTTCGCTTGAGTCGTATCCTGAACGCCAGGAAGCTGGACAACAATACGGTCCAAGCCCTGTCTCTGAATAACAGGCTCTGCCACACCCAGCTCATTAACACGTTTTCTTAAGGTGGTTGTATTTTGCTGCACTGCAAACGTTTGTAGTTCTCGTTTTGCTGCGTCATTAAAATCGACTCGAAGGTCAAACCCCTTATCTGCCTCTACTTCTATGAAATCCAGGCCAGTTCTAAACTGGTATTTTAATTCTACTAAGCCTGCCTGCAAATTCTCTTGGTCACGAAATTTAACTGTCAGGCTAACACCATCATTACTAACAGACACATAGCGAACCTTTTTTTCACGCAAGGCAGTTCTAAATTCACCTTCATAACGATCTAGCGATTTAATCAACGCTGCATCGACATCGACTTGCAACAAGAAATGCACGCCGCCGCGCAAATCTAAGCCCAAGCTCATTGGGCTAGCATTCAATGCGCGTAACCAAGTCGGTACTGCCGGTGCAAGATTTAAGGCAACAACATGTTGAGAATCCAGACTACTTTTTAACTCGTCCGCAGCAATTAATTGCGCATCTGTACTAGAGAAGCGAACTAATAATTGTTGAGACTCTGTGGCTTCAACGGCTTTGCTATCAAGCTTATTCTGCGTCAGCAATGACTCGACCTGAGCTTTTAACCCAGCGGGTAGCTCACCGCTATCATGAGAAATCTGAACGGATGGATCTTCTGGAAATAAATTAGGCAATGCATAAACCGTAGCAATAACTAGGATGCATAGCAGCATCGCATTTTTCCAAAACGGATAGTGATTTAACATGGGATTCTCTCGATACTCGCTGTGTGCTTGATGCGTGCTTATTATTAAGCGATTAGTCTTGGTTTAAAGTGCCTTTAGGTAACACGCTTGCGATAGCATGTTTCTGCACTTTAATCACAATATTCTCAGCCAACTCGATGCGAATGATGTCGTCACCAACACCTTTAATCTTTCCCATCATGCCGCCAGTGGTCACAACTTCATCACCTTTACCAAGTGAATCCATTAATGATTTATGTTCTTTTGTTCTCTTTTGCTGTGGACGAATAATCATGAAATACATGATGGCGAAAAATATGCCGATCATTATCAGCATTTCTGTACCGCCGCCACCTTGAGCGGGAGCCGCCTCAGCATGTGCATCACTTATAAAAAACATATCTTATCCTTCAGGCCGTGCCTGTCTAAATACGAAGCCGCATATTATGCCACAGAAGAACCTCTTGTCTGCCTTGCCAAATAAAATTCATCATAAAACTTAGCAAATTGGCCTTTCATGATGGCTTCACGCAGGTGTTTCATTAATTCATGGAAATAGCTCAGATTGTGAATCGTATTCAATCTCCCTCCAAGCATTTCTCCGCATTTATCCAAATGTTTCAAATAAGCACGCGAATAATGTTGGCAGGTATAGCAGCCACATTTCTCGTCAATAGGGCGTTCATCAAACTGATATTGTTGATTTCTGATCCTCAACACCCCGGTACTGGTATATAAGTAACCATTACGAGCATTCCTTGTTGGAATAACGCAATCAAACATATCCACTCCTCGCGCAACCGCTTCAACAATATCCTCAGGCTTACCAACGCCCATTAGATAGCGCGCTTTGTCGACAGGCATTCTATCTTGTAAAAAATCCAACACCTGTGTGCGCTCTTCAGCCGGTTCACCCACTGACAAGCCACCGATAGCATATCCATCAAAACCAATTTCCTTCAATCCTGACAGTGATTCTTCACGTAGGTCATCGTACATACCCCCTTGGACGATACCGAATAACGCCGCATCGCTATCACCATGGGCATCTTTACTGCGTTTAGCCCAGCGCGCGGATAACCTCATCGAGGTTGCCGCTTGCTCATGAGTGGCGGGATATGGCGTGCATTCATCAAAAATCATCACAATATCTGAGCCCAAACCGCGTTGAACTTGCATTGATATTTCTGGGTCCAGATCAACAATAGAACCATTAATTGGCGATTTAAACTTCACACCTTGCTCGGTAATTTTTCGATTGGCGGCGAGGCTAAATACTTGAAAACCTCCAGAATCGGTCAGAATCGGCCCGGGCCAGTGCATAAACTCTTGCAGCCCTCCCAGTTTTTTCACCACATCAACGCCTGGGCGCAGCATCAGGTGGAAGGTGTTACCCAAAATTATTTTGCTTCCACAGGCTTGCAACTCTTCAGCAGTGACACCTTTTACCGAACCATAAGTGCCCACAGGCATAAAGATAGGCGTTTGTAATTCACCTCGGCGCGTTTGCAAGGTCCCTGCACGCGCTCCCTGGCTAGTGGCTTCTAGGTTATAACCGGTCATTCCCATAATCTTCTAAATATAAAGGGTTAATTAGCGATCATCATTGCATCGCCGTAACTGTAAAAGCGATAACGTTGATCGATGGCATGCTGGTAAGCATGCTGAATTTTCTCATGCCCTGCCAATGCACTGATTAACATTAGCAAAGTAGAACGAGGCAGATGAAAGTTTGTAATCAAAGCGTCGACCACTTTGAATTCAAAACCAGGATAAATAAATATATTGGTATCCCCGGTGAAAGTCTTCAACTTCCCCTCTAAGGCAGCAGATTCTAGCGCTCGCACACAGGTTGTCCCCACGGCGACGACTCGGCCTCCTTGCGCTTTCGTTAATTCGACTTTATCGCACACTGATTGCGACACCTGAGCGAACTCAGAATGCATTTGATGCTGGCTAGGGTTGGCCACTTTAACCGGTTTAAATGTCCCTGCGCCGACATGCAACGTAATCGTTTCAATGTCTATGTGTTGCCGCTTTATTTTGGCTAACAAATCTTGAGTGAAGTGCAGACCTGCTGTGGGTGCTGCCACCGCCCCCAGTTGATCGGCATAAACGGTTTGATAGCGTGAAACATCACTATGGGTATCTTCACGTTGGATATAAGGAGGCAGAGGGATATGCCCATAGCGCTGAAATATTTCCATGACAGGTAGGTCGGAAATAAACTTCAGAATAAAAAATTCTTCATCGCGCCCGCAAACTTGCACTGTCAAATCCTCATGCACATTAAGGACAGCGCCCTCTTTGGGGGTGCGATTTGACTTAATTTGTGCTTTAAACTGGCCATCATCCAGCATTCTTTCAGCTAATATTTCTACTTTGCCTCCCGTTTGCTTATAGGCAAATAATCGCCCCGGAAACACCTTGGTATCATTGAGTATGAGTAAATCACCGGGCTGTAGATAATCGACAATATCGGAGAAGTGCTTATCCTCAAATGGATCTTTTGAACGAGGTACGACCAACAACCGACTGCCATCACGATGCGAGGCAGGCTCTAGCGCAATTAGCTCTTTTGGCAGATCATAATCAAAGTCGTCAGTGGACAGTTCTGGTGGATTTTGTTTCATTGAATTTAAACAGACTTTTTCAAAGCAGATGATATTACTAAACTGAAAGCGTGAGTGCGCTTGATGTTATGGGAGTTTCGGTTACACTTCGCCAACCTTAACACATGCCGGGGTGGCGGAATTGGTAGACGCGCCGGATTCAAAATCCGGTTTCTTCGGAAGTGCGAGTTCGATTCTCGCCCTCGGCACCATACACTCAAATACCTATCACTAGAACGTTAATATAGCAGTAGTTTTGGGGCTATATCTCCCAATTGTAGCCTGGATTGTAGCCTGGAAAGCAAGATAGTACTTTTCCTTACCAGCTGCCGTTGAGCAAATATAAGCATTAAAGATATTTTGTCATAAGCTCTCCTTCTTCCCATTCAGAAATCAATATATCTCTTCAGGCTTAATAAAATCAATTTTAAGTGTATATTTATATAAATGCTTATAATACTGGCCATAAATCAATATATCATCTAAAAGTAGCTCTCAGAGCTTTACAGTAGCATTCACTCGGCACCCTAGGGTTAATATTGATAGGGATGGGAGCAGGTTCCGTCTCTGAAGGGGGGGAGGGGGGCTGTATAGCTAAGCATAGATATTAATGTGATCAATCCATAGTTCTTCCAGGACATCAGCTGCCCAGCTGGCGTTGTCGACTTGAACAGCCACTGCATCATGAATAGGCAACATGACCTTTCCTGCATTCAGGCCCAAGACTAATGCTTTCCGAAGAATAGTACCTTCCAGGCTCTGAGCCACCGTTCCAAATCCAGCGAATAGCTTTAGTTTTGGGTAACGTGTCAGGGCTTGCTTTAAGAAAAAAGTCACTAGAATATTAGAGGTTATCTGCTACATTTCTGTAACCAAGATAGTCATTGAAGATTCTAACTTCCCAAGCTAGCATCTGTAAGCATTATCGCGTTGGAGTATTTTTTAAGAGAGATTCAGGGCGTGTGTTATTTTTAATTATCTCACAGGCCATATATTTCCTTAATTAAAATTTCAACTAATTGTTTATTATTTAGATACATCAATAAAGCCCCGGTAGCTCAGCTGGATAGAGCGTCCCCCTCCTAAGGGGAAGGCCGTGCGTTCGAATCGCGCTCGGGGCACCATCTTCCTCTTTTAACAACCCACACTGCATCATTAAGTTATTTTAATACCCTCATGAAAAATATATTCAACTATTAACAAAATTTTTCATATTGCCAATTATTAAAACTATATCCTTATAAATTGTCGGAATTATAGCGAGAAACGATAATTTTTTTAAATAACATATTGATAAATATTGAAATTTATAATTTAATTAACTAACAATAATATTAACGACGTTAAGCTATCAGCTCCCATTTCAGTGCAAGACAATTACCGCCCCGTCACAATGGTTAATAATTGTACTATTGTTGGCAACAACAATTGCTTTGTTTTAAAAAAAACAATGCTATAAGTATTTCCACGTAGACGTTAGCGGTAAGTTTTGGCTGAAACAACCCGCCTAAAATATAAACAATTTAGCAAAGGCCTGAACTGAAATAATGAGCAAATCAAAAAAACTATGCGCATCTGACCTGAAATCTTTTACTCGGTCATTCCTTCAATGCGGGGACCATCTACACACGCTATGCCGACTTCAAGTGAATAATCGCTTAGCTAAATATGATGTGAAATATAGTCAGTGGTTAATATTAGATTGCTTGACCCAAGAGCAAGTCGACAATCCTTCTAAGGTTGCTTCTCAGCTAGGAATGGAACGAGCAACAGTTAGTCGTAGCTTAGATATTTTGGAATCACGTAATTTAGTGAGCCGTACTCACAACCTTGCCGATAGACGAGTAGTAGAGATACAAGTGACGACACAAGGTAAAAAAATTGCACAATTAGGTATTCAGCGCTTAGAGCAAATTGTTCAAACAGTGACAGCTGACCTCTCTAGTAATCATATCGGTGATGCATTTGGCCTACTTGATGTGATTAGAACTGAATTAAATAAAATGATTGCTCGTTAGTCGCTGCACCACTCGGCTAGCTTACCCTCTGTAAGTTACTAGCTAAAAATTAGTTGAGTATTTCCCTCCACCTCATTCTGGCTATTCCTGGCCAGAATGAGGTGGATTTCATTGCTTCTTGGCCGTAAGCAAGCAATACTCGCACACATAAATAATAATAAAAGAATGACTATAACTTGCCCCCCAAGTTAACTATACATATGCCTGAAAACACTCAAAATAGACAATCTCCAAGCCCACTGTGGGTCTGGGCTATCTTACTGCTTGGTTTGATTTTGCTATATCTATTATATTTGCAGGCAACCTCAGAAAAAGCGCATGAGATTCAACAGGATATTCAAGCGCGCACCACCCAAAGTCTGCTAAATTCAACACAAATTAGCTCTGTCAGCGTGACCGCTGATGGTCGCGACGTGACCTTAAATGGCTCGGTAGACAACCAAGATGCACGCGCCGCTGCTGAAAATATTGCTTTGCGAACTGTGGGTGTTCGACGCGTTAACAACTTAATAACGATTGGCCAACAACAAGCCTCTATTGAACCTTCACAGACGAAGACAATATCAGCCATAAAACTGGAACCCATGCCCAATGAATTGCCAGCTTTAGCAGAGTCATCCGCCAAGATTGAGCCGCTACCTAAAGAGTTTTCATCGCTTGAAGAGGTCGCGATTCAGACAGATAAAGCTGTGACTATCGAAACAGCACAAGAGAAATTCAGACAGTTAGATTTCAGCAATATAACCTTTGAGGCGAATTCTAGCGCACTGACAGCCATTGCACAGCAGACACTTAATAGCGCAGCCAAGGCATTGATCGAGAATCCAAGCGTCAATATAAGTGTTGAGGGTCATACCGATAGTTCTGGCAACTCTGAATTAAATTTAGACATTAGTAAAAAACGTGCCAAGTCAGTGTTTGATTACTTAGTAAGTGCTGGCGTAGAGGCAACAAGAATTGAAGCGAATGGATTTGGAGATCAATTCCCAGTCGTACCCAATGAAACAGAAGCAGGTCGAATTAAAAATCGACGTATAGAAATTAAAGTTAAAAACGGAGAATAGTAATATGTCTTATCTTGTAGGCGAAATGGGAGTCTACTTATTAGTTGCGGCAATTATAGGCGCGCTAATAAGTTGGTTTTTAAATCGACGCATATGCAACAAAGCAATTGCCGAAATTGAATCGCAAAAACAAGCGTTGTCCACTGAATTCGATTCAGTGAAAAGCACTCTTTCTTTGAAAGAACAACAATTAGCAGACACTCAAAATGCTGTTGTCCAATTACGTAGTGAAGTTGCTCTCGCTAATGGCAATGCGCACCTAATGACCTCTCGCTGGCAAAGTACGCTCAAACAAGCTCGCCTAGCTCCCAATCAATTGAAGTGGATTAAGTCATTACAGACAAAGTTAGCTAGCAAGAACACTCAACTTTCCCAGAATCGCAAGTATGCAGAAGCTAAGGCATGGGAAGCGAAAGTAACTAAAGAGAACCTGTCTAGAGTTCATAGCAGACTGACACAAGTAGACGCCAAAGTTGCTAACCTAAAAGATTGGGTATCGGTCTTCCAGACCAAGCTAATGAAGACAAAAACCAATTATGGCCAGCTACGCAATTATGCGACCGCCGTCGCTAAGAGTGATCATGCTTATAAAGGTAACTTAACTCGCGCACATAATCGCTTGTCGGAAATTGAAGGCAAACAACAATCTTTACGCACCTGGATACGTGTTTTCCAAACGAAATTAATGAAGAGCAAATCAGACTACTCTCAACTACGCAGTTATGCTGATAGCATTCAATCTTCTCTAAGCACTAACGAAGATAACCTTGCTCGTACTCACACAAGACTGTCAGAAGTATCAGCTGAGTTAACGGAATTGCGTTATCGCAAAAACAATCCAATGGCTCCGTTGCCAGCTGCCGCAGAAGTGAGTGATAACAAAACTTTACGTCTGGTAGATCGTATTCGATTACTCGGCACCTCTAAGAAAGAAGTCTACGGACGCATGCATAACCAGATTCGTGAAGCACGACTAGAAACAATTGAAACAGAACGTGTACTTACTGATAGCTGTGAAGAAAAAGATGCCATTATTAATGGCTTACGCTCTCAGCTACGCAATGCAGAAAATCGCGCTCAACGAGCACCTGTAGTTGCATTGGACCAAAGCGTAAAAATTAAAGAGCTTGAGTCTGACGTTGCCAAGCTTAGAGCGGGCACACAAACTCAGGCAGGTTTGGAAAGTCAGCTTCGTGAACATGAATACACAATTGATGCTTATCGCTCGAAGTTAAGCGCCACCAAAAATCAGTTACTTACCCAAACAATCAATAGTACAGAAAATGAGGATGACAACATCCCCACACTGACTGATTCTGCAAATGATGACTTAAAACTAATTAAAGGCGTAGGCCCAAAATTAGAAAGCATGTTAAATGAACTCGGCATTTACAAGTTTTCACAAATTGCTGGGTGGGCACAAAAAGACATTGATGAGATCTCTACCAAGTTAGGCAGTTTCAAAGATAGAATTTCTCGTGATGACTGGGTGAAAAAAGCACGTAAGTTAGACAAGAATAAATAGCACGATACCCACAATTACTCAGTTTCAGAAACCTCTGAATCTGAGTAATTGCTTTTAAATAACTTCACACCTTTATCATTCAAAATCATTCGTGGTGCTGGATTAATTCTATCGCTCGTTAATTTCATTTCATCTGCAGTCATCGTCATACGATCCCCACTAGCACTTTCCATGACCAAGCCCGCTGTTCTTTTTTCAGCATCAGTGACACGCCAACTACCATAGATCGCACCCTGGCCATCAATTAATTCAAACTCGCGCGCTTTAACCTTATGCGCAAAAACTATGTCGGATCCACTATCAAGTGAAATAACATCATAGATTGAATAGCCTACTAAAATAATTATTGCTATACGTGTATTACGTTGCAAAGTCTCGATTGACTTCATTCGCTCTTCTAAAGTTTTATCTAGTCTTTCGTTCTCCGACATTAAAATCTCCTAATTTCTTTAATTGTCACTATTTAAATTAAGTATTGCTGGCAATTCAGTTAAGCAATGAATTACGTGATGAGGATTTTGGCCCCCCGGCCAAGGCTGACGCTCGCTGTTATACCAAACTGCCTTACAGCCAGCATTCATAGCACCTATTACATCTGTTTTTGCTGAATCACCCACATGCATAATGTTGGCTAATTCAATGCTAGCTAAACTAGATGCGCGCTCGAACATCTTTACATGTGGTTTACTCACACCGACGTGTTCAGCAGACACAGAAAAATCAAAATATTTACCTAGTGAAGTTTGCTCTAACTGCGCATTGCCATTGGTAATTGCCCCGACAACAAAGTGCTGTTTTAGCGTCGATAATATTGACTCGCTAAACTCAAATGGTTCTACTTGATTTCGATAATGACGAAATAATTTTAACGATTGCTGGGCAAAATTTTCGTCATAGCCAAATTCATTGGCAATCTCTAGCAACGATCGATACCTTAACTCGGTGACATTATGTGCTATATCGGCATGACTATTCTGAAGTTCCATTCTTTTAGCTGCAATATCTTGTTGGGTGTAGGCATTAGTCACTCGTGGATAATTTTCTTCGATCCACTGATAAAGTTTAAGCTCTGCCTTAACTATTGTTGGCCCAACCGGCCAAAGCGTATCGTCCAGATCAAAGGTCACGCATTTAATCTGCTCGGACTGTGTGCTGTTAGCCATATCAGCTAACACCCCCATGCATCGTCAATGTAATTTTACGTTGATGGCCTCGATGGCGATGCTCCCATAGATACACGCCTTGCCAACCTCCTAATGCCAATTCACCTTGAGTGATCGGCAAGGTCAATTCTGTTTGTGTCAGCACTGAACGTACGTGTGCCGGCATGTCATCTTCACCTTCACGGGTATGCACAAACAGAGGATCACCATCGGGGACTATTTTCTGCATAAATGAATCTAAATCCACCCTCACGTCCGCATCTGCATTCTCACATATCATTAACGACGCACTGGTATGATGTACAAATACATGACAAAGGCCCATGTCTATCTTGGTTTCACGTACAACCGATTGAATATCGCGAGTGATTTCAATGGTGGCGCGACCTGGCGTGGGTATTTGTAATATATTTTGAAAATAACCGGTATTTATAGACATTGTTTTCAAATCTAGCTTCGTTTAAACCATCGATATTCGATACACTATGCACCATTAAATGGTAACAAAATGCACACACTTCCATGCAAACAAATTCCAACTCAGTACTAAGGCGAAAATCCATTGCGGTTAAAATTGGCGATGTCACCATAGGCGGCGATGCTCCTATTGTCGTTCAATCAATGACCAATACAGATTCCTGTGACATTATTCGCACGGCGGCACAAATAGCAGATCTTGCTAACGCCGGTTCAGAGTTGGTGCGCATCACGGTGAATAATATAGAGGCGGCGCGCGCTGTCCCTTACATCAAAGAACAAATCGCACGTATGAATATTTCAGTGCCTATTGTGGGTGATTTTCACTTCAACGGACACAAATTACTCAGCGAAGCTCCTGAGTGTGCTGAACACCTAGACAAATACCGAATAAACCCTGGCAATGTTGGGCGTGGTAGTAAACGAGACAGCCAATTTGCCTCGATGATAGAAACCGCCTGCACCTATCAAAAACCTGTGCGTATCGGGGTTAACTGGGGAAGTCTAGACCAGCAAATTCTCGCAGAACAAATGGATATCAACCAACAGCTTGCTGAACCAAAGTCTGCTGAAGAAGTGATGCAAGAAGCCTTAATCACCTCAGCATTAAATAGTGCACGCTATGCAGAAACACTGGGTTTAAATGCAGATAAGATTATTATCTCCTGCAAAATTAGCAACGCACCTAAGTTAATAGACGTTTATAAACAGCTTGCTGATCGATGTCACTATGCATTACATGTTGGCCTCACTGAAGCCGGCATGGGCACCAAAGGCACGGTTGCCTCCGCGGCTGCACTTGGTGTGCTACTCCATCAAGGAATTGGTGACACTATTCGTGTGTCCCTAACGCCACAACCTGGTGGTTCTCGAACAGAGGAAGTGCTCATTGCTCAAGAAATATTACAGTCCTTAGACTTAAGGGCCTTCAGCCCTGCCGTTATCTCGTGCCCAGGTTGCGGACGAACTACTAGTGAGTATTTTCAAGAACTGGCTGACGACATTCAAATTTATCTACGCAGTTCTATGCAGGAATGGAAACTGAAATTCCCAGGTGTCGAACATCTATCAGTCGCCGTAATGGGCTGCGTCGTTAACGGCCCCGGTGAAAGTAAGCAGGCAAATATTGGCATCAGCTTACCCGGTAGTGGAGAAGCCCCTGTCGCACCTGTGTATATTGATGGTGAAAAATCTTGCACCTTAAGAGGTGACAATATTGCAGGTGAATTTAAACAGATCGTCACTGACTACGTGCATAAAAATTATCAAATCAAATGACAAACTCTCTATAGCCTCAGCAATTTGGCATCTTATTACCCTCATGTAACTCTATAACAATGGGTTACTTACACTTACTCAAATTGCAACAACTAATGCAAAATCAGTTGTTCAGCAAGTTACCAACTTAAGTGATTCAGAAAAACTAAGATTCATTCGATCTAAAAGCGTAGAGGCAGGCGAGAAATAAAAGTTATTTTTCTTTACCAAGCATCTCTCTAATTTTTTGACGCTCATGTTTATTGGGCTTCTTGAAAGTACGTGGCAATCCTTGGTTTAGTATCTTACGTTGCGTAGCAGCTAACTCTCGCTGCGCAATACTCGCTTCACTCTCCTGATACAATAACTGCGCCTCACTGGCCGACCTTCTTTGACTTGCAACACCACACACTACCACTTCTTGCTTGTAGTCCGCTTTAGTCACCAACACCACATCATTTTCCTTAGTACGATATGACGGCTTGGTACGTTTCCCATTCACATGTACACGCCCACCCTCGACAGCATTGGCTGCCAAACGACGAGTTTTATAGAAACGCGCAACCCACAACCATTTATCTATACGTATTAGCTCTTGCATTATTCCTTATATCTAAACAATCCCACTTTTTCACCTGCGAAATAAATCACTCCGTTTATCAGTTGCACCCAAACTGAAATATCTTTGAAAAATATAAGCGTTATGGTTCGCTCGAATTTTAACTCATCACGATATAAATACGGAGAATTTCATGACAATTTTAAATATAACTACTCGCCAATATTTTTGTCCTTACTGGAAAGATTGTTTGTTATTTTTATTATATATCATCAGTTCATTTGCAATAATTATTGCACTATTTTAAGTTTTTCAACCCACTCTTGCAGTAAGTACCATTGTTAATAAATTAATTATGCAGTCTTATAAGTTATTAATTTCCAGCCAGTGAATCAAAATCTCGATTCGCTGGCTCCTGCCTATTCTAGGCACAAGCCAAACAAAAGAGATTATTTTTTCAGCAGCATTCGACACATATCATTTAGAGCATAACCCTCACCGAATACTACTAACATAGGCTTGTGCAATTCAATCGTTATCAGCAATCAATCCCAGTCAACCAAATGATGTTCTAGTGACCCCGCCTCTTTCAGGCTAATTGTTTTATTTTTAACTGACACATTCGCTAGATGCGTGCTATTAATATCACCCGTCATTAACGGATGCCACTCTGGCAGTGGTTTTGATTCGAAGCGTAATCGATAAGCACAAGTTTGTGGTAACCAAACAAATTCATGTGTTCGTTCTAATGATAAAGAAATACACTCAGGGACTTTACGACTACGATGCTGGTAATCAGTGCATCGACATTTTTGAGCATCGAACAACCGACACGCCACATTGGTATAATAAATCTCGTCTGTTTCCTCATCTTGCAACTTTGCCATACAGCATTTGCCGCAGCCGTCGCACAATGATTCCCATTGAGTTTCGGTTAACTCGCTTAACGGTTTATCTATCCAATCTGGCGGGTGGTTTGATTTATTGATTTTACTCGCCTGCTAGATCCAGCATTATCTTATTGAGTCTTGCCACAAAGTCAGCTGGATTTTCTAGCTGTCCACCTTCTGCGAGGATTGCCTGTTCAAATAACAGCATTGACCATTCTTTGACTTGATCAAGATCGGTTTCATTATTCATCCTTAACAAAATTGGATGCGATGGATTGATCTCTAATGTTGGTTTGGTGCTTGGCATTTGTTGGCCGGCCTGTTTTAGTAAGTTCTGCATATATAACGCCATGTCATGCTCATTTAACACGATACAAGCAGGAGAAGTCGTCAAGCGATGTGACACACGTACATCTTCAACTTTATCTTCTAGCTTCTCTTTAATAAGCTTCACTATATCTGCTGATTCTTCTTCGACTTTCTTTTGTTGTTCTTTTTCATCTTGATCAGAAAGCTTATCTAAATCTAATTCACCTTTTGCCACTGATACAAAAGATTTGCTTTCATAGTCAGTCAATGAACCCATCAACCACTCATCTACACGGTCATACATCAAAATAACTTCAATACCCTTCTTACGGAATATTTCTAAATGTGGGCTATTTTTTGCTGCGTTAAAGTTATCAGCAGTAATGAAGTAAATAGACTCTTGGCCTTCTTTCATGCGTCCAATGTAGTCATCGAGAGAAACAGTTTGATCTTCTACATCTGCATCTGAAGATGCGAACCTTAACAACTTAGCAATCTGTTCTTTATTTGCAAAGTCTTCACCAGGACCTTCTTTAATGACCTTGCCAAATTCTTGCCAGAATGATTGATATTTATCAGGCTCATTCTTAGCAATACCTTCTAACAACCCAAGAACTTTTTTCACCGATCCTGATCGAATTGAATCGATCACCTTATTATCTTGAAGAATTTCTCTAGATACATTTAATGGCAAGTCACTTGAATCAATCACTCCACGTGTAAATCTTAGATAACGTGGTAATAACTTCTCAGCATCTTCCATAATGAATACGCGCTGCACGTAAAGTTTCAGCCCATGTGTTTGATTTGGCTCATACAAATCAAACGGCGCTTTACTTGGGATATATAACAGTGAAATATATTCGGTCTTACCTTCTACACGGCTATGCGTCCAAGCCAGCGGATCAGCAAAATCGTGACCGACATGTTTATAAAACTCTTTATATTCTTCATCTGATACTTCTGATTTTGAACGTGTCCATAATGAAGATGCCTTATTTATTACTTCCCACTGCGCTGGCTCTTTAGTTGTTTCCTCATCGATCACTTCTTTTTCTTCCATCATCTCGATAGGCAATGGCACATGATCCGAGTATTTAGTAATAATTGAACGTAATCGCCAACCTGATAACAATTCCGCCTCTTCCTCTTTAAGGTGTAGAATTATTTCGGTACCGCGACCAGCTTTTTCAATGGTCTCTAAATCATATTCACCAGTACCTGCTGATTGCCAATGAACACCATCCTCAACACCTACGCTGGCGCTGCGTGTTTTCAACTCAACCCTGTCTGCGACTATGAAAGCAGAATAGAAGCCCACACCAAATTGACCAATCAAATTTGAGTCTTTGGCTTGGTCGCCAGTAAGTTTCCCTAGAAATTCTTTTGTGCCTGATTTGGCAATTGTGCCGACGTTGTTAATCACTTCTTCGCGCGTCATACCAATGCCATTATCACTAACAGTAATAGTCTTAGCTTCCTCATCAAATCCTATACGAATTTTCAGATCTGTATCTTCTGTCAACAGATCAGCATTGGACAAAGATTCAAAGCGCAATTTGTCACAGGCATCTGAGGCGTTCGAAACCAGTTCACGTAAAAATATCTCTTTATTCGAATACAGGGAATGAATCATCAAATGCAAAACCTGACTAACTTCTGATTCAAACTTCAAGGTTTCTTTATTGTTCTCAGTTTGTGCTTGCTCACTCATGCTTAATCATGCTCCAAAATTTTTTAATTGTTCACTATATGGTGACGTATCATCTTTAATTCAATAGGCGTGTGGAATTATTTACGCATCCACATCATCTACATCTGTCTGACCGGTAATTCTTCGACGCATATGCGACCACGTTATACCTGTCGCTAAAATTCCCGCAAATACCACGAGTACAAGATCTATAATTATTTCCATGTCATTAGCTAATGATGGAATAAAATCAATTGCCAGCCAAAGCAATACACCAAAAAATGCGGCGGCTAGAATTAAACCAAACATACCTAGCGAACGCATCGTTGCACGAACATATATAGTCCACACTATCAGCAAAACAATGCCTGCCAATAGTAATAATGGCAAACTGGCATTTGCCTCACTTACTGGGCTCAAATACGATTGCACCCAATCAAAATAAGACCAGCCATGAGGGTTATAAGTGCTAAACACTAATCCAAGTGCCACTATTAAACGAACCAAAATACCCTGCCAGGTAATTTTATGTAACGCCATATGTTCTCCTAAAATTTCTTGCTCTAAATAAACATTTCACGACTGACTGGCGTGTCTATTTCATGCCTTAGTAACCAATCTTTTTGTTGAATTTCCCGACCCGCAATACTGCCACAGTACCCGCCTAAACCACCTTTCTTCACAACTCGGTGACATGGGATAATAATTGGGATGGGGTTGTGTCGACAAGCATTACCAACAGCACGCGGACCGCTATTAATCGCATTAGCTACATCGCCATACGTCAGCGATTCCCCATATGAGATTTTTGCTATTTCACTCCACACTTTGTTCTGATATTGCGTTCCTTGAATATCGATGGGTAGATCGAATTTAGTCCGCTGTAGTTCAAAATATTCCGTCACCTGCTGATATACGGTAGCACCAAAGCCTGTGCTTGGAATTTTTGAATCTTGCTTAGTTTTAATATAGAACAGACGTTGTATTCCCTTCGCGGAAATATTCAATCCGAGCGGACCGATAGGAGATGGCAGAATGTAATCGAATGTATCTATTGTCATTAAACGTGTCATTTAACACTAGCCCAAATAACAAACGCCCCATAAGTTTATGAGGCGTTTGTTGAACTGACTTTACATGCTTTGCGATTAGCCAAGCTTTTCTTTGATTCTTGCAGC
The DNA here is from genome assembly GCA_963926275.1 of uncultured Gammaproteobacteria bacterium. Lineage (GTDB taxonomy): Bacteria > Pseudomonadota > Gammaproteobacteria > UBA4575 > UBA4575 > UBA1858. The sequence continues at coordinate 7,607 of CAWUWP010000048.1, read as the reverse complement.
CTTACCAGTAAGTCCACGCAAGTAGTATAATTTTGCTCGTCTCACATCGCCGCGTCGCTTCAACTCAACCGAGGCAATTAAAGGGCTATGTGTTTGAAATACTCTTTCAACACCTTCGCCATGAGAAATCTTTCTTACAGTGAATGCAGAGTTAATACCGCGGTTTCTTTTTGCAATGACCACACCTTCAAATGCTTGCAAACGCTCACGCTCTCCTTCTTTTACTCTCACTTGCACGACAATTGTGTCGCCTGAGGAAAATTCAGGAAAATCTGATCTGATTTGTTCTGCTTCTAATTCACTAATTATATTACTCATTCGTTTATCTCTCGTTTTTCGCTTTTACTTCAACTAAATACTCATTAAGTAGCTGTTGTTCCTGATCACTCAAGTTTTTCAGCTCAATCATGTCAGGGCGTCTTAAGTAAGTCCGTCCTAACGCTTGTTTCAATCTCCAGCTAGCAATCTTTTTGTGATCACCGCTAATTAATTCTTTGGGTACTTCTTGACCATCAACTATCTCAGGTCTTGAGTAGTGAGGGCAATCTAGCAACCCACTCTCAAATGATTCTTGCTCTGCGGATTGATCATCTCCCAATGCCCCTGGAAGGGTTCGCACCATGGCATCAATCAACACCATTGCTGCTAGCTCTCCACCGCTGATAACATAATCGCCTATCGACCATTCTTCATCAACATGAGCCTCAATGAAACGCTCATCAATTCCTTCGTAGCGTCCACATAACAAAATCAAATTTGAACATTGACTAAGATTCCGCACTGCTGCTTGATCTAAGCGTTGCCCCTGTGGACTTAAATACACTACTTTTGCGTCTTTACTAGACACTGATTTCACATGCGCTAGCGTTTTGGTCAAGGGGGCATATTGCATCACCATGCCCGGCCCCCCCCCGTAAGGACGATCATCGACTCGATTATTCGCATCTTCTGAGAAATCTCGAGGATTTGTTAATGCTAATTCGACGAGTTTAGCTCTTAATGCTCGTCCGACCACTCCGTAGTCTTGCACCGTGGCAACTAGTTCTGGGAACAATGTAATGACATCAATTCGCATGTCCTTGCCCCTTTATGTTGGCGCTATCTTAGGGACTTAGCGACTAAAAGTCCGCATCCCAATCTACCACCATACAATTTTGTTCTAAATCAATGGACTTAATTACTTGCCCTTGGATGTATGGTATTAAATGCTCGGTCTTACCTTTGCCGCGCACAATCATGACATCATTGGCTCCAGTTTCGATGAGATTTTTTATCGAACCTAAAAGCTTTTGCTCAGTATCCAGCACATTTAAACCAATCAGCTGATACCAATAGTATTCATTACTAGACAGCGGATTCAATTGGTCACCTGCTATCCAAATCTCACGGTCAAGCAGCTCAACAGCGGCATCTCGGTCATTAATACCGTGTAGTTTAACGACCACGCCACTTTTTTTAGAGCGACCTTCTTCAACTAATATCGGTTGATCAGATTCTTCGCCCAAATACCAGTGTTGATACTCAATGATTTTAATTCGAGGTCGCGTGTAGGAAAAAACTTTTACCCAACCTTTGACACCCAACAGACCATTTATCAGGCCTAATAAAACCTTTTCTTTGTGTTTCAAGCGTAAAACGACCTAAAGTTGCTCAGCCGAATATCCAACAAGCAATTAAGCTACCGCTGAGTCCACAACACCTTTCAACAATGTTTCAACGCGATCTGATGGCTTAGCACCAACACCCTGCCAGTAACCTATGCGTTCCATATCAACGTGCAATCGAACTTCTTGTCCCGTTGCGCGTGGATTAAAATACCCTAATCTTTCGATATATCCACTATCGCGACGTCTACGTGAGTCAGTCACTACGATGTGATAAAAAGGACGCTTCTTGGCGCCGCCTCGAGCTAATCTTATACTAACCATATTATTTGCTTATTCTCAGCTATGTTTAACGAACCGCATCTTATTGCGGCGAACCGCGCATTGTACGGAATTGTCAGGAAATTTAAAGCTAAAATTCAACCTATTGTCCTACCTACATCGGCATATTAGGTGGCATTTTCCCTTGCATGGCGCGCATCATGTTTTTCATACCGCCTTTCTTGGAAAATTTCTTCATCATTTTGCGCATTTGTGTATATTGTTTCATCAGTCGATTAACATCCTGAACCTGCATTCCAGAGCCGGCTGCAATGCGCTGCTTACGCGTGGCCTTGATAATATCTGGAAAACGGCGCTCTTTTTTAGTCATAGAATCGATCATTGCCACCATATGTATAACCGACTTATCACTGGCTTGCGATTTCATTGCCTCTGAAATTTTTCCAGCACCTGGCAATTTATCTATCAGACTATTCATTCCGCCCATGTTTTGCATTTGCACTAACTGCGAACGCAAATCATTCAAGCTAAATCCCTTGCCACTTTTAAGCTTTTTAGCCAGTCGACCCGCTTCTTCATGATCAACTTTTTGCTGAGCTTCCTCGACCAAGGAGACCACATCGCCCATCCCTAGAATTCTGGAGGCGACTCGATCAGGATGGAAAGGCTCCAAGCCATCCACTTTTTCCCCAGTGCCTAAAAATTTAATCGGTTTACCGGTGATTTCTCTGACTGACAGTGCGGCACCTCCGCGAGCATCACCATCGGTTTTAGTCAGAATCACACCTGTCAGTGGCAGCGCTTCATTAAAGGCTTGGGCAGACAAGGCAGCATCCTGACCACTCATACTATCGACAACAAACAAAGTTTCGACCGGATTAATCGCACGATGTAAGGCGATGATCTCATCCATCATTTCGCCATCGACATGTAATCGACCGGCGGTATCGACAAATAAAATATCGATATGATTAGCTTCTGCATATGCAATCGCATTCTTAGCAATCGTCAGTGGCGCTTGCTCTATATCACTGGGGAAAAAATGCACGCCCACCTGATCGGCAAGTGTTTCTAACTGTTTTATTGCTGCCGGACGATAAACATCACAACTCACCACGCTAATTTTTTTCTTTTCTGTTTCCGCAAAACGTTTTGCGAGCTTGGCAATGGTGGTGGTTTTACCCGCGCCTTGGAGACCCGCGACCAACACAATTGCCGGTGGCTGCGCGTTAAGCTGAAGACCCTCATTGACGTCCCCCATCAGATGCACCAGCTCATCCTGAACCACCTTGATGAATGCTTGGCCTGGGGTAATGTTGTCTACAACCTCTTTACCTATCGCCGAGGTACGCACACGCTCGATAAATGACTTGACGACGGGCAATGCCACATCTGCTTCAAGTAATGCCATGCGGACTTCACGCAAGGCTTCTTGAATATTATCTTCAGTTAATCGTGCTTGGCCACGCAGCTTTCCAACGGTATCGGAAAGACGTTTGGTTAAATTATCAAACATGTGTACTCACTTATTTAGGATAACGATCTAAGCCAGTAGTTTAACGGCTTACGAATTTACGATCTATGGAAAACTGACTAAAGCGGAGGTGAGCATTTTTAATAAGTGTGGGCTTCAAAGCTACAAAAAAAGAACATCACCACTACAAATAGACCTTATATTTCTTTGCGGCATGACGGCACGCAATTCCTTCATGATTTTATCTTCCTCGCCGGGCTGTAGATGAGAAACACAGATCTGCGGTTGATGAGAAAGGGCATTTAGCTCATTAGCTAGCGATGTTGGCGAGAAACGTTTGGCTTGATTGGCGATTTCAGAGCGCTCATCTGCAAATGCACATTCAACAATCAGTAAATCCACTTTACTTTGCTGATTGAGTGCTTGCCATAATTTAGGCGCAGACGCTGTGTCACCGCTAAAAGCAAAGCTGCTATTCGAATCTTGCACATAAATAACTAACGGCTGGCACCGTGTGCTCAACTTCAATCATGGTGAACGTTTTTCCATCAATTACTAAGCTTTGCTGCGGATTCATGGGCGCAAAACGTACAACAGGATTTTCATTACTCGGTAGACAGAAAAAATTAGGCCAAATTTTCCAGTTGAAAATATGATCCATTAGTACCTGACAGGTTTCTGGCTGACAATAAACCGTCAATGGCTCATCAAGCAATTTTTCATAGATGGTATCTATCAGCAACGGCAAGCCAGCCACATGGTCTAGATGACTATGTGTTGAAGACATGTTTAATTTGAAATAACTCTTCTAAGGGCAGGTCACCGACACCCGTGCCGCAATCTAGCAAAGTACTGGCATCCACGCGTAACGCGGTGGTACGCAAGCTGCTGCAAATACCGCCACTGCAACCCAAAACATTTATTTTCATGGGGCTATTATAATATTATTTAATGATCATTCTAACGCATGCCGATGCTAGCATTGCCAATTTGGCCGAAATGTCTAATACATCGCAATGTCCAGAATACGCTCAGATAATTCACGTAAACTTGCAATCTAACCATAATTCGATTGACATCATACATATTCAGGGCTTATTACTATCCTAATAATGATTGGATTCATCTCAGCAATATTCTGCACCATCACCTTTGGCGCTATTTGGTATCACATGCAAGCTCTCGCACGCGGCAACGCGTCAGCTCGCATTAAATTTATTGCACCCTGGACGTTAACAGTGGTGGCAATGGCCATAATGGCTGGATCTCAAATATTTTCTGACTCAGGACTGAATCTCAATTTCTACAATTCTCTCTTTGGTGCCGCATCTGTCATTTGCGCAATACTCTATTTAGTCTGTCTATTTAAACAAGTCGAGCACTTGGGCTTAATCGTATTACCTGTGAGCTTAGCTTGCATTGTATTGAATATATTATTCAGTACAGAGGGCACACAGATAAGCCTGAGCCACGGCATCCAAATACATATCATTACTTCGATAATTGCATTCAGCATACTGGGACTTACTTCAGTCCAAGCGATTTTACTGTTCTTTCAAGAGAGGAAGCTTCGAAGTCATACGAATGTTGGGATATTACGCGCTCTTCCCTCCCTTCATGAAAGCGAAACCTTACTGTTTCAAACCATCAGCTTAGGCGTGGCTATCTTAACCATTGCCTTAGTGGAAGGTTTCATTTATGTAGAAGATATATTTGCACAGCATTTAGTACACAAGACCTTTCTATCTTCACTCGCCTGGGTTGTATTTGTGATTCTTCTTTGGGGAAGAATACAATTTGGCTGGCGCGGCACGACTGCTATTCGCTGGTCTTTATCAGGGTTCACTTTTCTGATACTGGCCTATTTTGGAAGCAAGTTTGTCTTAGAATTAATCCTTTAAAATAAGCAGATATTCTACTCATCCTTGATAACTCTCAAGGTGCTTCCGTACAACGGACCTTTCACTACCTGGAGGAGCAGACAAGCTCTTGGACAATTATTCGATAAGCACTCTATTTACAGTGCTTGGAGTACTTTTATGTTTTTCTGCGTTTTTTTCTGGCTCAGAAACGGCATTAATGTCATTAAACCGTTATCGCTTACGCCATCTTGCTAACAAAGGTCACCGTGGCGCACGCCTTGCACAAAGCCTTCTTGAAAAACCCGACCGTTTAATTGGTTTAATTTTACTGGGCAATAATGTTGTTAACTTAATAGCATCACCACTGGCCGCGTATATTGGTTTTCGCATGCATGGTGATGTCGGCGTGTTTTCTGCCACCATACTATTCATAGTTGCCGTATTGATATTTGCAGAAGTCACGCCTAAAACGTTAGCTGCATTGCACCCCGAAAAGTTTGCCTTCCCTGCTTCCTATATTTACACCCCATTACAATACGTCACTTATCCGATTGTCCTATTAATCAATGCCATCGCCAATAATTTGCTGAGACTTTTTGGTGTCAGCTTAGAAGATACAGGCTTAGGCTCGCTCAGCAGAGACGAACTACGCACGGTCGTTCAAGAAGCGGGAGGACTTATTCCACGAGAACACCAAAATATGTTGATTGGTATTTTAGATTTAGAATCAATCACTGTTGAAGATATTATGATTCCCCGCAATGAAGTATTAGGCATAGACATTGATACAGACTGGGAAGACATTCGATCACAAATATCGAATGCGCCATTTACACGTATGCCTATTTATCATGAAAATTTAGACAACATTGTTGGCTTCTTACATTTACGCAAAATTTTTTCTCGCATTGTAGAAAATGAGATTTCTTTAGAAGAACTCAAACGAAATGTCAGAGAGCCCTACTTCATTCCAGAGGGCACCAGCTTAAATAGACAGTTACTTAACTTCCAAAGAGAAAAAAGACGTATCGGATTGGTTGTCGACGAGTACGGCGACATCCAAGGATTAGTGACTCTAGAAGATTTACTTGAAGAAATTGTCGGTGAATTCACCAATGACCCCGCCACCTTGACGACTGACATTTATCCTCAAAAAGATGGTAGTTATGTCATCGATGGAGGGGCTCATGTTCGCGACGTGAATAAAGCACTGAAGTGGAAACTGCACGATAATGGGCCACGCACAATTAATGGCTTAGTGCTGGAACATTTAGAGACGATCCCAGAACCCGGCACTTCAGTTTTGATTGACGGACATCCCATTGAAATAGTACGTGTACTGAATAGCTCTGTACGTACAGTTCGCATACAACCGAAAGTAACGCCAGATGACGAATAAAATCTGTGTATGAAAATTGATTTTTTGTGCGCATAAAGACACACTCCAAGTTCATTTTTTAAAAACACTACTTCGATGAGCAAAGCAACACAATATCAATGTGATGCATGTGGGCATGCGTTTAACAAATGGAGCGGACAATGCCCTGAGTGTAGCGCATGGAATACGCTAGAAGAAACACGCAGCATTCAAACCAGCGGTAAAGTCAGATCCATCACACCTAAAGCAAGTAGTCGAGTAATCCCTCTTGCTGACGTTGACACGAATACCGACCCCAGAATACAAACCAATCTTGGTGAACTAGATCGCGTTTTAGGCGGAGGCATTGTCCATGGTTCTGTTGTATTAGTAGGTGGTAGCCCTGGAATTGGAAAGTCTACTCTGCTAATACAAATGTTAGCATCACTTGATCAATATCAAACACTCTATATCAGCGGCGAAGAATCAGCCCAACAAATATCGTTACGTGCGGAACGTTTATCACTAAACAAAGACAATATATGCTTACTTAGCAGCGTCTCTTTGGAAGAAGTGTTATCGACGCTCCAAGCCATCAAACCCAAACTGGTGATCGTTGACTCAATTCAAACGCTCGCTAGTGAACAGCTAAATTCTGCGGCGGGTTCTGTCTCCCAGGTAAGAGAGTGCGCAGGCCAATTAGTCCAATACGCTAAAAACTCAAATACGACATTATTTGTTGTTGGTCACGTCACCAAAGAAGGCACATTAGCCGGACCACGTGTGCTTGAACATATGGTCGACACCGTATTGTATTTTGAAGGGGATAGCAGCGATCGTTTTCGATTATTGCGTGCCACTAAAAATCGCTTTGGTGCAGTCAATGAGCTGGGCGTATTTGTGATGCAGGAAACTGGTTTGAAGGGTGTGAAAAATCCATCCGCACTATTTTTATCTCATCATCAAACGCCCGCCGCGGGCAGCGTAGTGATGGTGACACGCGAAGGCACTCGTCCGTTAATGGTAGA
>CAWUWP010000047.1:0-6742 GCA_963926275.1 uncultured Gammaproteobacteria bacterium | reverse complement strand
GAGATTGAAGATGTCCATGCAGCAAACACTAGCAATACAAAAAATAACGTACCAAATATGATGCCACCTGACATTTGTCCAAAGGCTAACGGCAATGTATTAAATATTAACCCTGGTCCTTGTGCCGTCTCTAATTGATAGGCAAATACAATAGGAAATATTGCTAGCCCAGCAAGTATCGCGACAGAGGTATCCATCAGTGCCACGGCAAAACTTGTTTTAGCAATAGACGCATTTCGAGAGAGATACGACCCATAGATCATGATTGCGCCCATCCCCAAACTCAATGAGAAAAATGCTTGACCCATTGCAGCTAGTACTACTTCTTGATTGATTTTTGAAAAATCAGGAGTGAACATAAACTCAACACCCAACATAAAATGACCTTGAGAAATCGAATAACCAATTAGTACTAAAATCAATATCGCAAGTGAAGGCATCAAATACCTAACGGCCACTTCTAGTCCATTGCTGATCCCTCTTGCCACCACAATCATGGTCATCACCATAAACAAGGTATGCCAGAAAATTAACGTTAGCGGACTGGCAATTAAATTTGAAAATAAGTCGCCTGCTTGTGTTTCGGTTATTCCGTGCAATGAACCGGTGACACTCTCAAGCACATAGGAAAGCGACCAACCGGCTATCACACTGTAATAAGAGAGTATTAGTACGCCTGCCAGCACTCCACTCCACCCCAGTAGGCCCCAGGCTTTATGCGCATTTTCCTGCTGACTCAACGTTTTCATTGTATTGATTGGGCTTTGTCGTCCACGACGACCCAACATAACTTCAGCCATCATTATGGGTAGGCCAAATACGACAATACACAGCAAATAAATTAGCACAAACGCACCCCCACCATTTTCGCCAGCCATATAAGGAAATTTCCAGATATTGCCTAAGCCAACAGCAGAACCTGCTGCGGCTAAGATAAATGCCATCCGTGAGGACCATTCACCATGAATTGATGTATTTTTAGTCGGCATGCTTATCGTGTTTTATTGGTAGACTCCGCATTCTGATCAATTTCGCAGCCAGTCTCAAGTAAACTGACAAAATTAAGCGTGTCGGCGGGCAGCTGTTTATAATGGACCTATGAGCAAGAATAAAACGCCATCAACTGACAATACCATCGTGCTCAATAAGAAAGCGCGACATGACTACTTCATTGAAGACACTTATGAAGCGGGTATTGTTTTAGAAGGGTGGGAAGTAAAAAGCCTGCGCGCAAAAAGCATCCAAGTAAAAGAAAGCTATATCACTTTGAAAGCAGGAGAAGCCTGGTTACAGGGCGCGCATATTTCTGCGTTACCGACGGCTTCAACCCATATCAAGCCTGACCCACTCAGGCCACGCAAGCTACTGATGCATAGAAATGAAATAAATAGACTGATCGGTGCGGTCGAGCGTAAGGGCTACACTATTATCCCCGTGAAAATGTATTGGATAAAGGGTCGAGCTAAAGTACAAGTCGGTGTGGCAAAAGGTAAACAGCAACACGACAAACGCAATACTGAAAAAGATCGTGATTGGGATAGACAAAAGTCACGCCTACTTAAGCATAACGACTAGTTCTGCTCAGACTCTAACATTGTCGCCCAAACGGTTGTTTGCTTATCATTGTTTTGGCCAATGTGTTGAAGCATTTTTTCATGCTCTGTGACTTCTTCTTGGCTAGCGCTCACCACTTTTAGATTATGTACTTTTGTTGTTTGCTGACCTGATGTCTTATTATTTTTTTGTGCTTGTGTGGTTGCCGCTAAACTGAGGGAGACTTGCCCACCCGTCATGGCTAGATACACATCCGCTAAGATTTGCGCATCCAATAATGCACCGTGAAGTTCACGATGCGAGTTATCTATTTCATAACGCTTACATAGCGCATCCAAGCTATTACGCTGCCCTGGATGCATTTTGCGCGCTTCTTTCAATGTATCGGTAACTTTACAAATCTTATGAAGATCTTTTATTTTGTGACCTAAAAATTTCAATTCATAATTCAAAAACCCAACATCAAATGCTGCATTATGAATAATTAATTCACCATCACGAATGAAATCTAAAAATTCTTCACATACATCATTGAACTTTGGCTTATCTTGTAACGACGCTAAACTGATGCCATGCACTTCTTCAGCGCCCGCATCAATTTCACGTTCAGGATTTAAGTACTGATGATAAAAACGATCAGTGACTTGTCGATTGACTATTTCAATCGCACCGATTTCAATAATGCGATGCCCATCTGACGTTTCTAAACCCGTCGTTTCTGTATCAAGTACAATTTGTCTCATAATGTGTTCACTTTTCTTTCAATGATATTCAAAGACTCATTTCATCGATTGCATCATTAGCGAGCTGGTCTGCAAGCTCATTCTCCGTATGCCCGCTATGCCCTTTCACCCAATGCCAATCAATTTCATGCGCACTCGCTAACTCATCTAACTGGCGCCACAAATCTACGTTTTTAACAGGCTTCTTACTCGCGGTTTTCCAGCCGCGCTTTTTCCAATTGGGCAACCACTGCTGAATACCATCCATGACATAACGTGAATCTGTGGTTAATTGAACTTTACACGGATGTGATAGATCTGCTAGCGCAGAAATAGCAGCCTGTAATTCCATTCTATTATTTGTCGTATCAATGACGGCACCTTTCAACCTCTTCTCCGAATCTTTAAATCGCAGTAACGCTCCCCACCCACCTGGGCCCGGATTTCCACGACATGCACCATCGGTAAATATTTCAACGTGATTTGACATCTTCTTGCATCCCTACAGTTGGTTTTGACAATTTACCTGCTAGTATTCGATTAGTGGTAGTTGGCCAAACACGTTTAAGTGGAGTCAATCTAGCGACCCGCTTGCGGGCGACAAAAATATATACACCACCAATATTAGTTAATTGATATTGAAGAATACGCCCAAGTGATTGCATTCTTTTCCAGCGTTGAATGCACTTAAACGGAGGCAGATGTCCCGTGAAATGTAATTCCACTTCCTCAAACCCCAACAAAGAAGACCAATCTCTAATTCGCCGCACACTATAAAATTTTGCATTCCATGGGGCTAGTTTCTTGCGTGATAGAAATAAACGCCACAAGCCATAGAATGAATACGGGTTAAACCCAACAATGATCATATAACCCTCAGGCACTAAACAACGCTCTATTTCCCTCAGAATCTCATGTGGTTTTTCAGTAAAGTCGAGCGTGTGTGGTAATACAAACAGATCTGTACTGTCACTACAGATAGGTAACGCCGCCGGACTACTAATAATGTCTGCTGACTGAGAACGATCAATACAAATATGTTCAGATATAGTACAATTTTTAAGCAGCTTACGATGGCTAAAGGTATTGCCCACCTGAATAGCGCTGTATCCAAATATGCACGAAGTGATCCTCCATACATGCTGTTCAATAGCACGAGAGATTAATTCGCCTGCATCAGTTTGGTACCAATCTCTTATACTTGTTAAATCGAACACTGCTTTAATTCAACCCCAATTAAACTGATAAAAACTACTCTATGGCCATTCTACGTAAATAGTTGCTCAACTGAAATTGTGTTGTTCATCACAATTCGATTAAAGACTCTGGAAATACACGTATTTCATCGCCTGAGCAGAACGTTTAGTTCGCTAGAATAGCACCTGCTACGAATTCTGTTGTTAAGATGCGTAAATAATTGAATTTATATGAAATCTAGCACAAGACAATGACTATTACCCCGCAAAATTCACGTACTTTATTGTACGTTTTCATTGGTGCTGCCATTGTTGCGATGGGACTATTAGCCAAGTTCAACAGCGTGGGAAATAGCTTACAAATTTCATTTCTAATCATTACTGCTATTCTTACCGCCATACTGTTTTACAGCTCCTCCTATTTTGACATCAACTACCAGAAATTAAATTCACAACAGAATGACCTAAACTATAAAAACATTCGCCTAGCACTTAATTTTCAAGGCCTAGGGAAATTAGACGCCGCTTTTGCTCTTTATAAACAATGCAAAAATACTGAAAAACTGATCATCCTGTTAAAGAATCTCGCGCAAGACTACGAGATCATCAAACAAAGCGATAAAGCAGATATCGTATACGTACATATCCGTAATCTCCAAACAGACTTTGATGGCGCCAGCAAAAAGACGATGAAAATTGTCGAAGAAAAGAAACCTGCTATAAAAATATCTACTGATACTAGTAGTTCATTATTCAATGAGCGTTATGAAATGATTCGCAATATTGGCAAAGGTACAGGCAGTACAATTTTTCTTGCCAGAGATCACCATAATGATAAGCAAGCGGTTGCCATTAAAATTCTTGAGATTAACTACGATGAAAAAAAATGTACTAGAGACGGAGTTACTCGCACGTTTTATGCGCGAAGCAGAAACCGCTGCCTCTCTTCAACACAAAAACATTATTGCGGTGATTGATTCTGGGCATGCTAACAATGTGGCTTATATCGCCATGGAATATATTCGCGGCAAGTCACTACAATATCACAGCAAACCAACCTCATTATTGCCTCAAAGGCTCATTGCAAAGGCATTATTCATCGTGATGTGAAACCTGCAAATATTTTGTATGACCATGAAGCCTCTCTAGCCAAGCTAGGTGATTTTGGTATCACGCATATTGCTAACTCCACACAGACACTTGCCGATTCTTTCTTAGGCACACCCTTTTATATGTCACCAGAACAGTTAGGGGGTTTAGACTTAGATGCTCGTTCCGACATATTCTCTCTAGGCGCCACTTTATACAGACTGTTAACCGGTGTTCCCCTTTACAAGAATTAGTCGGCCGCGGCTATTACACCAAAGAAGAAGCCGATGCCTCATTAAACCGAAATTTAGTCACCAGAGCGCTCGGCATCCAGCCGACCACCGCAGTCGATATTAGAGAGGACATAGTCATCCCAGGTGGTATCTATTTACTCTGCTCTGATGGTCTGACTGATATGGTGGGTGATCAAGAAATTACCAGTATAGTGAGTGAGTTCCGTGATAATCTCGACAAATTAGCTGAGAGTCTTGTGGAATGCGCAAACGTTAAAGGTGGCCGAGATAATATTTCAGTATTATTAGCCCAACCTACAAAAGCATTTCGAGAGAAAAACGCTGGAATACTAATTTAAAAAAGATATTTGGACAGTAAATGGACAAGTCACACTTAGTAGTTACTCTAGAAGACAAGCTGGTCGGTGAATTCCCTATTTCTAAAGAGAAAATGACAATAGGTCGTAAGCCTGATAATGACATATGCATCAACAACTTAGCTATCAGCAGCTACCATACTCAAATTATCACTGTATTAGATAGCTCATTCCTTGAAGACCTAAATAGCACCAATGGGACTTATGTCAATGCGCGCTTAGTTAAAAAGCACGCGCTATAGGATGGCGACTTGATTGATGTCGGCAACTACCGCATTCGTTATGTGGGCAACGAACCTCAACAAGCAGAGAAAGACACAGGTGACGTTCTAGAGAAAACCATCGTGTTATCACCTGGCATGCCAGGCTCTGTAGAAGCGTTTCTCAAGAAAGAAAATACTATTATAGAGCCAAGACCCACCAGTACTTTATCAAATCACCCTGCGCCTATTATTGATACGCGTGATGAAGCTGAAGTGGATGTTCAAGACCCTCCAGTACTGCTTAAAGGGGTTGTCAGTGAAGCACCAGTAGCAAAGGCTGCCACCCCACCTAAACTTAAAGTGACAGAGATAGCGACCCCAACCAACGCAAACAATCAAGCTTCAGATCAGCCTGGCCGTGTTGGCAAGCTACAAGTACTCAGTGGCAAGAATGCGGGTTTAGTATTAGATCTTAAAAAATCACTCACTACATTTGGTTCACCTAAGCTAGCAGTAGCAGGCGTGACAAAACGCGCTAACGGTTACTTCTTGATTCACGTACAAGGCCAAGAAGGACAACCAACGATGTTAAATGGTGAGCCGCTTAAAGACAAAGCAACGCAGCTTGAAGACAACGATATTATTGAAGTCGCAAAAATTAAACTCGAGTTCTTTACCGAGTAATTACGCTTAATGTAAATTCAGTTTAGGCACTGAAGACAGTAATCTTTTAGTGTAATCGTGTTGAGGATTTCTAAGCACTTCTAATGCGCTACCGTTCTCAACAATCACTCCCTCATGCATGACTGCAACATCATCTGCTAAGTAACTTACTACAGACATATCGTGAGTGATGAACAGATAACTCATACCCATCTCAGCTTGCAGATCTTTCAATAAATTCAATACTTGAGCTTGCACCGAAACATCTAATGCACTTGTTGGCTCATCACATATAATCACTTGTGGTTTCACGGCTAATGCTCGCGCAATGCAAATACGTTGCCGTTGCCCACCTGAAAATTCATGCGGGTATCGATTGCTGGCGTCTTCTGGCAATCCGACTTGTGCTAATAATTTAGCCACTGTTAATCGACGTTGTCCGGCATTTTTTTCGATACCTAAAGACACCATTCCCTCTTCAATGATATCGCCCACTAACATACGAGGATTTAAAGAAGAATAAGGATCTTGGAATACAATTTGCAATTCACTACGGCGAGCACGTAGCGCTTCACCATCTAGATTAATTAAATTTTGACCTTGAAATATAACGTCACCATGAGTGACATCAAGTAGCCGTACTATACTTTTTCCCACTGTTGTTTTACCGCAACCAGACTCACCTACCAATGCTAAAGTTTTGCC
>CAWUWP010000046.1:0-3743 GCA_963926275.1 uncultured Gammaproteobacteria bacterium | reverse complement strand
TTATATGTCATAAGGCAATTAAGCTATTGTGCCTTTGCGGACACATGGTAGAATCGCGCTCTCTTAAGAACACCACCCAGTAATTACTACTAGAAAGTTAATAAAAAATGGCACTAACAGCGGAAGATAAATCGGGCATCGTCAAGCAGTATCAACAGTCAGCCACTGACACTGGATCTCCAGAAGTTCAGGTGGCATTACTATCTGCTCGAATAAAGTACCTTAGTGATCATTTCTCTAGTCACAAGCATGACCACCATTCTAGACACGGCCTATTAAAGTTGGTTAATCAACGACGCAAGTTGCTTGATTACATTAAACGCAAAGATCAGGCGCGCTATCAGCAGCTGATTTCATCATTAGGCCTGCGTCGATAATATCTACATGGCTCAGCAAAAATTGCCTAGCCACGTTTCTATTGCAGGAAAATCTATTAGCACGATGCCAATCAGCATCGTGCCGTATTTTTGTATTCAAAATTAAACGTTAAATTCATACAGGAAAGCTTGAATGAAAAGCATAAAGAAATCATTCCAATTCGGTGCACATGAAGTCACTATCGAGACTAGCGAAATTGCTCGTCAGGCAGACGGTGCTGTTTTAGTTAGCATGGGCGATACGTCAGTTCTAGTCACCGCAGTCGGTGTTAGAAAAGCTAAAGAAGGGCAAAGTTTTTTCCCTCTTACCGTTAACTATCAAGAAAAAACTTATGCAGCGGGTAAAATTCCTGGTGGATTTTTCAAACGTGAAAGTCGCCCTTCAGAAAAAGAGACACTGACTTGTCGTTTGATCGATCGCCCGATTCGCCCTCTATTCCCGAAAGGGTTCAAGAACGAAGTGCAAGTGATTGCCACAGTTGTTTCAATGAATACTGATGTTGACTCTGATATTCCGGCATTAATTGGAACCTCAGCAGCATTATCTATTTCAGGCATTCCTTTTGATGGCCCTATTGGCGCTGCCAAAGTGGGTTATATTGATGGTCAATACGTTTTAAACCCTACTTTCAGCCAATTAGAAGAGTCTGATCTTGAATTGGTCGTTGCCGGCACAGATAGCGCGGTATTGATGGTTGAGTCAGAAGCAAACATTTTGTCAGAAGAGATTATGTTAGGCGCGGTCATGTATGGCCATAAAGAGATGCAAGTTGTTATCAATGCAATAAAAGAGCTCGCCAGTGAAGTGGCTAAGCCGCGTTGGGAATGGATTGCAGAAGAAGAAGACAAGCCATTAGCTGACAAAGTAGCTGCAGCATTTGAACAGCCTTTAAGTGACGCTTATAAGATTTCAGAAAAACTTTCTCGTCAACAGGCTGTTAGTGAGTTGAAAGCAAAAGCCGTTGAAGAGATTAGCTCAGAAGACGGTCCTTCTGCCGATGATGTGAAAGGTGCCTTTAGTAAGCTGGAAAAACGCATTGTTCGTGGAAAGGTCATCGCCGGCGAGCCAAGAATTGACGGAAGAGACACAAAAACAGTACGCCCTATTTTTGTGCGCACTAGAGTGCTTCCACGGACTCATGGATCCGCGCTATTTACACGTGGTGAAACTCAAGCATTAGTCGTGACTACGCTTGGAACTGGCCGCGATGCACAAATTATTGATGCAATCCAAGGGTCATTTAAAGACACCTTTATGTTGCACTACAACTTCCCTCCATATTCAGTGGGTGAAGCTGGCAGAACAGGTTCTCCTGGTCGAAGAGAAATCGGTCATGGAAAATTAGCTAAGCGCGGTGTTCAAGCAGTCATGCCGACACAAGAAGAATTTCCATATGTGATACGTGTTGTATCTGAAATTACAGAATCAAATGGTTCAAGTTCAATGGCGTCAGTGTGTGGTACTAGCCTGGCATTATTAGATGCAGGTGTGCCAATTAAAGCACCGGTCGCTGGTATCGCCATGGGCCTTATTAAAGAAGGCGATGATTTCGCAGTGTTAAGCGATATCTTAGGTGATGAAGATCATCTTGGTGATATGGATTTCAAAGTGGCAGGTACTAGTGAGGGTATTACTGCACTTCAGATGGATATTAAGATTCAGGGCATTACTGAAGAAATTATGAAGATTGCTCTGGCTCAAGCTCAGGATGGTCGTATACATATTCTTTCAAAAATGAATGAAGTGCTTGAGAATCCTGCAGAGATGTCTGAGTTTGCACCACGATTATTAGCCATGAAGGTTCATCCGGATAAAATTCGTGATGTGATTGGAAAAGGCGGCGCAGTTATTCGTGCGATTACTGAAGAAACCGGTGCAACAATTGATATTGATGATGAAGGTAATATTAAAATTGCCTCGGTTGATCGTGCTGCGGGTGAAGAAGCTCAGAAGCGTATCGAGTTAATCACTGCTGATGTAGAAGTGGGCGCAACTTACGAAGGTAAAGTCGCAAAGATCATGGACTTTGGTGCATTTGTGACTATTCTTCCAGGGCGCGATGGACTAGTGCATATTTCACAAATCTCTAATGAGCGTGTTGAAAATGTTGCTGATGAGCTTTCTGAAGGCGACATAGTCACCGTTAAAGTTTTAGAAGTGGATAAGCAAAATCGAATTCGCTTAAGTATGAAAGCACTCGAAGAATAATACTTAAATGGCGGGCGACGATAACCCCAGCAGTTGGAAAGATAAACTGTCCCCTGAACAATTTGCTGTGTGTTGGCAAAAGGGGACAGAGCCGCCATTTACCGGTCAACATTTAAACGAAAAAAGCGCGGGCGATTTTGTATGCGTCTGCTGCAAAAGCAAGTTATTCTCATCTGCAACTAAGTTTGAGTCCGGCTCTGGCTGGCCCAGCTTCTGGGAATCTTCATCAGATCAGGCTGTTCGTTATATTACAGACCAATCTCATGGGATGACTCGCGTTGAAGCGTGTTGTAATAAATGCGGCTCACATCTTGGTCACGTCTTTGAAGATGGTCCTGAGCCTAGTGGAAAACGCTATTGCATTAATTCGCTGTCGTTAGATTTCAGCCCTGAAAAAGAATAAATCACCTATCAACTGGTTATAAATTGGCTGCTTATTATTCGGATAGAAACATCATTTAGATCGTATAGAAACATCAGAGTGGTTTTACTAAGTTGTGATGCTATAATCTCAGCATTCCTGAAGCGGTTTTGGTAATTCAGGCTGTCTAAGATGTTGGAAAAACAAATTATAAATAATAATAAGGTCTATATAGATAGGCTACGTTTTCATTAAGTAAACTTGGAGGTACCCGATGAAGAAGATTTTGATCAACGTCCGCTATTTTTTAGCGCCGATAATGATTTTAGCGACCATGTTTGGTGTGCTCGCAGGCGGTCCATGGGTATGGACAGGCGTGGGATTGTTAGGTGTCGCAATAATAGTTGACACATTAACTAAAGCACAAACTCCTGGCGCAGGCTTTGACGAAGACGGTGAGCTATATGGGATTCCATCATTACACAATGGTGTGATGTACGGCATGCTAGGTGTGTTCATCTGTTTACAGATCATTTTAGCTTGGCGTATTTGGGAATATGTGAATGGTGTCCCCATTGCAGAAACCACCATGTTGGGCTTAACCATCCAGCAAGGTATCACTGGCACTCAATTGTTAGGCGCAACCTATTCAATGGGTATATTTGCCGGTATAGGTATTATTTACGGCCATGAGCTTGCACACACGAAAGGCTTTAGCTTTGTGATTGCACGCTGGATGATGGGATTATCAGGCAAAGCACATTTCTGCTATGCCCACGTATACAACCATCACTTA
>CAWUWP010000045.1:0-13560 GCA_963926275.1 uncultured Gammaproteobacteria bacterium | reverse complement strand
GCTATCAAGGAGATGATGCTGAAGCGTTAATTGATGAGCTGTTTGCTATAAATATCCCTGTCACTGGAATGCGTTATTGGCTTAAGGGCGTACCGATGCCAAATGAGAGAATTGATGAGATTGTGTTGGATGATGATGGGTTAACAAAAAGCTTGAGCCAGCAAGGATGGGAGATTTCCTACCCGCATTACTTGCAATATGATCCTTACAAAATGCCTAGCCAAGTCATTCTAGAATTTGAAAATATTAGCTTAACTGTAAAGATCACTCAGTGGATACTTCAATAAGCTGGTTAGCGCCGGCTAAAATTAATTTATTTTTACATATCACCGGTCAGCGTGATGATGGCATGCACGATCTGCAAACCGCATTTCAGTTTGTGGATTTATGCGATCAACTCCAGTTTGCGCCAAGGCAGGACGCTCAAATAATTCGACGTCCAGAGATGGAGGGTGTTTCTAGTCAAGAGTGTTTAAGTGTTAAAGCTGCCTTGTTGTTACAAAATGCGGCGAAAGTGAGACAGGGCGTTGATATCACGTTAACTAAAAATATTCCTATGGGCGGCGGCCTGGGTGGTGCTAGCTCGGATGCCGCCACAACATTATTAGTGTTGAATAAAATGTGGTCAATTAATGCCAATGAGGATGAATTAGCAGAATTAGGTCGGCAATTAGGCGCAGATGTTCCTGTGTTTATTCGTGGTCATGCAGCCTGGGCAGAAGGGGTAGGTGAACAATTAACACCCATTGAGATGGAAGAAAGCTGGATTTTGATAATAAATACAGGAATTCATGTCTCAACAGCGCAAATGTTTGCGTATTCGCAATTGACACGTAATAGTCCCCAGCTCACAATATGCCCCCCTAAACCAGGGGAGTTCGGAAATGTTTTTGAGCCAGTAGTTCGAGCTCAACATCCGAAGATTGATTTGGTTTTTGATTGGCTTGGTCGCTACAGTCACCCATTCCTAACCGGGACGGGAGGATGCGTAGTCGCCGCTTTCGCAGATAAAAAATCCGCTGTTGAGATACAATCCCGGTGTCCGGATGGGATGACAGCGTATGTTGCGAAGGCAAGAAATGTATCGCCATTGAAAACACAGATTCAAACTGGTTAGAGTGCTACTGACTTAATAACATAAGTACACTTGAAAAATAATTGGGCCGTCGCCAAGCGGTAAGGCACGGGGTTTTGATCTCCGCATTCGTAGGTTCGAGTCCTACCGGCCCAGCCAAATTCTTAAGCATAGTGGGATTAGTGTGAAACAAGACAACAGAAGATACAGCGATAGTCGCATGATGGTGTTTACCGGTAATGCCCATCCTGAGTTGGCGCGTGAGATTGTCGAAAAGCTAAATATTCCATTAGGTAAAGCCACGGTTAGCGCGTTTAGCGATGGCGAAATCCAGGTTGAAATTCTAGAAAACGTGCGTGGCCGCGATGTATTTGTAATACAGCCAACAGGAATGCCAACCAACGATAACATCATGGAACTGTTGATTATGGTGGACGCGCTAAAGCGAGCGTCGGCAGATCGAATAACCGCAGTGATCCCATATTTCGGTTACTCACGTCAAGATCGCAGAGTGCGTTCTATGCGTGTTCCGATATCAGCTAAAGTAGTCGCTAACTTGATTTCTAATATCGGCGCAGACCGTGTGCTGACAGTCGATCTACACGCAGATCAAATTCAAGGGTTCTTTGATGTGCCGGTAGATAACGTATATGCCTCACCTGTATTACTGGGCGACATATATAAACAAAAGTATTCAAATTTAATTGTGGTGTCACCTGATGTGGGGGGCGTAGTGCGTGCTCGTGCCGTGGCTAAACGATTAGATGATGCGGATTTAGCGATCATTGATAAACGTCGCCCGCAAGCCAATGTTGCCCAAGTGATGCATATTATTGGTGAAGTAAAAGATAAAACCTGTGTGATCGTTGATGACATGGTGGATACAGCAGGCACGCTTTGTAAGGCCGCACAGGCACTGAAAGAGCATGGGGCCAAGGCTGTTATTGCGTATGCAACTCACCCGGTATTGTCGGGCAATGCAATAAAGAATATTGAGGATTCTGTGTTAGATGGCTTAGTGGTCACGGATACACTTCCTCTTAGAGAAGAAGCAGAAAACTGTAGTCGTATTAGACAGTTAAAGGTTTCGGGATTGTTAGCCGAGACGATACGAAGAATTAGTGACGAAGAGTCAGTTAGTACTTTATTTATGGATTAAAGAAACACTAGGATTTATTTCTAGCGTTACTTTTAGTTGTGCACTCACTGGTCGCAAGTGTGTGCTTTTTATTTTAAAATTTTAGGAGAAGTTTAATGAGCATCGATTTTAGTTTAGATGCAGAGTCACGTAGTGATTTAGGGAAAGGTGCGAGCCGCCGCCTACGTCATACTGGCCGTGTACCTGCCATACTTTATGGCGCAGGTGTTGAACCAGAGAACATTTCTTTGGATCACAATAAAATTAGACAAGAGTTAGAAAACGAAGCATTTTATTCGCATATTCTGACCATCAATCTAGCCGGCAAAAAGCAAAAAGTAATTTTGCGTGATTTGCAGCGTCACCCAGCAAAGCCGGTGATTCTTCATGTCGATTTTTTGCGTGTTAGTGATGATCAAGAGATTAACATCCATGTGCCTCTTCACTTTATTAATGAAGATATCTGTCACGGAGTTAAAACGGAAAGTGGTCAAATCAGTCACCTGATCACTGAAGTTGAAATCAGTTGTTTGCCTAAGCATATTCCTGAGTTTATCGAAATTGATCTAACGGAATTACATATTGGTGATTCTGTCCATCTTACTGAGCTGACATTGCCTGAAGGCGTTGTTCTGACTGCATTAACTCATGGTGAAGGACACGATCAACTGGTTGTGAATGTTCATGCAACTAAAGTCGCTGAAGAAGAGCCAACTGATGCGCCTGTTGCACCGGCGAATGAAGACGACGACAAGCCTACTGAAGGCGAGTAGTTCTCTAGTTAGCCTAACTCGGTGAAACGTTAATTGTGGCGGGCAATACCCCGATTCAGTTGATTGTTGGTTTAGGCAATCCTGGAGATAAATATACTGTAACCCGGCATAACGCCGGGTTTTGGTTTATAGACCAGCTTGCGCGTCGTCATCAAACTAGCTTTCGTACCGAGACAAAATTCAAAGCTGAAGTTGCCTCATTTGAACATGAGGGCAAGCGTGTATGGTTAGTCAAACCAACCACGTTTATGAATCTTAGTGGCGAATGTGTGGGTCCGTTTGCAAAGTATTATCAAATCGCACCTGAAAACACCTTGGTTGTTCACGATGAACTTGATCTGTCAGTTGGCACATCAAGATATAAGTGGGCCGGTGGGCACGGCGGACATAACGGCATACGTGACATATTCAATCACTTTGGCAAAGATTTTTGGCGATTGCGAGTCGGTGTCGGACACCCTGGTAGCAAAGAACAAGTGCTATCGTTCGTAATGAAGGCACCTTCAAGTAAAGAGCAAAGCTTGATTGACGATTCGTTAGAGCGTGTCTTTGACACCCTACCTGACGTATTAACCGGTGATATGGAAGCGGCAATGCGTTCGCTACATAAAAAACCAGACGAATAACAAGACGATTAAGTAGAGCACATCATGGGATTTAAATGCGGAATAGTGGGTTTGCCCAACGTGGGAAAATCAACGTTATTTAATGCGCTAACGCGTGCAGAAATTGCTGCTGAAAATTATCCGTTTTGCACAATTGAACCTAATGTGGGCATTGTTCCTGTACCGGATACGCGCTTAGATCAACTAGCGAACATAGCGAAATCAGAAAAAATTATTCCAACTGTTATGGAATTTGTCGATATTGCAGGGCTGGTAGCGGGTGCATCTAAAGGTGAGGGGCTAGGTAATCAATTTCTGGCTAATATTCGTGAGACTGATGCCATTGCGCATGTAGTGCGCTGTTTTGTAGATGATGATGTCGTGCACGTCGATGGAAAAGTAGATCCGCTAAGCGATGTTGAAACCATTAATACAGAGTTAATTCTTGCTGATTTAGAGTCTGTTGAAAAAAGCATGCAGCGTGCCAATAAGCTATCTAGGTCTGGTAATAAAGATGCCGTTGTTCAGTTAGCGTTAATGACCTCGTTGCAAGATCATTTGGGTCAAGGTTTAGCAGCAAGATTATTTGAAGCCGATGAAGAGCAGGAGAAAGTGCTTCATCATTTGCATCTGATTACGCGTAAGCCAATGATGTATATCGCCAATGTTGATGAAGGATCACTAGAGAAAAGTGAGTTAGCTAGTCAATTAGCAGAATTTGCGAATAAAGAGCAGGCTCAATTTGTGATTGTCTGTGCGCAAATTGAAGCAGAGATTGCTCAATTAGAAGATTCTGAGCGAGATGAGTTTTTACAAGATTTAGGGTTAAAAGAGCCTGGATTGAATCTTGTTATTCGTGCGGGTTATGGCTTACTTAGCCTACAGACCTTCTTTACAGTCGGCCCTAAAGAAGCACGCGCCTGGACGGTATTACAAGGTGCTAGCGGCCCTCAGGCAGCAGGGCGTATCCATACTGATTTTGAAAAAGGCTTTATCCGTGCCGAAGTGGTCGCTTTTGATGACTATATAGCAGGCAACGGAGAACAAGGAGCTAAAGATGCGGGGAAATGGCGCCTAGAAGGAAAAGATTACATCATGAAGGAAGGTGACGTAGTCCACTTCCGTTTTAATGTATAACCCAATAAGGGTCGATATTCTTATATAATAAACGCGGCCCTGGTTTATTGACAGAATTTCCACTGTCACGTATCTTGCGCTGCTCCATTCTAAATATGGCTATGTAGCTCAGCTGGTTAGAGCACAGCATTCATAATGCTGGGGTCGGTGGTTCAAGTCCACCCGTAGCCACCAATAAACTCTTTTCAATTCAGTAGTTAAGCTTCTATGTGCTTAACGTATTTCAAATTATCAATTCATTTAAGATTTTTTACTGCAATTGCTTTCAACTCGGTTATAAATTTATTGCATACAACTAAGTAAGCAAAAAGATAATCGCAATAAACAAAATTTCTTTATAAACCAAGTAACACTTTCTATATGTCTCTATCACTTCACTAGGGCAAGGTGTAGGCAAGGGAAAAGGGTTAGGTATAGGAATGGGTAAGGTATAGGCGTAAGTAAAGGTACAGGTATAAGTAAAAGCTAGGTAAAAGCATAAGTACAAGAATACATACAAGAATACATACAAGTAAAAGAAAGAGGGTCACCATTACTTACTGTTATTGCTTGTTTTTGAAAAGCCTAAATACATATCAAATGTAAGAATGAGGTTATGTATTCAATTACTTAGATAAATATAAGGGGTGGGGCAGTCTCATCAAAAAAACAGGGGTCACTTAGAAGCTAAATCCTTGTATTTCAATCATTAATAGAACGTGACTCTATGTCTGCTTACGGCCAAAAGCGGCCATACAGTTAAGTGGCTTGTTAGCAAGCTTAACGGCACTTAGTAACGGACGTGTCTGGTATGCTGTCGTGCCATCCTCGGCCCATTGCTCCAAAAAATGATAATGGTTCAAATGGAATAAGCCTACAGATGGATCTTCCTAATATTTGTTTGAATGACGCTATTTCGCCCAATTCATTAACAACCTGTGTGCCTGTAACATACTTGCCCAATGTTCTGCCTGTAATTTCTTCAAACACAATATAGTAAATTAGATAAATTAATAAGCCGAAAATAAAATCTGGGTACGATCGTAAATATTTAATACCTTGCTCTCCAAATATAATGCCAATAATAACCACGGTTATTATTGCAAACAACATTATTGCAATGTAGTCGACTACAAAGTTAAAAAAACGTGTCAGCTTGCTTACATCAACAATTTTTAATGACCTATCTTCATTGTAAACCGATGTTTGACTATTCAATTTAATCTCCTAATAGATTGCTAACAGTTAATACTCAAGCCTACTACTCTGATTATTATTAGCATTTTCTTATATATATTTGCATGTGATTGATAACCGTAACAGTTTAAGGATGTCGATAAAATACAGAAAACAACAATTCGAGACCCATATTTGAAAATAATGGAATGTCCGTTATGGGTCGTTAGCGGTCATTAAGATATAGAGTATATTATCAAAATCAAATATACCAATTCATAATAGATTTGTAATGTCTGCTAACGACCCGAAGCAGACATAAAGTATTTTGTAGGTTGGGGTCTCGATTCACTTGTTTCTATATTTTATCGACATCCTTAAACTGTTACGGTTATCAATAATATGTGTAACTACATCAGAGAATGCTAACTCCACGACATAGGTCAAGCTAGTCTATTTAAAGAACTGTTATGTATCTAAAACTAAGGCATAAAGTGTATAAGTTACAAGTAATTTTGTTAAGTTGTTTGATATTGTACTCATGCAACACGACTCAACTCAAACCTGACGAATCTGCTCAACTGAGTCCCAAGAATGGCGTACTTGTAGCCTCGGTAGTTATTGGAGAAGAGCAAGGAAATATACTTACCAAGAAAGGCCTCACTGCAACCTTCAATATCAGAAGAATTGACCGAGGTTATGGAAAAGATAACATTCTATCTATCCATTCTCACCCAGTTATTAATTTAGGTTTAACTAGAAAGAACGAACTCAAAGAAAATTCAGCAGATGGACGTGTGGTTGTTATCGCACTGCCACCCGATCAATATGAAATTTTAAGTTGGGTTCTAGAGGTGGGGCTTGATTATAAAAAAATTTATTTCAAAAATTTCTCTAGGCAACTTTTCTTGATAAATGAGAAAGAGATTACATATCTGGGAGAATTAAAATTAGAGCCAGTTTATGGCGAAAAAGATCTATTTGGCCCAGTAGAGTCTGGGGCTCAAAGCAAATGCACTGACATGTATGAAAGAGATATAAATATTTTCAAGAAAAAATACAATGCCCTAAATGACTGGGCTATTAGTAGTCAATTAATAAACTGTTAAGGTAAGCAATATGAATAGAATAATGATCATAGCTTTTTTCATCAGCGTGATAACAGGATGTTCTGCATCGGGCCCAATTTACGAAAAAATACTTCTAATCCAGAAGAGATGGCTACGCTGTATATTTATAGACCGGCGCTATTCTTTAATGCACTAGGGTGGCCTAATATTCATATAGATGATGAAAAATTATTTTCTCTAAAGAATAAAGGTTATGGTGTTGTCCATGTTAAGCCAGGGGAACAATACAATTGTAGCAAAAGGATCTATGTTGGGTACAAATTGGTACCCAGGCCCTATGGAATTTACTGATGTATTTGAAGCAAATACAGAATACTATTTACGTGTTACCCCTCAGCATACTGGAACAGTTATTTATGGTGACATTATGGCGATGTCAGGTGAAGCTGTAATTCTTATTGTCACAGAAAAAGATGCCTCAAGAGAAATATCAGAAACAAAGAGAATTTATTGAATGACCGCTATTGGCCGTAAACCGACATAAATCCTATAGGTTGCGTGTAATTCAAATATTTCGTTGGATACTTGTAATACCGGCCGCAGTTGTAATCGGTGGGGTCAGATTCGATTGATTTAGAGAATATCAAGAAATTACTTTAGTTATATTTTGAGTAAAAGGATATTTTAAAATAAATTGGAATCAACAGAGGTAACATTTCAAACGGAAATAAAAATCAATCGAATCTGACCCCATTAATTATTATTGCGAGCTGGTAATTCTCGCTATCTTATTTCTGTGTTGCGGTGCATTAGAGAAAGTACTTTCTTCTACACTACTGAAATGGCATTCATATTCCTGAGTGTTTGATATATATATTATGTAATGAACTAATAAAAATATAACGAATGGAATGACTAAGAAAGCAACTAACTTAATATCGTCAACAGAGTATTTGTGCTGGTGAGAAGTCATTAGAAGGTGTTCGTCATCAATGTTTATATTTGCCTTAACTTGCTTCTACCCTTGCTTTTTCAGGTTCGCCTTGCCATAACATTTCATATCCTACTTCGTAGGTTTCTTCGGCAAATGTACCAAGAGCATCAAACTTCTCTTTAAATGTTATATCAGCATGTGATTTTTCGTGTTGCTCGAATGATTTCCAGTACGTAACTATCGAAATGTGATCATGGGTTTGACGATTAGAAGCAATAGAGCCCTCGTCCGATACAAATCCACCAAACTTATATACTTGTCCACCAATAAAGCCTCCTTTTTCGTTGCCATAAGTGTTTTTTACAACATTGCACATTTCACCTAAGAGCAGTTCTACGTCTTCAAGTGTTACGCCAGTTTTGAGTTTCACAACGTTGTACATCATCACGCATCCGTAAGGGATAGAAAGTGGTTCAAACATTTAAGGTCCTTGAGAAAGTAAGATTAGCAATTGATTATATGCGAATGAGTCTTATTTGCAACAAGAAATATAAAGACTAACCTCTCCCGCTAGGGTGCGAGGAGAAATATAGAAAATGTGACTGATTGGAGTCTAATTGAACCGAATTGTAAGAGCTCATGCCTGCCTATTCCTTCACTGAATATTCCTAAGCGATCTCTAATAATTAGCTAAGTCGCCTTTATCTTTTTGGCCTCTATGTCTCGGATATGCTGAATATCAGTTTCTTTTAAAGGGGCTACGCCATCTGGTTTTTTTGGTTTGAATTTAGCATCGCCAGTAAAAACTACTGAAAAGAGGGTCAATTTGTGTAGTTTCAACTTCAGTGGGAAGCGTAATGTAATTCACGCAATAAACAAAAATTCTTTATAAGCCAAGTAACACTTCTATATATCGCTATTACTTTACTAGGCCAAGGTTTAGGTAAGGACTGCCGCAAGTAAAGGTGCTTGTACACCTACAAAAATAGAGAGTCTGAACGCAAAGGCGTGAGAAGACTTATTGAACGGATCGAGAAGAGGGATACCCAATTAAAGGGGTCGAGCCGGAAAGTAATGATAATTATTCTAGGTTGGAACCGATCTATTTGGTTGTATTGTGTTCAACTGCTAGTTTTACAATGATTCCTTTCATTTAAACCTTTGTCTAACTTTTCTCTGAGGGTTCGCGATGATAACATCGCTGTCTTATGAGAAAGGCTGTGTTCAAAAACACCGCAGAAGACAGAATACCGCTAGTTACCCCTGCTTCACTTAGGTTATCTAAGCAGTTTGGTTTGCTTTCTGGATGGTTTGTTTCGAGCCTTTTGTTGATGATCAGAAACATAAATTATGACAATACTTAGGGTTACTTGAAAATGACGAAACAAACAAATAAATTAATTTCTCCACTTTCCGGACTTAGACGTCTTATCGAAAGTGATCAGATTGACGCACCTGAAGACTTTCTTAAGGATAAGTCTTTTGTCTGGTCTCCACATAACAAGATCATAAACGTGACACCGGGCCCTGCCTTTGGGTCTGAATTGGTGACTCAATTCACCTCCACCCAAACAAGAGGCATGCGGGGACCTGGTGTCGCCGAGTTTTTCACCACGGTTCGCCAGCAGTATGGGGAAATGGTAGGCCTGCAAGAAGGCGGTAAGGCATTGTTCTTTACCGGTTCAGGGACATCAGCTACCGAGGCTGCAGTAGGCGCATTGCGCACACCTGACGAAGCAACGTCCGACAAGAAAGTCATCATCACCCTAGAGGTTGGCTGGTTCAGTCGAGCAATGGGTAATTGTGTTGAAAACTTGGACAGAAGTGTGATTCGCCTAAAAGGTGAATTGGGAGAAGATCTGCCGTTGGATCAGTGCAGAGAACTCCTGGAAAAAGATACTGAAGGTAATATCAAGATGGTGATGGCGCCGCAGAATGAAACGGGCGCAGGCGTGACCACAGATCCTAAGAAGATACGTGACTTACTGGATGAATTGAAACACCCAGCGCTTCTTGTTATTGATGGCATCTCTTCGATCGGCAGCATGCCATGTTCTATGACTAAAATGGGCATCGACATACTGGTTGGATGTAGCCAAAAAGGAATGATGGGTACACCCGGTATTGGAATGATTACGCTCAGCCCTAAAGCCGTGCAGAAAATTCGTGAGTCTGAAAAACAGATGGAAGATGCGGGGCTTAAAAAAGGCCAACACTACCTCAATCTTGGCAAGATGATAGATGCCATGGAAGCTAATGGTCTACACATCGAAACGCCGGGAAATTACGCCCAATTTGCTGTGGCTTTAGATGCTATTGCGATCGAAGGTATTGATCGAGTTTGCGCGCGTCATCGAGAGTGTTCTGAAATATACCGTGCTGCCGTACAGGCCGCTGGCTTAGAGCTGGTTGCAAAAAATATCAATACTGCATCCAATGCAGTGACTGCAATCAAAGCACCAGAAGGTTATGGCGAGAAAGAAATAATGCAAGTGCTAAGTATAATGTTCAACAAGCACGCCGTAGAAGCGGCCGGTATTCCGGGTTTCCCTGATATGGGATGGCGTCTATGCGCAACAGGTGGTATTCAGCCACAACATGCTCTGATGGCTTCAATCGCCTTCTTGAAGTCGGCTGAAGAAGCTGGAATTCCAATTGATAGTGATAAGGGAATAGCCGCAGCATCTAAGACGTATGGAGAGGTTGTCCAGTATCATCGTCCTCTTCCTGGAATAGATGTATACGGAAGGTAAGTTTGTCAAAAATATTGGAAAAATCCTCAAGGAAGGGCGCTATATATTAGCTATAGAAAGTCCTTCCTTATGCGGTATAACGACAGTATCAGTATTTGGGTGATCGAAGAAATATAGTTATCCTAAGTATTTATTCGCCTTGTCCTCTGTTTGCACGATATCTGTATTGTGAGGATAGAGGGATCAATACAAGTAAGAAATATTTTCCAAATGTGTTTCTTCCAGCCGATTAGCTTCTTCTAATCCTTTGCGCCATAAAGTCTGACCTTTTTCACTACAGGTAAGATAAACACGTCGTCGGTCACCATCATCTGCGTGATGTCGTTCTATTAATCTTTTAATTTCCAGTGTGTCTAACTTTCTCGTTGCTGATGAGGGCGCTATTCCTAATTTCTGACTAATTAAGTGTGGTGAAGCTAATTCAACTTGGTTTATTGCATTTAAAATACGCCAGTCTTTATAGTTGGTATCGTATTTTTTTAATGAATTATTAAACTGTTTTTGTATAGATGTAAGGGTATCTGATAACGCTAGTAATTTATTAGCATGTTTATCAGGAGTGTTCTCTTTATTGATGGAATGGTCGATGAAACTGTTGGTTATAGTTGGTGGGGATATTAGAGAGTTGTTTAGTGTCTCTTCAGCCATAAACCCAATATCTGAAAATAGTTTTTTTTGGTTTTCAGAGAAAACACGTGGGCGTGTGTCTGTTATGCAGAGTGTTCCAATATTTTGATGGTCTTTAGATTGAATTACAAAGCCTAGGTAGTAACGTGAATTGCATTCTTTAACAGTGACATAATTGTCATTGAAGCGTTTATCATGTTCAGTATCGAGTACTTCAAGTAACCGTGATGAATAATCCTTGGTGACGATGTTGTTAATAGCATGCCTGCTAAATGAAGCATCGCGAGGTTCTTCATGTACGCTGCAACCGTACATAGATTTGAACCAAACACGCTTATTGTCTACTAAGGTAATGAATGATGATGGAGCATCTAATAAGTGTTGGGTGATTCGAGTGATGCGATCAAATCGTTCATCTGAATTGCTGTCATCAAGGACATGCAAACGATCAATTGCATTCATGCGCTGAGTTTCATCAAAAGGAATTGGGGTAGATAGCATCTTTGATTCTCTCTTATGAAATTATATCAATGGTAGTTATAAATCTAATATTAATTGTATAAAATAAAAGTTAGGTTTGTTTATCATGACATAATTATGCCATGGCTGTGGTTAATTTGTAATTGTTAACACTGTCTATTAATATGCTTGTCTTGTACAAAGATAATTCACTGAGTACTGTATGGGAATGAAGTGTTGTATGAGGCTATTGGTGATAGGTGTTTGTACCATGCAATCGTGAATAAACAGGTGATGTTTGTGTTAGCCGAACATCATGTCGGCATGCAGCTTCAAGATTAATGACTGCTGCTGATTAAGATTCACTATAGTGTTTATTCAGTGATTTTATAAACCAAGTTTTCTTTACCCAGAATTTTTATTTGATCAATTCGATAGCCGTCCCAGTGATATATGAGATGCTTGCCTTGTGAGGGTATTGTTATGGTGTCGGGGTAGAAAGTCGCGACGCATTCTCCACTATCATCACGTACGCTGGGGTAAACAATTCCTTCATAACTATTGTTGCGCAATTGTATTGCAAGTTTTTGCGATGCCGTATAATTATTTGGATTCAATATGTCCTGATGATCTCCAGATCGAATATCAACAAGTTTCGAATTGATTGACCCGGTAAGTTCACGCATCTCTACTATCCAACCTGCAATTTCATGGGTAGCGCGATAAAAATTACTATAATGATATGCCGTTTCAATGACGGCAGTTTCAAACTTATTTGCCGCATAAAATGCACCAAATGTACCGTCATGAAAACGCCCAGATCTATCGGTGCTGATATGAGTAAATGGCGCCATCACATAATTTGACCCTAATCCTGTGACTCTTCTGTCGGGTGATATTAAATCTAAATTACCTGCGGACTCACTCAGTCGTGGGTTAGTTTTGGATTCACCTGTGCCCAGTAGCATCCAGTCTTCTGGGTCTGAAATATCATCAAATAAGTCTTTGGGAGGAAATGCAGAGTTGATGATTCGATGGTAGTTGGGCCACTTTAGTTTAGTGGTGTGATAGTGGGTTGTTATTTGTGTCATTAAAATTAGCTATTTAATAACCCCGACTGGCATCTAAATAACTGCGTACGCGGATCAAGTCGGTTAGCTGGCCTTCTAGCGCAGATAAAAAATATAGTGATAAACAAGCGGGTGCGACTGAACATCTGGTTTCTCAAAATAATCAAATAATGGCTGTACCACCGGACTCGGGCTTTGTTCCGAAAGATAATGGTGCCGTAGCCATACATAATCTTGAACTGCTTCTGGTGAAAGTAATGATTACTGCTAGTCGCGCTGATGGGCAAATGGATGTGGAAGAGAGCCAGACAATATTCAAGAAAATTAGATCGTTTGATTTAGACGAGTAGGATGAATCGCTATTAATGCAGTAAATGAGTTTGAAAGTAGAGATGGATGAGTGGGTCAATGCAGCGACAACACCGGAGCTTGCCAGTGAAATTTATGCGTGTCTGTGATTGCGATTAATGATGTTAATGAAGCAGAGAGCGATTAGTTAATGATGCTATCTGCACGCTTAGATTTGCCTAAGGAGCTGTCATCAGCCATTGAGCATGAGATAAGAGCAGCATGCAGCTTAGTTTGCTCTGTATGACTTAAGTAGCAATTTATAATGATATAAATATAAAAAGCTTTGCTGGCTAATGACGGGCTTTAATAATTATTTTCGGAGTTGTTAATAATTAAATGGCTAACATTCTTTGTAGCCTTTCTGCTTGCATTGGATAGATAATTTTTCTGCTTCTTCTATCTGCGAAGAGGTC
>CAWUWP010000044.1:0-12888 GCA_963926275.1 uncultured Gammaproteobacteria bacterium | reverse complement strand
TTATTAGATCTAAAAAAGTATCAGTCGAGGATTTGCCAAACATTAAAATCCGCTTTCATCCAAGCATGCAACTATTTGAGAGTTATTATAATTGCATTGAAATATGGCAAGCACTGAAACAGCAACACACACCTCCAGAAGCAATCAAGCTTGATTACTGCGCGTGGATTGTGTGGAGAAACACAGAGAGTCACCGAGTTTAGATCTCTTGAGCTAAGTAAATACGAATCCATTCAAACTTTCTTAAAAGGTGGGTCATTAAGAGCGATGTATGCGAACAGTTACTTACACACTACCCAGAAGATGAAGTCGGTAAAGTTGCTGTCAACTATATCTCTGACTGGCTCACCCACGATCAGGTGTCCTTTATTATTACTAACTAACAGACTAGCTAAGTCTAAGACTTATTAACTCTCGCCTTCAGAAATCGCCACTAATACATCTATCATTTCTGCCGCCCCACCAATGTAAGGCGCGATATGTATATTCACATTGTTCAATTCTTTTTGCTTTAAATTAACGATTTCAGGCACGTCCTCGTGGACATGACGCCCTGCTGATAAAAAATATGGAAGTATCGTCACGTCAGTAGCCCCATTTTTTACTAGTTCATCAATACCAGCAGGGATGGAAGGTTCAGCTAGCTCTAAAAATGCATAGCCTGTTTGAGCATATTTGCTTGCGACTCTATCACTCAGCGATTTGGCTACCACGGCAATTTCAGCATTTGATTCAGCGCGACGACTGCCATGTGCAACTAATAATAACGATTTCATAGAAATTAGGACCTGTATATTTAAAAAGAACTCAGTGACGTTATTCAAGCACTTGGGCGCTTGGGGAACAAGCTTAAGATTGATCTCAGTTATACAGAGTCTATACAGCAGACATAAAAAAACCCGCAGTAATAAATTACTGCGGGTCAGCTTCAGAAGGAGAGAAACTACAGGTTTAATTATAGTGCCAATGAGAAAAATTACTGACTCTACTATCGGACAAAATTTACCGTTTATGAGGTTTTAGGCATATTTGCGCTATTATTCAACAGACTCGCATCCTCTGCGTTACCACGGCGTAATTGATTTGCCTTATAGGTCACCAATGCTACACCTTCCTGATCTATTCTAATGACAATGCCAGGCATCCTCTGTATATCGCGAATAGTGCCGTTTCCCGCACCATAATGACTTCTACACGGCGTCCTTTCTGCAAATCATGGCTAGGTAACCTGATGAATAACCCGCCATCACTATAGTTACCCTGCTTTGTCTTCAAAGTCGGCTTGCCCGGACGTTTTATAAACACTTCGCCTTCAATCGGCTCGCGTGGACTACGAGGATATTCCATATAAATTTCCATTAATTGAGACCAAAGTTGGCCAACTCCACCCTATGTCAGGATCTGCCAACAGGCTACTATAAAATGGATTTAGACTGGAGATATTCCGATAACATTCCCAGAAACTAGCCTATTCGGTAGTTGTTTTTGACAATCAAGTGTCCAGCCACCGCCTGAAAGCTTTCCAGTCCGAATATAATATTTCTATGCTGCTTCTATCTACACTTTTAAAATGGCGTTGAGTAAGCAAATAGCTCACATAAGGTAACTGATAAAACAGCACCGCTAACAGCATAAAAGCCGCGCCTATCCAAATAGAAGAGTTTTCCAGAGTTACCGCCTTAGTATACCAAAAAACCGCTGACACCGCGAGCAAGATAGCCACTAGGCTAGTCGTTAGATTACGATTAAGTTTAAGGAAGTATTGCTTAACGTCGATTGTTGTTTTGGTCATATTATAATTTTTTCTGCACAAATATTGATCTCTATAGTACTCTAACTCACTTGTAAGATTACACTGTCAAACACCGGTCTAATGATTATTCCTACTAATACTATTGCCTCAAATGAATTTATCTAAATCACGTAGAAATTTCTTATTAGCGTTATCAGGTTTCGCAGGATTTGTTTATCTACAAATTCTGTCAGGTAAGAGCAAACAATTATATACAGCAGCTAGTGACATTGAAACGCTAGAACTCAGCGATAAAGAATGGCAGCAAAAGCTATCAAATAATGCTTATTACGTACTTAGAAAAGGCAAAACTGAAGTGCGCCAATCTAGTCCATTAAATAAAGAATGGCGAGTAGGCAGCTATTTGTGCCAGGGCTGTGATTTAGATCTATTCAGCGCAGACATGAAGTATGAAAGCCACACTGGCTGGCCTAGTTTTAAAGACCATATTCTTGGACATTTAGTAACCTATACCGATTTATCTGCCATTCCTCCGCAAAGAGGCTATAAGTGCGCACGCTGTAGCGGACACCACGGTCATTTATTTATGGATGGGCCGTTACCGAAAGGAGAACGTTGGTGTAACAATGGAAGCGCGTTACGCTTTGTGGCGAGCTGAAATATGTGAAAGGTGTATTAGAATAGTGCAGTGGTAAATTGCTATTATGCGTTGCTGACAAACATAACTAGCAGTCCTAAACTGATAACCAAATAAACACCCAAACCAAACGTTAACTTGCTGCGTTTTTGATGATCAACGATTAATGCTCCTGATCTCAGTTCTTGAGAACGCTCAAGACCACTGAACATCATAAGCAACCCTGCAAACCAAGCAACGATGACCGCACTTGTTAACAACATAAAAATCCCCTGAAATAACTACGTTTAATTACATAATTACATTAGCATAGCGAGTCAAAATGCAATGTGATCGAATTAACAGTTTCTATTTATATTTTAGATAGATAGAACATTTTCTAAAGATAGTTTGTTAACCAAAATTGACTAAAAAAACAGGTACCTCACTAATAGATAGTGAGTTTTTACCCAGGGACAAAAAATGACTCAAGCCCTTACTCTTAAACAAATACAGAAGATCATTCAGGCAGCAATGACTCAAAGCTATGAATTAAATCTAGCCCCATTTAATGTGGTGGTGCTTGATGACTAATGACGGCAGCCATATGAAGATGCGCCCATCAAAAACGATCAAGGCGACGTATTTATTGGGTTCAGTCGGGATGACAAGTGACAACGATTAAGCGTTTGCTATCGCTGGCATTGAGGCAGCGGGCAAAAGACAGCGTGTGGCAAATAAGTTTGTCAAGTTTGCGTGTAATTGCGTTAATGATACTATTCTCACGCTTAAGCAATAAACTCGATTCAGCTATAAATACAGATAAAAAATAATAATAACGACATAAATTTAACCAGGAGGAGTATGCAATGATTAAACCGCATGGAAGTGCAAAGCTCACCCCACTTTACGTGGAAAATGATGAGCAACGTGCTGCATTATTAAAAGAAGCAGAAACGTTACCCAAGTTACTTGTTAATTCTGCCACGGCTGCGAATGCAGTCATGCTGGGAGCTGGATACTTCACTCCACTAACAGGTTATATGAACAAGGCTGATGCGATATCTGTTGCCAATAATTTGCATACGAGTAGTGGTCTTTTTTGGCCCACCCCGGTATTGAATTTATGTAAGGACGTTTCAGAGATTAGCGGTCATAAAAGGATTGCCCTTTTAGATCCTAATGTGGACGGTAATCCCGTTGTTGCCATTCAAACAGTTGATGCCATAGAAGAACTCAGCCAAGACGAGTTAGATTTAATCACTGAAAAAGTCTATGGGACGAAAGACAGTGAACATCCAGGCGTAGCCACGTTCACCTCTCTTGGAAACTATGTTGTGTCTGGCGCCATTGAAGTATTAAATTACAGCTACTTTGAAACTGAATTTCCTGGCACCTTTAGAACTGCCGTACAGATTCGTGCTGAAATTGAAGACCATGGCTGGAAAAAAACCGTTGCCTTTCAAACACGGAATCCGATGCATCGTGCTCATGAAGAATTGTGCAAAATGGCAAAAGAATCTACTAATGCCGACGGTGTTCTCATCCATATGTTGTTGGGTCAATTAAAGCCAGGCGATATCCCTGCTCCTGTACGTGATGCGGCAATTCGTAAAATGGTTGAGTGCTATTTCCCAGCCAACACCGTGATGGTTACCGGCTACGGATTCGACATGCTCTATGCAGGCCCGAGAGAAGCGGTATTGCATGCTGTATTCAGACAGAACTGTGGTTGCACTCACTTCATTATTGGCCGAGACCACGCAGGTGTTGGTGATTACTATGGTGCGTTTGATGCACAATCTATCTTTGATGAGCAGGTCCCTGACGACGCATTAGAGATTGAAATATTTAATGCCGACCATACCGCCTACTCCAAAAAGTTAGATAAAGTCGTGATGATGAGAGATGCTCCTGATCACAGTAAAGATGACTTTGTATTACTTTCTGGCACCAAAGTACGTGAAATGCTAGCGGCAGGAAAAGACTTGCCAATGGAATTTGCAAGACCTGAAGTTGCCAAGATATTAATGGCACATTATCAAAATAGTTAAGCTATAAAAAAAGGCGCCTCTTTTAAAAGAGGCGCCTTTTTATTGATACTAATTTTGGTTATATAAATGTCATCAGAGACGCATTTAATCTAGCCTCAAATATCTTCAAAGATTCTTCATCTTCAGACAACACCGCTAATGTACTTTGATTAGTGCCCATCAAAACACCTTTAAAGAAGTGATCACTAATTCGAACGCTCTTGGCATCATCTAACGCTTCCGGGAAAACAATTAATGTCACCGGTGCATTTTTACCCGCAAAAACAATGTGCACACCTTGCTTGCCCTGAATAATGCAATTACCTGCATGAGTTGCGTAGCCAATACTCTCATCTGCTCTCACACCATGAGGTTTTAACAATTGGTTTAAACTCTCAAGCGTGACATGACCTTTATCATCTAAGATCCAAAGCTCTTCATGAGCATGTTCCATTATCACACCCGCTATCGCTGGTGGTGAATTAAACGTAGACACTATAGATACAGCAAACACCAACAGGACACTGGCGGCAACTGCACTCCAACGGTATTTTTGAGTGCCTGCTTTTTTCTTATGAAGGTTATGCTCAACTAGAATGCGTGATGCCAATCCTTCAGGCACGTCTACTTCTACCGCTTTCTTAAGTACCGAATTAAACTTAAGTTGCTTCTCGTAAAAAGATTTGCAAGTCGGGCAACCCGCTACATGCTTAACAAAAGCACTGCTCTTATCAGTGATGTCAGTAGTAATTGTGCGTCTTGCTGCTAAACAGTTCATATCATCCATCTCTATATTGAAGCCAGTTTGGCTTCATCCTCTTCTAATAACTTTCTTAGTTTCTGTCTGGCTCTAAAGACCCGCGTCATTACCGCCCCTGGCTTAGCACCTATAATAGTGGCGATTTCATCACACGAGTAACCGCCAATCACTTGTAGGACTAATGGCTCTGCATAAGAAGCCGGCAATTGACGTAATGCAGACCGAACCGCCATATTATCGACATTAGCAAAATCGTCCTCAACAACAGCGAACACTTCCATCATGTCATCATCGAGTGTTGTCAATTCGGCCTGAGCGCTCTTTTTCTCAAATCGACGCGCATTTTCACGACGTAATATGGTGAATAGCCAGCTTTTAGCCGCTTTTGCATCGTTGAGAGAATCGATTGCACGCCATGCACGCAAGAATGTCTCTTGAACTAAATCTTCTGCTATCGCACTATTCTTGCTCAGCCAATATCCGTACCTGTAAATGTCCTTGGAATAAGCGTGAACCATAGATTCAAATCCTTGCTCTTTAGTCGTCATATCTACCAGACCCGCCTGATGGGTATTATCTTTCATTATATTTTTATACCTTAACGGCCAATTTCAAACAAAATGACTTATCTGCATTGCTTTTTTCGGTATTTAGCCCAATTAATATGTCAATGTATCCAGTACGACCATGCTATTCCTGCTAGGTCCCATTTCTTATACGTAGTAGTATTGCACCCAATCAAGCGACTGTTTAGTATAGATACCGCTAACAACACTACTTAATACAAGGTAAATAATTATGACATGCAATGTAGGTGATACAGAGAGAATGGCCAGAATCCTCGTTGGATTACTAATAATTGGGCTCGGTTTTATTTTCTCATCTTGGTGGGGAATCATTGGAATAATACCTGTATTCACTGGTATTTCTGCATGGTGTCCTGGCTATTTACCTTTTAACATTTCAACTAAATGAAGTAGTTAGACGACCAATAAAATTAATTAGATTTAGAACTTAATAATATATACCGCCCTTATTAATCTATAAGGCAATACATTGGAAGTAATAAAGCTTGGAGATTACAAATGTTTGGATTAGGAAAAAAGAAAGACTACACGGCGACTATTGTTAATAGTGGACAAACGATTGAAGTCAAAGGTGGAATCAATTTGCTGCAGGCTGCATTAAATGCAGGCATCGAATGGCCACATGATTGCCGTGTTGGTAGCTGCGGTACATGCAGAGCCACCGTCAAAAGTGGAAAAGTTAAAGCATTGAATGATTTTTCTTACGTGCTTGATGGCGAGCAGTTAAAAAGTGGAATGATATTAGCCTGCCAGTCCAGACTTCAAAGCGACATTGAAGTGGAAGTTGATTTTGAGCAAGGCGCAATAAACTAACGTTAATGATACAGGCACGGGTAATAATTACTCGTGCCTGTTATTTATAGCTAACAGACTTAGCTATTTCTATTCTTATTAATAAGTTTAGCCATGTGATAGTTAAGTAATGTTTTGTCATTGCCAGATAAAACATTACTTCTCTCATCTAGCAGTTTATTTATTTCACGCGGATTAATGACTCGAACAACAACATGTTGACTCGGCGTTCTAACAAACCATTCTGGAAATACAACCAAACATTCCACATCAATCGGCTTACCTAAGCTTGCATAAAGCTTATTTTCGACCCATTGCTTAACATTCTTTAATGGTTCAATAGGATTTGTATCATGCCTATAACCGTTAAGTAGAATCTGTTCGTCATCATAATTAATAATCGCTTCATCATTTGAAGGTGTTCGCCAGTCACATACATTAATAAGCACTACGCCTGCTTGATTAGCAATCACATAATCTATTTTCTGCTTACCCATCACGACATTCTTGTATACCGTGCTTTCCGTTTGATCGCTATGAAATTTAATCACGTCATCTAATAACGGCTCACCTCGTTTACCTAATCGCAAAAATCGAAAATGATCCTTGTAATTAGCTAGCTGATATATAACAAATACGACTGAAGCGACAAACAACCCAAATAGCACAATAGGCATAGGCGGGACATTCATATACCAACGATACGTTTCCAATAATAGGAAAGCGAACAAGAACCCTGTAATTAAAAAGTATGGGCGAATTCTTCGATCCAATTTATCTCTAACGATACTATCCTGATGATTGACTTGATTACCCTCAAGCACATCTTCGTACTCAGTTGCATTTTCCGACTGCATATTACTCACCATGTTAATTATTCAATTATTTGTATAATTTTTATCACCATTTCTTGGTAAAACGATGTACGACTCCATTGGGGGGCAACATATCAAGTAACTTAATAACGTTATTATGGAATCAGATGAGCGTATTTAGCTATTGGCTAAATGGACTGACAGTGAAATCAAATGAAATCACTGCCATTTCAGGGTTAAATAATATTCCAGGAGGTAGAAATTTCTGATGAAATTTATTTTTCTCAAATAATCAAACAGTTACTTTAGGTGTTTTTACTTAAAAATAACCAGCGAAATTATTGGCTATAACAATCAATAAAATCAGCGTAGCAATTAATCCGATCAAACAACATTTTATATTTGTATGTTCTCATGCTTAATCACATGCGCTAATGCATCTTCAAGTATTGCTCGAGATTGTGCCGACGTTGCATGTAAATATGCATGCAATTCTGTATCACGATCATTTTTATTTTCACATTCAGCACTGTAAATTTCAAAAGCAACTAAACTCTTAATCAAATCTGACAGATGTTTAGGACACTCACATTGTATGGGAGAAGATATTCTTGCCAAACTACCTAACTGTTTAGAACTGTAACGTCGTGTCGGTAATGAGTCTTCTAGATATACCGTTGAACCGGTGGTAACCAATAAATTCTTGGAGTCACCGCCAGTACGATCCATACATAATCTTGCTAACTCATAAACATCAATCGATGATCTGATTGCACTGACTTGCGGGCTTTGTAATTGATTGATTTCTATCTGAGAACCAAATCCATATAAAACAATGACGTGCCAAACACCCATGTCTTTTAATAGTTTGGATACATATTTCCTGGTTGCCTCATTAATAGTTGGCCTTTCAATGATTGCCACATTGACTAATGATGTTGTATCTTTCTGCTTCCATTCCTCAATAGAATCTACATGACCGAGCAACTCGATACCATTAAAATCAGACATTCCATCCAATACTCTTAAAGGAAAATCTTCTCCAAGTAGAAGCACACTACAGGTTTGGTTTTTAGCCACCCCTTGACCCTCATGAGCATTAATGTGATTTGAACCTTGCTGACTCAATTGCACGCTATTTTCCCACTTACTTTTAAGCTCTTGTATAGACAGTCGTGCAATCGTGCCAATTGAATTTCCGGCATCAGATAAGTTTTTCAATAAAAATAACTTTGATAGATCTTCGCTACTATAAACACGATCACCTGACTCAGAACGACCAGGAACAACTGCTTGATAGCGACGCTCCCAAGCCCGTAAGGTTTCTGTGCCTATGCCTGTTATTTTTGAAACTGCACCAATCTTATATTCATCATTACGCATTTGTGCTTCCATTATTTTTCCTTTTTGTACATGTAATCTTCATATAATATATCAGTTATGTACATATGTACATATCTGCATAACTGATACACAGGTAAATTTCTTTTCTCGTACACATCATAAAATAAAATTATCTTACTTATCATGAGGTTAGGTCGCTACCTATATCCAACAATAGTAATATTTGTACAAGCCCCTCCAACATACCGGCAAATACAAGCGCATTCAAAACAAGGTATACGCACCAAATAAATACAGCGCACCTAGCATTTGCCTTTTTTTAGCGCGTATAAAAAATTTAAACAATATTAATTATTTACATCCCAACACCCAACAAACATTGCAGACGCATCAATATGTTTAATATATTCAGTGACTTATAAAGATAGCCTCGTACTCCTTTCAACTGGAAATTTTTATGGCACAAAATGTGAAAGGTCTTATCTAAGGGTTTTACGCACAATGAGAATGCGGCTTTGAGGCCGATCTTGATGCAAGCCCTTTCTTGGAATTTAGAATTTTAATCACTGGAGAAAAGAATGAAAAAGTTGAGTTTGTGGTCAGTGTTATGCGTCGCGATGATTTCATGGTCATCAAGCGCATTCTCGGACACGATCAAAATAGGTGTACTTCATTCCTTATCAGGAACCATGGCGATTAGTGAAACAACACTAAAAGACACTGTGCTAATGATGATTGAAGAGCAAAATAAAGCAGGCGGCCTGTTAGGCAAACAATTAGAGGCGGTTGTCGTTGATCCGGCTTCTGACTGGCCATTATTTGCAGAAAAAATGCGTGAGCTTGTTGAAGTACATAAAGTTGATGTGATTTTTGGTTGCTGGACGTCGGTATCAAGAAAATCAGTACTTCCAGTGGTTGAGGAATTAAACGGCTTATTGTTCTACCCAGTGCAATACGAAGGTGAAGAGTCTTCCAAGAATGTGTTCTACACAGGGGCAGCCCCAAATCAACAGGCTATTCCAGCAGTAGACTACTTAATGGGTGCCGGTGTTGAACGTTGGGTATTAGCCGGTACTGACTACGTTTACCCACGCACCACTAATAAAATTCTAGAGTCATATTTAAAGCTTAAAGGTGTTTCTGAAAAAGACATCATGATTAACTACACACCATTTGGTCACTCTGATTGGCAAACAATTGTCTCTGACATCAAGCAATTTGGTTCAGCCGGCAAGAAAACTGCCGTAGTCTCTACTGTTAATGGTGATGCTAATGTTCCTTTCTATAAAGAGTTAGGGAACCAAGGCGTATCTGCAGAAGATATCCCTGTGATTGCATTCTCTGTTGGTGAAGAAGAACTATCTGGCATTGATACAGCGCCACTAGTAGGTCACCTCGCTGCGTGGAATTACTTCCAAAGCGCTGAAAGCGAAGAGAATGATAAGTTCATCGAAGCATGGCAAACTTTCATTGGTGATGAAGAACGCGTTACCAACGACCCTATGGAAGCGACATACATTGGCTTCAAAATGTGGGCACAAGCAGTCACAGATGCTGGCACTACAGAAGTCGACAAAGTACGTCCAGCCATGTACGGCCTAGAAGTCCCTAACTTAACAGGTGGCACAGCGGTAATGAACACAAATCACCACTTATCTAAACCAGTATTAATTGGTGAGATTCAGGATGACGGACAGTTTGAAATTGTGTGGTCTACCGATGGTGAAGTTAAAGGTGATGCTTGGACCGATTACCTTCCTGAAAGCGCATTAATCGTCTCTGATTGGGCTGATCCAGCAATCAATTGTGGTAACTACAACACTGATACCAAAAAGTGCTCAGGTCAGAACTTCTAACTTGTCCGTGATTTTTTAAAGAAATACTCTCGTTACAAATTGGGCGTTCCCATCATAGAACGCCCTTATATTATAATAACTAAAATGCTGTCAAAATTAACATTTTTCATATTACTTTCTTTTCTGCTAAGCGAATTTTCTCTTGCAGAAGACACTAATACTAGTGAAAAAAAATCAAGCTTTACTGAAATCGTTACTGGTTTAACCACCAAAAACTTTGACGAGAAAGCCGCTATTATCAAAGAAATTCAGCAATCCGAACACCCAAGATCACTCACTATTCTTGCAAAACTATTAGACGGAAAAATTTATTATAAGAAAGATGACAAAATGATTGTCATCGTCGATTTTAAAGGCAAGATTGCCAACATCATAAATGCGAGTACTGGCGATCTACTTGGCGAGATGCCCAAAAATAAACTTAAAAAAGTAGGCATCAACAACAAGCTGAGACGTGCATTAAACTTATCAATTGCTCAATTAAGTTTAGCCGACAAAAGTGAAAAAGTGAGAAAGTCTGCTGCTGTAGAAATGTTCAAAAACATGAATGATGAAACATCGTCCATACTAAAAAAGAGACTCACTGTAGAAAAAAACAAAGATGTCATTAGCGCATTAAAAACAGCAATATCCATCAACCAACTAAACTCCCCTATTCATGAAAACAAGCTGGATGCGATAAAATCATTATCTAACTCTCTTTATCCAGAAGTACGCGTTGCATTAAGAGACCTAGAAAAAGATCTATCCAATAAAACGCTAACACCATCATCACAAATCCTGACTCAGGAAATTCAAGCAGCACTTAAAAAAATTGAATCTAGCGTCGGTATTTATAAACAAATAGAAAATATTTTTTTTGGGATTAGTTTAGGGTCAGTGCTTTTATTGGTCGCAATCGGATTAGCGATTACATTTGGGGTGATGGGTGTAATTAATATGGCTCACGGTGAAATGCTAATGCTGGGCGCATATACCACTTACATAGTTCAGCAATTACTTCCAAATCATGTTGAGTACTCCATACTTATCTCTATACCCACCGCTTTTGTTTTTACAGGACTTGTCGGCATTGGCATTGAACGCGGCGTCATACGCTTCCTGTATGGACGTCCGCTAGAAACGCTACTTGCCACATTCGGCATTAGTTTGATCTTACAACAGGCTGTACGCACACTTATCTCACCCCAAAATCGTGCAGTATACACACCCGACTGGATGAGTGGCTCACTTGAAATAAACCCCGCTTTATCACTCACTTATAACCGGCTTTACATTATTATTTTTGCTTTATTAGTGCTAGCTGGGTTAATGATGTTATTAAATAAGTCTAAGTTTGGCTTACAGGTCAGAGCAGTTACTCAAAACCGTACAATGGCAAAAGCCATGGGTATAAGAACTGACTGGGTAGATGCATTCACTTTTGGTTTAGGCTCCGGTATTGCTGGAATTGCCGGTGTTGCACTCAGCCAATTAACCAACGTTGGCCCCAACTTAGGCCAAGCTTATATTATTGACTCATTCATGGTGGTTGTTTTTGGTGGTGTAGGAAATTTATGGGGTACTTTATTTGGCGCAATGACATTAGGCATTGCTAATAAATATTTAGAACCCGTAACAGGCGCTGTATTAGCAAAAATTATCGTGTTGGTATTTATCATTTTATTCATTCAAAAGAGACCTCGAGGCATGTTTGCCTTAAAGGGTCGCTCAGTTGATAACTAGCCTTATGAAAAAGTCACTCTTACAACGCTTACTTCTATCTGATACTGGCAGCAAAGTACTCACCGTTGTCGTTATATTTGGCGCGATTGTTGTTCCGGCACTCAACTTATTAGTCCCTGTCGAGTCTGCCCTGCATATTTCAACCTATACAGTGACGTTATTAGGCAAGTATTTATGCTATGCGCTATTAGCCTTATCAATTGATTTAGTCTGGGGTTA
This sequence comes from uncultured Gammaproteobacteria bacterium, assembly GCA_963926275.1. Classification (GTDB taxonomy): domain Bacteria; phylum Pseudomonadota; class Gammaproteobacteria; order UBA4575; family UBA4575; genus UBA1858. The sequence goes on along the minus strand of CAWUWP010000044.1, from coordinate 388 downwards.
CTTAGGCATACTTAGTTTAGGCCATGGCGCTTTCTTTGCATTAGGTGGGTACGCCATGGGCATGTATTTAATGCGTCAAATTGGTGATCGTGGTGTCTATGGAAATCCGTTATTACCTGACTTTATGGTTTTTCTGGATTGGGATTCACTGCCGTGGTACTGGCTTGGATTTGATAATTTCCCGATGGTGATTTTAATGATGCTTTTAGCACCCGGGATACTCGCATTTATATTTGGATGGTTAGCATTCCGCTCTCGTGTCACTGGTGTTTATCTCTCCATCATGACACAAGCCATGACTTACGCATTAATGCTCGCCTTCTTTCAAAATGATTTTGGCTTTGGTGGTAATAATGGGCTCACCGACTTTAAAGAAATTTTAGGTTTC
>CAWUWP010000043.1:0-17601 GCA_963926275.1 uncultured Gammaproteobacteria bacterium | reverse complement strand
CCGAATACACATGGTACATACGGCTGTGGTAGTGTCGCAGTTAGATTATAGGGGTGAAGCCCTGAGTTCTAGCGAGGTTTCATTTCGACATATCGATGAAGCAGAAGCTAAGAACTATTGGCTAACTGGTGAGCCTAAGGGTAAGGCGGGTAGTTATGCTATTCAAGGCAAAGGTGCGGTATTTGTTAGTAAAATAACAGGTAGCTATTCGGGCGTTGTTGGCTTGCCAATATACGAGCTAACACAATTATTGAGAGATACGGATGTCTCTATACTTTAAAGGAAGCCAGTGAGCGAAGAAATTCTAGTCAACGTGACGCCTAGAGAAACACGTGTGGCAGTCGTTGAAAACGGTGTGCTACAAGAAGTGCATATCGAACGTGTCGCCAGACGAGGTTTGGTGGGTGGGGTATTTAAAGGCTGCGTGAGTCGAGTCATGCCAGGTATGGATGCAGCATTTATCGACATCGGTTTAGCAAAGGCCGCTTTTATACATGCATCCGATGTGAATACGCTACCCCATAGCTCACACTCTGCACCGCCAGAAGATGGCGAAGTTACCCATGAAGCGATTGCTAACTTGCTGCATGAAGGCCAACAAGTATTAGTGCAAGTGGTTAAAGATCAAATAGGGACAAAGGGCGCACGACTAACCACTAATATCACGGTGCCTTCTCGCTATTTAGTGTTACTTCCATATTCCACTGATGTGCGATTATCAGCACGCTTAGAAGACGAAGAAGAACGCGAGCGTTTAAGCAGTGTGATGCAAGAATTGCTTGATGACAGCGGCAAGAAGTTCGGTTGTATATTGAGAACTGCTGCCGAGTCTGCTTCTAAAGAAGATTTACGTAGAGATTTAGAATTTTTATTGCGCTTGTGGACTTCCATTGTCGAAAAAATAGGAAAAGTAAATTCTGTCGCCGAAGTATATTCAGACTTGCCATTAGCAGTGCGTACCCTGCGAGATTTGAACACCGATGTGGTTGAGAATATTTATATAGACTCACGTGAAACAGTATTAAGTGTAAAAGCTTTTGCAGAAAAATTAGTCCCAGAGTTAGTCGATAGAATTCAGCGCTACAAAGGTGCACGACCTATTTTTGATATGCATGGGATTGAAGATGAACTAGAAAAAGCCCTGCAACGTAAAGTGATGCTTAAGTCAGGCGGCCATTTGGTATTTGACCAAACTGAATCTATGACCACGGTGGATGTCAATACGGGTGGTTTTATTGGCCATCGAAATTTAGAAGAAACCATATTTAAAACCAACCTCGAATCTGCGCAAACTATCGGACGCCAATTAAAGCTGCGTAACTTGGGTGGCATTATCATTATCGACTTCATTGATATGGCAGAGGAAGAACATAAGCGACAAGTGTTGCGCGTGTTAGAAAAAGCTCTTGAAAAAGATCGTGCAAAAACACAAATATGTGAAGTATCCCCATTAGGCTTGGTTGAGATGACGCGTAAGCGTACACATGAAAGCCTAGAACATATTTTATGTGAGCGATGTCCCACCTGCGCAGGCGGTGGTTCGATTAAAAGCTCACAGACAGTTTGTTATCAATTGTTCCGTGAGATTATGCGCGTAGCACGCCAATACGAAGCCAATGAATTATTGGTGATGGCATCGCAGTCGGTTGTTGACCTGTTAGTGGATGAAGAGTCTGATATTCTTGCAGAGCTTGAAGAGTTCACTAAAAAAACTATCAAGCTTCAAGTGGAAACTTTATATACACAAGAGCAATTTGATGTTGTGTTGCTTTAGTCGCTGCAGTGAAATCTAATCTATCATCAATCATAAGCACTGCCTCTCATGTAGTGCTGTATGCAGCAACAGCGTTGCTGGTTATTTTGGCGATTTTTATCACTATTATGCGTGGCTACCCTAATCTGAGTGATGTGGTTGAGAGCAAGATCGAATCACGTCTGGGGGAAATTTTAAATGCACATGTCACTATAGAATCATTAGATATCAGCCGACAAAAATTATTCTCTCAGCTTGTTGCTGATAATGTAAAAATTATTGATCGAGATAATGAAGACAATGTATGGACGTTAACTAAAGCAAGACTGAGTATCAATATTGCTAAGTCATTATTTTCTCGCTCCTTAAAAATTAAACAAGTTAGCTTGGAAGGTCTGGATTTATCTATTTTAAGAGATGAGTCAGGTGATTTTCATGTCAATCAAGTATTTCTTTTACCTAAAAGCAAAATCGAAGCGACAGGCAAAAAAAATAAATACAGTGATGTTCATTTACAGTTGTTAGATGCCAATATTCATTGGCTAGACAAACTAACAAATACCGACTACTTGTTTGAAAGAATTGATATTGCGTTAGAGCCTAAATCGCGTGGCTATGATGTTTTTTTGTCAGGTGATCTTCCTGCAATACTAGGTAAGTCAGTACGAGCGAATGTCAGTATTGAAGGTGATATTAAGAATATTGCCGATGCAGATATAGAGTTTTATATCAAAGTAGAACAATTTCGCATGGCAGAAGTGGCCAAAAGATTTGTTGGCGAAAGCGGAGGTAAAGTTCTGGTAGTGATTGACTCAGAGTTATGGGGGCAGGTGTCTAATAATACCTTGAGTGGCCTGCGTGGAACTTTAAGTGCTGACAATATTGTCTCAAATCCTGGTAAAGCAGGCAGTGAGTTTTGTTTGAGTGATGAATATTTTCAGCAATTATCAATGCAATTTGATTGGCAGAATATTGAAAAAAATTGGCAATTTATTTCCGATAATGTAGAGGTCGTTACTTCTAAAGGGCATTGGCCTGTCACGCAGTTGCAATTCAAATTGCAAAGACAATCGCTCAATGAAAAAAGCATATTTGCTCATATCGGTGCGATGAATCTAGGTGCCATCTGCAATACATTGTATTCATATTCTCCGCATATTGTTCGCTTCGAAGATAAGCTGCAGCAATATCGTGTTAATGCCAATGTCAAAGACTTGTTTATGCGTTTTGACCTAAAAGAAGCGCATCAAACGTCTTTTCAATACTCAGGTCAATTTGATGATGTGGCTGTTTGGATGGCGCAAGGCAATCGATCATTAACCGGGTTGAGTGCATTTGTGGAGGGTGGTGATGCCGGAGGTAAGGCGCAGCTTGATTCCAAAAATATAGAGCTTGGTCTGCCCGTCACTTTCCCAGGCTTTGAATTTAAATTTTCTGCTAATGGCGATCTAAAATGGGTTCACCATGGAGATGTGCATGAGTTCAGCACGGATTCACTAACAATACAAAATGATGATCTAGATATGCAGGCGCGCATTAATGCAAAAATTCTAGGTAAAGACGTGTATACCGATGCGCAATTTTATTGGAATTCTGCACAGGCGAAAGCAGTTGGAAATTATTTTCCTGCATTGAAGCAAACACGAACCACAAAGAAGTGGTTAACCGAGTCTATTAAAGACGGTGATATTGAAGATGCAACAATAATGATACGCGGTAATATGCGTGTATTTCCTTTCCATAAAAAATCTGGCATTTTTCAAACATTAGTTAATGTTGAAAATGGCTTGCTAGAATACAAGCAAGGCTGGCCAACCTTGCAAGATGTTAAAGCCAAGGTGAAGATTGATAAAGACTATGTCCATATCACTTCGCAACATGCAGCCACGCTAGGCTCAAAAGTAAAACGTGCTGACATTGAAATTGACTCATTCTTTCGTGCAATTCTTGAGGTCAAGGGAACTGTTGATGGCCCAGGACAAAATCTATTACAGTTTCTGAGTGATGCTAGTTTAGTGAGCAAAACTAATTCAGTGCTTGATCAAATTTCTCTTGCAGGTGACTCGAGATTAGAGTTTGATTTTTCAAGGTCATTATCTCGCAAAGTTGATCACCCCATTAAAGTCGCGGGCAATATTCATTTCCTGGGTAATACATTAAATGTGAAAAATGTTGGCATTAAGATCAATGATCTTGCCGGTGAAGTAGCTTTTACTGATCAAGGTGCCAGTGGCGCAGGGTTAACTGCTTTGGTTTACGGGCAGCCAATAAGACTATCTATGGAGCCTGCCGGCGAAGGTGCATCTGATTTATTATTTAGTGGGCCATTCGATCTGGGGATTTATCTAGAACAGCGTTACCCTCGCTTCACACCATTCTTCTCGGGTATTACCCCGGTTGAAGGTAAGCTGTATTTGCCTTCTTTCTTCGTAAAGAATAATCCTGATAAGTTGAAGCTAAACATTAATAGTGAATTAACAGGGATTAAATCTGAATTACCGGCACCATTAAATAAAGCGACAGAGGATGCATTGTCGGCAGTGATGAGCTTTGATCAAAACCAAGGTCAAATGTCATGGCAGATAGATAATCTTTTGTCTTTATATTTTTCGATCAAGCCTAAGCAACCCTTTGAGTTGAATTTAATTAAACTGGGTGAACCCAGTCAGTTGGCTGTTAATCAACAAGGGTTGGCAGTTAAAGGGTCATGGGAAACAGGTGATCCAACACTTTGGTTGGCAGCCTATAAAGAATATGCAGGTTTAGCAGATCAAACTCAGGCAACGATCAAACCCAGTATTGATGTCAGTTTTGATTCTTTGCAATTTCCACAATGGCCTGCAAAAAATTTAAATATTAAGAGTGATTACAAAGATAATGCTTATGTTATCAAGTTGGATTCCACGTTAGGCAAAGGGGGGATTAAAGTGCCTGATGATAAGCGTTTGCCAATCACTGTTGATATGAATACTTTGATAGTTAAGAAAAGCCAAGGAAACAAAAAATTATCAACGCAGATTGATCCACGTAATATGAGGCCATTTTTATTTTCTAGTAAGCAGCTTATTTTTAATGAGTTGAAATTCAAGAATGTGGTCGTCAATACATCGTCTTCTGATCAAGGTCTTTCTTTTGATGAGATTAAATTAGCGGCCCAAGATCTAACCATACAAGGTAAAGGTACCTGGACGCTTGCTGAACAGAAAAACAAAAGCGCATTTGATTTTCAGTTTGAAAGTATCGATGTTGAAGATAGTCTAGAAGATTTGGGTTTCAAGAGTAGTTTGCGCAAAGGTGAACTCAGCGCCAGCATGGCATTGAGTTGGCCAGCTGAGCCACATCAATTTGATTTAAGTAAGGTATCTGGCAATACAAGCGTCAAGATTAAAGATGGTTCGATTTCTCAGTTAGACCCAGGCAATGCCGGTCGCTTGCTGGCATTGTTGAATCTAGGGGCGATAACTCGGCGTCTATCGCTAGACTTTAAAGATGTCACTAATAAAGGCTTTGCATTTGACTCTATCAAGGGAACGATGCACCTATCCGAAGGTGGACAATTGCAAACAGATAAGATCTCTATCAAAGCATCAGCGGCTGATATAAAGATCAAGGGTAAAACTAATTTGATCGATCAAACTTACGATCAAAATATCACCGTGACTCCTGCCATGACGGGCACTTTCACGGCAGCAGGCGCCATTGTCGGAGGTCCCGTTGGGGCGGCGGCAGGATTGCTTGTAGACCGTTTTGGCAGTGAGGTTGGTCTTAACAAAATTACCAATATTGAATATAAAATGACCGGCACCTGGAAAGAACCTGTGCTCAAAAAGGTGAGCAGAAAAACTAATAAGGCGGCTACCACTGCGGGACAGAAGTCAGGGGCAGGGCCAAGATGACTTTATTAGCACCTTGAATCCTTATCACTACCTTTAGTGCGAGTTTATTGGAAATTCGAATTGTATAGGCTAGCCTAGAATCTGCCATTCAAGCATACTTCTATCAATATCAACCCCAACCTCAGGAAAATGAATATGGGTAAAGTTGCAGCCATCCAAATGGCTTCTGCTCCTCAGCGAGATGTCAATCTCATAGAAGCAGGTCGATTGATTCAGTTAGCAAAAGATCAAGGTGCTGAACTGGTCGTGTTGCCAGAGAACTTCCCAATTATGGGGGTGAATGAATCGGACAAAGTGGATATTCGTGAGCCCTATAAAAATGGCCCTATTCAGACCTTTCTTAGCACACAGGCAAAGAAACATGGTGTGTGGATAGTGGGTGGAACAATACCGCTTGAATGTGATGATCCCAATAAAATTATCGCTGCCTGCATTGTATATAATGCGGAAGGTGAGGTGGTTGCTCGCTATGATAAAATTCATTTGTTTGATGTCGAGTTGGGCACAGATGAGAGTTATAAAGAATCAGAAACCATTTCCAATGGAAATGAAGTGGTGGTAGTTGATACGCCTTTCGGGAAATTAGGTTTAGCGATTTGTTACGACTTACGTTTCCCCGAATTATTTCGTCAGTTAGTCGATAAAGGTGCTGAGATAATTGCTATCCCTTCAGCCTTTACTGCAACTACAGGTAAATCTCACTGGGAAGTGTTAGTGCGTGCACGCGCCATTGAAAATCTTTGTTATGTCGTCGCAGTAGATCAAGGTGGTTATCACTTAAGTGGTCGCAGTACTTACGGTGATAGCATGGTGGTTGATCCTTGGGGCACTGTATTAAATAGAATGTCTAAAGGGGCCGGCGTAGTCATGGCAGATATAGACCTAAAACGCATGAATATCACTCGCCGCACATTCCCATGTCTGCAGCACAGAACGTTAAAGTAAACGAGAACTTATGGAAAATTTAGATATAGCACGAAATCATTTATTAGCACCTACGGGCCTAAGCGATGAAGATGTTAATAAAGCACTCAGTGCAGCATTAGGCGGCTCTATTGATGCCGCTGATTTGTACTTTCAATCCACGACGCGTGAATCATGGTCGTTAGATGACGGCATCGTTAAAGATGCTAGCTTCAATCTAGAGCATGGTGTCGGTGTGCGAGCAATGTCGGGTGATAAAACTGGCTTTGCTTATTCTGATGACATTGCGATGTCAGCGTTACTGGAGTCTTCGCGAGCAGCACGGAGTATCGCAAAGTCGACAGGCAGCAATGAAATGCAGTCATGGCGAGTTCAAGCTGGCCATACTTTGTATACGCCAGATAATCCATTGTCAGTGTTAAATGAAAACGAAAAAATGGATTTATTGCGCGAAGCGGATGCAACTGCACGTGAAGCAGACCCTCGTATCAAACAAGTGATGGTGAGTTTGGTCGGCTCGCATGAAGTTATATTGATTGCGCATAGTGACGGCACACTCGCCGCAGACGTACGCCCATTAGTAAGATTTAATGTCAGCGTGATCGCCGAACAAAATGGCCGACGTGAACAAGGTTCCACAGGTGGCGGTGGTCGTTATGACTATAAAGAGTTTATTGCCTCCAAGGCGGCGAATGAATTTGCAAAAGAAGCCGTACGACAAGCGTTAGTTAATCTGGAAGCTAAAGATGCCCCTGCTGGCAGCATGACCGTCGTGTTAGGTCCAGGTTGGCCTGGAGTATTGTTGCACGAAGCGATTGGGCACGGCCTAGAAGGTGACTTTAATCGTAAAGGTACATCAGCGTTTAGTAATCGAATTGGTGAGCGTGTGGCAAGTCCTGGTGTCACTGTGGTTGATGACGGCACATTGCCAAATCGAAGAGGCTCATTAAATATTGATGACGAAGGCACGCCAACACAATGCACCACACTGATTGAAGATGGTATCTTGAAAGGCTACATGCAAGACCGGTTAAATGGTCAGCTTTCAAAAACAGTATCGACCGGTAATGGACGTCGTGAGTCTTACGCACATCAAACCATGCCAAGAATGACCAATACCTATATGTTGGCAGGCGAGCATGACCCAGAAGAAATTCTGGCTTCAGTAGATAAAGGTTTTTACGCAGTGAACTTTGGTGGTGGTCAGGTGGATATTACTTCCGGTAAATTCGTATTTTCAGCATCAGAAGCTTACATGGTTGAAAAGGGAAAAATTACTTACCCAGTTAAAGGTGCAACACTTATTGGTGATGGTCCTGATGTACTAACGCGTGTTGGTATGCTTGGTAATGATCTTAAGTTAGATAGCGGTGTTGGCACTTGCGGTAAAGAAGGTCAAAGTGTTCCTGTTGGCGTGGGCCAACCCACTATGCGCATCGATGGGATTACCATCGGCGGCACACAAGCTTAGAAGTTATCGTAATCAACCTAATCAACTACGCTATCCTCGCGAGATTAAAGTCATTCTCACGAGAACAATGTCATCCCCGCGAAGGCGGGGAACCAGTGAAAGTTGAAAGACGTAGCAATAAACGGTTACCGCTAGATTCCTAACTGTTTGGGAATGACAAGAATGGGTATGCAAATAATAATATTTACGACAAGATTGAAAAAAAATTATGAGTACAACATTAGATAAAACAATCAATGACGATTCGTTGAAGTCACTGCTTTCACAAGCCATTGAATATGCAAGTGCTAATGGCGCTGATCAAGTTGAAGTTGCGGCAAGTAACGATAAAGGCTATTCCGTGACGGCACGCTTAGGTGAGGTTGAAACGGTCGAGCATCATAATCAACGCGCGATGGGTGTCACCGTCTATCGTGGTAAAGCCAAAGGCTCGGCAAGCACTAATATTGTGACGCCAGAAGCCATCAATCGCACCATAGATTCTGCATTAGAAATTGCTAAGTTCACTGCTGAAGATAAATGTTCCGGTTTGGCTGATGCTGAACTGATGGCAAACGATTATCCGCAGCTAGATTTAGATCACCCTTGGTCAATTGAGCCTGAGCAAGCATTGCAGCAAGCCATACTTTGTGAAGAAGTGGCACGCGATGATAAGCGCATTGTAAATTCTGAAGGCGCCAGTGTTAGCAGTATCAGCACACAACTTTCATATGCAAACTCACATGAGTTTGTCGGCGAGTACCGTGGCACACGTCATAGTGTGAGCTGTTCAGTTATTGCAGGTGATGATAAAGGTATGCAGCGTGATTACTGGTATTCAGTTGCACGCAATGCAAATGATTTAGAGGATATAGAATCAATTGGTGCAATGGCACGAGAAAGAACCGTGCGCCGCTTAGGTGGCCGTGGTTTGAAGACTTGTTCATTACCTATCTTATTTGATCCTACGTTAGCGCGTTCGCTAGTCGGGCATTTGTTTTCTGCCATTAGCGGGGGAGCACTTTATCGAGAGGCCTCTTTCTTATTAGATTCAATTAACAAAAAAATCTTACCCGACTGGTTATCTATCACTGAAGATCCACACATGATGGCGGGATTAGGTAGCGTGCCGTTTGATGGTGAAGGCGTACGTACACAATCAAGACATGTAGTACAAGACGGTGTGTTGCAAGGTTATGTGCTCGGCAGTTATTCCGCGCGTAAGCTAGGCATGCAAACCACAGGTAATGCGGGTGGTGTGCATAATATAAGAATGACTGACAGCGGCAAGACGCAACAAGAACTGCTTAAAGATATGGGTAAAGGTTTGTTAGTGACTGAATTGATTGGTCATGGTGTGAATACAGTGACCGGTGATTATTCGCGCGGCGCGTCAGGATTTTGGGTAGAGAATGGTGAGATCCAATATCCCGTAGAAGAAATTACCGTGGCTGGGAATTTAGAAGATATGTTTATGAATATCGCTGCCATTGGTAATGACATCGATGGACGCGGCAATATTCAGTGTGGCTCTATTTTGATTGAAAATATGACGATTGCGGGGAGTTCATAGATTGAGTCGTGATCTTCTCGCTAGCTTTATGTAGTGAGCTATCTTCAATCTTAACCACGTATTCTGTTTTACCTTCCTTAATTTTCTCTACCTGCAAAGGTAGTCCGTGTAGAGCAAGATCGGCCCAAATGCGATAAGAAGAATCTTCTTTGATGCGTTCAATAAGAACGGCGTCGCGTTCACCATAAATTGTGTTGAGTTTGACCACGCCCAAGTTAATAATTTGATAATTTTTTAACTTAGCTTTGGTGATGACCGGCAAAGTCATTTTCTCTGGAATATTGTTGATATTCGCCATGATTAATAGCTGCATGGTGAACAGATCAGTGGTGAGATCGTTTAAGCTAACCTCTAGCGTGCGATCTTTATATTCTGATTGCGCTAACTTTTTATCCCATTGGTAAACGACGCGTTCACTTTTATCAGCATTTTTAGTAATGCGAATACGTTCGTAAGAGATGGGGCGAATTATTCCGTCTAGCAATTGAAGTTTAGACGTGTCAGTTACGGCATCGCTACCAACAAAAATCGCAGCTAACCCAAGCGCGACTGAGCTAGAGTGATAAGTCCAATTCTCTGAATCGACTTGAGTTAAATTAACATCAAGTTTGCCCAGATTCATGCCGCCCAATTTAAGCCCATAGGCTGCACTGAATGCCGGAGGCATATTAGGAGCAGTCAGGGGTAAAGAAAAATCTTGCGCAATAATGCTATTAGTAAATAACAGCAAACAAGCAATCAATGTATTTTTTATAATCATAGTTGTTGTATTTACCTGTGGACGTTAGTCATTCCCAAGTTGAACTGTCATTTCCCATCTTTCTCATTGTTCCCGACTCTTTCCCATCATTCCCGCGAAGGTGGGAATTCAGCAGAAGCTAGAGTCAGAAGCATTAAACCATTACTGATAGATTCCCGCCTGCGCGGGAATGACAATGCTATTTGCGGAAATGACAGTGCATTCATGAAGCATGACAATACTTTTGCAGGAAAGTTAATGCCAGTATTGATATGACGAAATGCGACTAAGTCGTTTGCTCGAGTTGTAACGGCGCGCTTAACCGCTCGTTGTCGAAGTAGGCACAACCATCTTTGTAGTAAATTCTGTCTTCGCATAACCACTCTACACATTTAGGGTAAATGATATGTTCTTTTTCTAATACTCGCTTAGCTAGTATGCCAATATCGTCGTTCTTCAAAATGGGAACGCTTGCTTGTAGGATCACCGGCCCGCCATCAAGTTCCGTGGTGGCAAAGTGAACACTGCAGCCATGTGATGAATCACCGTTTTCTAGTGACCTTTGGTGAGTGTTTAAGCCGCTATACTTGGGTAGCAAAGAGGGGTGAATGTTCAATATTCGCCCTGGATAATGTGAAATGAAAGTGGGTTCAAGTACCCGCATAAAGCCTGCAAGCACAATCATATCTACATCATAGTTAGCTAATTTTTTAATTAATGCTCGTTCAAATTCAGCGCGATTAGAAAAATCTTTATGAGAAATAACATGGCATGCAATGTTTGCCTTGTCGGCACGTGTTAGTGCATAGACATCTGCCACATTGCTGATCACACATTCAATGCTAGCGTTACATTCACCCAGGTGAATGCTGTCAATAATAGATTGCAGATTGGTGCCGCCGCCCGAGACAAGCACACCTATTTTATTTTTATCTTTCAAGAATCATCTACGTGTGGACTTCATCAATAATATATTTTTATTTTATTGCTTTTGCTGGAATGCCAGCGATAACAGCTTTAGGCGACACGTTTTTGCTATATGAAGTGTTAGTTAAATATAAACAACATTGGAGGCACCTTCGCCTGTTTTAACTTCGCCAATAACATCTGCATTAATATTATGATTAGAGCAAGCCTTTAGAATGTTGTCAGCATCACTTTGTTTAGTCACAACTAACATACCAATGCCGCAGTTAAATACACGCAACATTTCTTCTTGGGCGACATTACCTTGCTCTTGAATCCAGTCAAAAATAGGTAAGCGCTTCCAACTTTGCAAATCAATATGTGCACATGTGTTTTCAGGTAACACACGCGGTAAATTTTCAGTGATACCGCCACCCGTGACATGACATAAACCATGAATAGAGTGATTCGCAATCATTTCTAGAATAGCTTTCACGTAAATTTTAGTCGGTGTTAATAACGTTTCACCTAAGGTGCTATCGGCAAATGTATCACTCAGCGATAAACCTTTTTGTTCTAACAACTTATTCACCAATGAAAAGCCATTTGAATGTACGCCACTAGAGTGCATGCCAATAACCACATCACCGGCGCTAATTGAATCACCAGTAATTAGTTGTTCTTTGTCGGAAACACCCACACAAAAACCGGCAAGGTCATATTCGCCGGCGTTATACATGCCTGGCATTTCAGCTGTCTCGCCACCAATTAATGCAGCGCCCGCTTGCTTGCATCCTTCAGCAATGCCAGTGACGACAGCCGCACTATCTTCAATATCAAGTTTTCCGGTTGCGAAATAATCCAGGAAAAATAATGGCTCAGCGCCTTGCACAATCACATCATTCACACACATAGCGACCAAGTCGATGCCAATTGTGTCGTGTCTCTGTAATTGATGAGCCAATTTTAATTTGGTGCCCACGCCGTCTGTACCTGAGACCAGCACAGGGTTTTTATATTTGTGTGAGGCTAATTCGAATAGACCGCCAAATCCGCCAATATCGGAGATTACGCCGTCGCGATGAGTGCTTTTGACAGCCCCCTTAATTCGATTAACAAGTTCGTTGCCAGCATCGATATCGACACCGGCGTCTTTATATGTGAGTCCCATGGATTATTTTCAGTGCAGTTAAGGTGTTGAAAGTAAAAGAATTACATCTAACCACTTGAAATACAAGGGGTTTGTTGAAATATCTTGTTTGAATATGGTATCTTTATACACATAAATAGTAACACCGCATAGCATCGTTGCTGAAATGCGGGAAAGTCAGGAGGTTAACTAGTCATGTTTAAGGCTAAATATATCCCGAATGTCATCACCAGCACTCGAATACTCTGTGTTCCTTGCTTGATTTGGATGTTATTCCATCAGCAATTTGAGCGCTCGCTGGTGCTTATTTACTTCATGGGCCTATCCGATGCCCTCTATGGATTCCTCGCCCGTTGCTATAGCTGGAAAACAACCCTAGGGGCTTGCCTTGACCCTCTCGCCGACAAATTAATGTTACTCAGTACCTTCATCGCATTCTCAGCCTTAGGCTGGGTACCTTGGTGGTTAGCCGCCGTGATTGTTGCGCGTGATGTCATCTTGTTGGTGGGTGCCGGCTATTATCACTTAGTGACACGGCAATTAACGATGGAGCCATTAGCGATTAGTAAAATAAATACATGTGCTCAAATTATACTCGCAGTCAGTTTGATCTACGCACAAGTAGGGCCATTGTATTCACAGGTTTTAAATGTACTGATGACAGTCGTTGTGTGTACGACGGTGGCTAGCGGAATCCAATATGTCATTGAATGGTCACGTCGAGCCTCTAAGTTCTCTCACAAGCAGATGTGATAACAAACGTTATTCCCAAATAAACGCTCATTCCCAGTTTCTACTGTCATCCCTGCCTCACCTCCTGCATCCATGCATCCATGCACGGGGATGACAGCACTGATACAGAGTAAGTCACCCACTTCTAGATGGTTAGACCTTGCGTAAAGACAATATTGCACCCACATCCAAGCTAAGCCAAACTAGCGAGATGAATTCAGGCAATCCACAGCAAGCGCTAAACCTTCAGCTTGCCCAAGCAAATACCTTTGAGACCTATTACCCGGGATCAGACCCAACATTAATCAGTGTGCTCAAAAATGTAGCTTCAGGGGTATTAGATGAGCCGCAGATATTTCTATGGGGGGTTGCCAACACCGGAAAAACCCATGTGCTTCAAGCTATGTGTCGAGTCGCTTCAGATGCACATAAGCGTGCTATGTATATTCCAATGAAAGATTTGTTGTTTCAAAATCCTGAAAGCATTAGTGAGTTGCAAGACTTAGACCTGGTATGCATTGATGATGTTCAAGTGATCGCAAAAAATTCATTATGGGAAAAAGCTTTATTTAATTTTATTAACCACCACCGTGCTAACAAAACAACCATAGTTATCTCTTCGCTGTATGCACCCACAGAAAAATTATTTGAATTGCCGGACTTAAATTCGCGTGCAGTGTGGGGGCCAGTCTATAAACTAACACCGCTAGATGAAGACCAGTTAGATAATGCGTTATGGTTTCATGCAAATGTATGCGGCTTAGAATTAACTGATGAAGTCAGGCGCTACTTGCTGACTCACTATCAGCGAGATGTGTCTACTATGGTGGGGATTATTGACGTACTAGATAAAGCTTCCCTGCAAGAACAGCGTAAAGTCACTGTTCCTTTTTTAAAGAAAACCCTAACTACGCTTCCTTCTTAGGGCGAGTATCAAGCTGGCGGCAATACATTACTGCGCTAACAAAAATCAATAAACTCGTCACGACTTGTAAAGCACCGAGTGGCCACTGAGTAGCATTCGCACAATTCCAAACGCCAATTATAAAATAAAGCCATATAAAAAGAGTCACCCACTTAAACGTACGAAAGTTCGCATGAAGCAAACCGCGCATAGGCAACAACAAAGGCGCGACAATAAATAATAAAGTGACACTTTTAGGGATCAACGTGACAGGGTTAAGCCAGCCTATCCATAGAACCTGGCCAAACAATAAGATGAAATAACTAGCTAGCGTGATTTTGTAATACATGATTCGTTATTTCCAAGAAAGTTACCCGCGAAGGCTGATTAATCTACAAAAGACCTGTCTTACAAAAAGCTAAGACCCCAACTTCAAAGCCATCCCCGCTATTCGCTTACCCAAAGCCATACACAGCCGAGATTCCTCATCACTAATAGGTGAATCACCAGAATGACCAGAAACATGGCTAGCCCCATAAGGCGTGCCTCCGGTAGATGTCTTGGCTAAGTCAGGCTCACTATAAGGCAAACCCACCATCACCATGCCATGGTGAAGTAACGGTAACATCATCGATAATAAAGTGCTCTCCTGGCCGCCATGCATACTACTGGTCGAGGTGAACACACCCGCCGGTTTGTTCTCCAGCGCACCTTTTAACCATAGCCCGCTAGAGCCATCTAAGAAATACTTCATCGGCGCTGCCATATTACCAAAACGAGTAGGGCTGCCCATGATTAAACCAGAGCATTCATCTAAGTCACTGAGCTCACAAAATAAATCCCCAGATTCAGGGATATCATATTCAGTGGCTTCACAATTAGCCGACACCGCCGGTACAGTACGTAATTTAACTTCTATTGAGGCCTGCTCAGCACCGCGAGCAATTTTATACGCCATATCACGCGTAGAACCATTGCGGCTGTAATAAAGGACAAGAATAGGGCCCATTATAAAATCTCCAATACTTTTTCAGGGGGGCGGGCAATCACTGCCTTTCCATTGGCAATTACAATAGGGCGCTGAAGGAGGATTGGGTGTTGGAATATAGCGTTAATCAAGTCATCATCTGAGGCAGTTTCGATGTTGAGCCCCGTAGTCTTCCATTCGTCTTCGCCGGTGCGGATTAAATTTTTAGCAGGTATGCCTAGACTTGTGATATGTGAAAAATCATCTGCGGTAAATGGGCTGTTTAAGTAGTTAATAATGACTGGAAGAATATTTCTTTCGTCTAATAATGCCTTTGTTGTTCGGCATTTAGAACAGTTAGCGTTATAGTAAAGGATTGTATTTGTCATAAGAATTAAGTTACTGTTTCATTGTTTTCGTATCATCCTGCATTTTATTATATATCCATGTCTAAAGCGCATTTTTATTTATTTATTGTTCTGACCTTATCCTCAGTCTGTATTGCTTCAGAGAAGCAAGAACCTGCCTTAAGTTACTCTATTGTTAAGGCTGTTTCAGGTGCGAGAATTTTGCCAGACTCTAAAAAATCCAATTTTAAATTAAATAGAAGTACATTATCTATTAAAGCAGCGAAAAATGAATACGAACCAGCCAGTTTTGTAATCAGTGCTGGTGATGTTGATGTTGAGTCTATATTGATTTCTGTATCAAATCTTTATGACAACGAAAATGAACTGTCTAGTGAGTAATGAGCTGAGATATGAAATTTCAACGTCTTATTACTGCCCGGAATTTGGTAAGCGTATTGAAAATCCAGTGATTATTATGAGTCAATCAGGGAATTCACGAGTCACAATGGATTATCAGATTGTTAAGGCTTAGAGGGTTTTGGGATGCGTTGTATGACTGGGTAGATACAGGTCCTGTTTAGTTTTGCTGGATCCACACCTGCATTAGAACTTGCTCCTGCATTTCTAATATTTCCGCCAACCTTGGCGGTTACGCGGGAATGACGCGGGAGTGTTTTGGCGCGAGACTGGAAGTCTTGTTACCTCAATGACTAAACTCATTGTCATCCCCATGAAGATGGCGATCCAGCAGTATAAATTCACTGGTAAATAACGATAGTTTATTCACACAATTTAAGCTTGGTAGCTTTTAACTTATGCGAATTTTATTTTTATCACATTACTTTCCTCCTGAGATTAACGCGCCTGCCACGCGCACATTTGAATATTGTAAGCAGTGGGTAGAGCATGGCCATGAAGTGACAGTGATCTCTTGTACGCCGCATCACCCGATGGGTAAGGTTTATCCTGGCTATAAAAATAAGTTTTATCAGGTAGAAGAAAAAGATGGCATCAAAGCCATTAAAGTTCTGACATATGTGACAGCAAAATCAGGATTTTTAAAGCGCACATGGAATTATGTGTTCTATATGTTAATGGTTATTTTCATTGCCCCTTTTATTGCTAAGGCAGATGTTGTTATTTCAACATCACCTCAATTCTTTAATGGGCTAGCCGGCTATTTTGTTTCAAGAATTAAACGTTGTCCCTGGGTGCTTGAGATTCGTGATTTATGGCCAGAGTCAATACTCGCGGTGGGCGCTATCAAAAATAAATCAGCCATTAAACTGTTGGAATGGTTGGAGAAGTTTGTTTATCGAAAGGCTGATCATATTATTCCTGTGACATTTGCCTTTAAGCGCCATATAGAAAAGCATGGCGGTGATGCAAATAAGATTACCGTGATTAGAAATGGTGTCAGTTTTGATTTGTTTAAACTTCAACAAAGAAACAATGAATTTGCACGTTCAGTTGGTGTTGACGGTAAGTTTGTGGTGTCTTATGTGGGCACTCATGGCTTGGCGCATGGTTTGAGTGTGATTCTTGATGCCGCTGAAAAGTTAAAACACAAACCAGAAATAATATTTTTAATGATTGGTGATGGCGCTGAAAAGAAAAAGCTTTTAGAGGAAAAAAGCCGTCGCCAATTAGACAATGTGATTATGCTTGACCAACAACCCAAGCAAGAGATGCCAAACATTTGGTCTATCTCTGATGTCAGCTTAGTGCTGTTAAAGAAGCAGAATTTATTTCTTACGGTGACCCCATCAAAAATATTTGAAACGATGGCCATGAAAAAGCCGATTGTTTTAGGCGTACGTGGCGAATCACAGGCATTAATTGAAGAGGGAAATGCTGGTATTTGCATCGAGCCAGAAAATGTTGATGAGCTAGTCACAGCCGTCGTCAAGCTATATGAAGATGCTGATGCTTATCATCAATATGCTGAAAATGGTTACGTGTATGTGCAGCAACACTTTGATCGTAAGAAGCTGGCTAATCAATATGAAACGATTCTAATGTCTCTGGTTAAATGATGATTAGCTAACTACGCTAATATCTTATTAACTGTTTCGCTCATTCCTGACTAGGTGATAACTTTTGCACTCATGCCGTCGTGCGCGGGTATTAATTAATGAGCACGGAAATGATGTGGGAGGTATTTTGGGGTGACACGGGAAGTCTTGTTTCCTTAATAACTAAACTCACTGTCATCCCCATGAAAATGGGGATCTAGCAGCAGCTTGGTGCAAGCAGA
>CAWUWP010000042.1:0-4968 GCA_963926275.1 uncultured Gammaproteobacteria bacterium | reverse complement strand
GTTGTTTTTTTGATTTTTCTCAGCTCTCTGCCCCAAAAGTTATTCTCATACCAGAAGCGATCACCATCACGTAGTCGTTCGAATTGGTCTTTAAGTGTCGTGTAAAAAACCTCCCCTACCAATGCATCGCCAATATGATCTTCTGCTAGGCCGCCAACTCAAAGGTCGACCAGGCCAACATGACTGTATGCATTTTGTAATCTTGCTTGTACTTCCGGGTTGGCTGATATGTCAGCGAATGATTGTGCGGGAGCTAAACCTAATTTTTTACGTGTGTCATTGTAGCTAAGCAGGCCGTGATCACGTCCTCGTTGAATGTTTAATGAAGGTAGATAGAATCCCCTTTGTCCTGGGCGTCCAAACAAGAAGTTTCGTACATCGTCAATGACAAGTATGTCTAGGTCTTGGCACGATTGATAGGCAAGTCCTCTTAGAATTGGAGCTATATTGCCTTGCTCGGTTAATAGTTGCGGTGCAAAAAATGCATTTCAAAGTGCAATATGTCCATGGCGAGTTTCTTTACCATTTTTATTTAAACGTGATATTTTTGGAGAAAGCAAACTGTGACCAAGACGATAAGCGCCTGCTGAAAATTCATTAGCGATTCGTACATCTACATCAGAATTATAGCCTTTGTATTTTTCTAGAGCATTCTTTCCAAGTAATTATTTGCATTTGTGCTGCGATAATACGACGAGCTCGTTGGTAAATCTCGTCACCAGAAAGGTGCTGATTTTTTTGTTTGATCTGTTTAGCTATACGATTATGTTCTCGAACAAACAAAGTATGCGCGGCGGTTAAACCTATTTTTTCATTGGCTCGTACATCACCGGCCAAAAACAATTTATCACTGCTACCGCCTGCATTACTTAAGCCTGCTGTATTGAAAGGCAATAGGCCTTTTTTGCTGATTTTAAGCCCACCGGAACCATTCATTTTACGCAATTCTGTGGCGCGCTCCTGATCTGGTCCATATACGTTTGATGCATCTATCCAATCAGTGATTTCATTTATTTGTTGTCTTGGGTTAGAGCTGGCTTGGTAAATTCATCGGTTGACATTCATCACCTGATTCCCTGTGTTATCAGGATCAAATTGTGGGTCGCCTGTAGGGATTGATATGGGTGCTAATTCTTCTGGTGATGCACCATCGCTGATGTCTATATCATGATCTATAAACTGACCCCATCGCCATAAAAAAATCACTTGCATGCTTACTTGTTAATCTGGATTCGGACTGTAATAGCGCGGTGTTACTAATTTCTCTAGGGCTAGGTCTATCAATGCCTGCCATAGAATTTGCTTGGTCACTGTATCCAGCTTCAGTCATTCGAATTAACTGTGTATCTGCAGCATTCATTTCATGATCGCCTAGATTGTTATTGGCGCCATCAATTGTTCTATAGAAAATTCTATGCTTACGGTTTTTATATTTATTGTGGTTGCATTCAATCCTGCGCACCGGTGACGTATTAGGGTTGGTCATGGTGTTATCAGCTTGATTTAGAAGTTCCTCAGCTGGTGAGGTAGCTTCAGAGTCGCTTGATAGTGCACTAGATATATAGAGTGATGCACATAGTGCTGCAACACTAATGGAAGTGTATTTCATTTCTGTCCCTTTTTTATCATGCTCTGAGTAACAAATAATATTCACTATCACTGTGAATTTATATTTTTGTATATTTATCTGATATTTAACGTGTGGTTATTCTTGCACGATAGGCTTTTAATGATGTAAACAATCTCAAATAATCTCAAATAATCGCAAGCTACTTGTGCGTGTTTATTTTTGGCTGGAAAGCGCTAGGTTTATTGCTAGTAAGATGAATATTGCAGCGTTAACTCTAGCGAATATGTTGTAGCTTACGGATTTTAAATGAGTTGTAATATTAATACTTGGTACCAGTAAACTGATTCCACCAAAAATAATAGCCACCATTGTAGCAAATGAAATGCCAAGAAAAATAATATCCAAGTGTTATTGAGTTGATGCCGAGGGTACAAATTGAGGCAACAAAGCTAGGAAAAGTAAAGCTATTTTTGGATTGAGCACATTGATTAGCAATCCTGTTTTATAAAATGATGTGTAGCCATTGTTTGCTTTAACTTGGCTTTTGTTAGCGCTCCTGAGATGACATGATGACAGCAGTCGATGGGCTAAATATAACAGGTAGCCAACGCCGATAAATTTCAAACTAGCAAATGCAATTTCAGACGTCTGAATGATGATTGTTACGCCTAACGCTGCAGCAGCAGTATGCACGAGGTTGCCGCTGGCTAATCCAAGTGCGGTGAGAAAGCCCGCTTTTGCTCCATAGTTAAATGACTGGGTGATTAAGGAGATTATATCTGGGCCAGGTGAGAGTATTAATAGCAACGATGCAATAATGAAGTAACTAAACTCTGGCTGGCTAATCATTGCTGTGAATGTAGTTGCTATGGCTTAAATATATTTAGTGGCCCATCGGGTATTTAAAGTTTTCCCATCTTCTCTTTCTGTTGATGTAAGTCAGCTAGTGTTTGCTCTTGTTCTTTTATTCTGTTTTGTTCTTTCTCTACTACAGCAGCGGGCGCTTTGTCTTTGAAGTTGGGGTTGTTAAGTTTGTTTCGAGTTTTTTCGATATTAGCTTCAAGCTTAGATATATCTTTGCTTAATCGTTGTAACTCTTCATCTTTATCGATTAAACCTGCGAGTGGAATTAACACTTTCATTTCGCCAACTAAAGCTAATGCAGCCTCGGGTGCCTCTTCATGGGTTAATACAGTAATGTTCTCGAGCTTGGCAAGTTTACCTAATGCATTGCGATGTGTTTGGAGTCTCTCAATATCTGTCTCGGAGCAATGCTGCAATAATGCGGGAACTGCTTTGCTTGGGGGTATGTTCATTTCAGAGCGAATTTTGCGTACACCGACAATGAATTCTTTTAACCAATCTATTTCTGCTGCGCTAGCAACGTCAACTAAATCGTTGTTACTTCTTGGGTAAGGCTGAAGCATGATGGTTTGATTAGTGATGCCTAGCTTAGGTGCGATTGATTGCCAAATCTCTTCAGTAATAAATGGAATAATAGGATGTAGCAGTCTTAGTAAGTTTTCTAACACTTCAAGTAATACGCGCCGTGTTTGTTTCTTGGCTTGCTCATCATCTGAGAACATCACCGGCTTGATTAATTCTAAATACCAATCGCAAAATTCATTCCATGTGAATTCATATAATGCTTTGGCAGCCAAATCAAAACGATAATTTTGTATATCGCGATGGACTAAATCTGTAAGTTCTTGCTGGCGACTAAGTATCCATCGATCTGTTGGTGGCAATGTTGAAAAATCTATTTGATCAGCAACTTGCTGATCTTCGCAATTCATTAGAACAAAGCGTGAAGCATTCCATAATTTGTTACAGAAATTTCTATAGCCTTCTATGCGGTTTAAGTCAAATTTTACATCACGTCCAGTAGACGCTAGTGCTGCAAAAGTAAAGCGTAATGCATCGGTGCCAAAGGCAGGAATTCCATCAGGGTATTGCTTACGTGTGGATTTCTCTATTTTTGCGGCCATTTTTGGCTGCATTAATCCCTGGGTGCGCTTATCAATCAGTGCTTCTAATGTGATGCCATCAATCAAATCAATAGGGTCTAATACGTTACCTTTAGACTTTGACATTTTCTGTCCATCAGAATCACGAACTAATCCGTGGATGTAGATATCCTTGAATGGGATGTCATCCATGAATTTCATGCCCATCATAATCATGCGAGCAACCCAGAAGAAAATAATATCAAATCCGGTGACCAGTACTGAAGTAGGATAGAACTGTTTTAATTCAGGAGTTTTATCTGGCCAACCCAATGTTGAGAATGGCCATAATGCAGATGAAAACCAAGTGTCGAGTACATCTTCGTCTTGGTTTAATACAATGCTATCGTCTAACTTATGCTTGCTTCTTGCTTCTGCTTCATCTCGACCCACATAAATATTTCCTTGCTCATCATACCAAGCCGGAATGCGATGGCCCCACCATAACTGACGGCTAATGCACCAGTCTTGAATGTTGTTCATCCATTCATAGTAAGTATTATTCCAGTTTTCAGGGACGAAGCGAATGGTGCCATCCTCAACCGCCTTTATTGCCGGCTCAGCGAGTGGCTTAATCTTGACGTACCACTGATCTGTTAACAAGGGTTCAATCACAGCACCTGAACGATCACCACGAGGGACCATTAGTTTATGGTCAGCAATCTTTTCTAATAGATTTAATTCATCAAGATCACTGATGACTTTTTTGCGTGCATCATAGCGATCCATATTGAGGAAGGCAGCTGGCGCATTTTCATTTATTTTTGCATCAACGGTGAAGATATTGAGCATAGGTAAATCATGGCGTTTACCAACGTCATAATCGTTGAAGTCATGGGCAGGCGTGATTTTTACGCAACCTGAACCAAACTCCGGGTCAACATAATTATCTGCAATAATAGGTATTTCTCTACCGCATAAAGGTAGGCTGACAAATTTACCGACTAAATGTTGATAGCGCTCATCTTCAGGGTGAACAGCTACAGCGCTATCACCTAGCATGGTTTCAGGGCGAGTGGTGGCAACGACTAAGTGCCCACTGCCATCGGCTAATGGATAACGCATATGCCAAAGATGACCATTTTCTTCTTCAGAGATAACTTCCAAGTCTGATACAGCGGTATGAAGAACTGGGTCCCAATTAACTAGTCTTTTACCACGATAAATTAGTCCTTCTTCATGTAAGCGAACAAACACTTCACGAACGGCCTTTGATAAACCTTCATCCATGGTGAATCTTTCACGGGACCAATCAACCGAGGAGCCTAATCTTTCTAACTGTTGCGAAATAGTGTTACCTGACTGTTCTTTCCATTCCCATACCTTATTTAGGAAAGCATCACGACCTAATTCTGTTCGTGATGTGCCCGCAGCATTGAGTTGTCTTTCAAC
>CAWUWP010000041.1:0-15219 GCA_963926275.1 uncultured Gammaproteobacteria bacterium | reverse complement strand
ACCAAAGACGCCGCGAATTAACGCGGCGCCATACTTTCTTAAGATATGCTTAACGGATAATTCCTCATCCTATCGTCACCAGAATTTTACCTGACAACGACTTAAGCGATTACTGTACCTCAATTTTCTTTTGTGCTTTTTCTTGTTTAGGTACACGCACCTCTACTACACCATGCTCACTTTTTGCAGTAATTAACGCTGCATCAATATTATCTGGGGGTCGGAAAGTTCTTTGGAAAGAACCATACGGTCTTTCAATATATAAATGGTCTTGCTGCTCAATCACATCAACAGCGGGCACCCAGCGCGAAACTGATCCTACTTGCCCATTAGCTGCTGTAGCCAGTGTTCCATGTCATTAAATTCATGTCAGAGACTCACGGGTTTTACATTCATTCTTGCTAACCCAATCATCTCCAAATTTATTGCCTAACTAATATATTGGGTCATCAATTTAACAATTCAACCCTCACTCACATGCGTTAAATATGGTGTCAATTATTTTTTTTCGCCCAAATTCACTGAATCAGGCTAATTTATTTATTCTCGAAACGACCGGCATCACGATTCTTCTTCACCTCGTCAGCGTTAAACAGTTGCCCATTCATTGCAATATAAATGCCTGCTGACAAAACACTTGCTGCGGATGTTGCAAACCCAACATTGTAAGTTGCATCACTATCTTTAAATCTTGCCGGTTGCATCGCACCGACCAACACCACGGTTTTATCTGTCACAACTTTCAACGCCTGTGCTGTTTCAACCATCGTGTCAGTGCCATGCGTAATAACAATTTTGTTACATGCCTGTGCTTTCACCTTGGCAACAATGATCTCTCTATCTTGGTCTGTAATTTCCAAACTATCTTTCTTAAGTATACTTTCAATCTCATAAGAAAAATTAACGCCCGCCTGCTGCAAGATCCATTCTACTTGTGGCTCTCCAATTTTATAATCACTTAATGCATCGAAATAGACTTTATCGAAGGTTCCGCCCGTGCATAATATTTTTAAATCCATCGTCAATATTCCCAGAAATATTTTTTTAAATCATTATTCTATATTTTGCACTTGTTCGCGCATTTGCTCAATATTCACTTTCATATCGACAGCTGCTTGCGTGGTGACTATGTCCGCAGATTTTGAACTTAACGTGTTAGCCTCTCTGTTTAACTCCTGCATAAGAAAATCTAAACGTCGCCCGACAGGTTTATTGCTACTCAACACATCCTCTAATTCTGTTAAGTGGCTATCCAGACGATCTAGCTCTTCATCCACATCTAGCTTTTGCGCAATCATCACTAACTCTTGCTCGAAGCGATTGGAGTCCATATCCACTTTCATGTCTTCAATACGTGCCATTAGCTTTATTCTAATCGAAGATAAAACTTCAGGTCGACGTGCTCGCACAGCGCCCACTAATTCCTTCAGCTGGCTACCTCGTTGAGCGATTACTTCGCGCATGCGACCGCCTTCCATTTTTCGATTTTCGATCAACATGTTAATTGCTTGATCAAATAATTGCTTTGCATTTTTAGTCAATTCAGCTTGATCTATTTGTGTTTGCTCAGTCACTCCCGGCCAATTAAGTAATTCAATAGGATTAGGCGCCGCCATATCGGGTGCTTTATTGCGTAGCATTTGTGTTTGCTCTAACAGTCTATCTAACAACTTCTCATTAACACTTAAGTTAACCTCAGAGGCGGCGGTCGCTTTCAAACGAAAAGTACAATCTACTTTTCCTCGACTCAATAAATTCTGCACTTGCTTACGCAAATCAAACTCAGACGACCTAAGCTCTTCTGGCAAACGAAAGCCAACTTCTAAATAACGGTGGTTAATCGAACGAACTTCCCAGACAAAACTACCTATTGGATGGTTCTCATCGACACGCGCAAACGCGGTCATACTCTTAAGCATGTGTACTCCTTAATATTTTTTATTAATTCTACCGGGCCAAGCTAAATTTCGTATAATGCGCGCCTTCGACAATATGGAGTAATTTATGCGACCTAGTGGCCGTTCCCCTGAACAACTGCGTGACATTCAATTTACACGCAACTATACCAAGCATGCTGAAGGATCAGTACTCGTAGAATTTGGTGATACCAAAGTACTTTGCAACGCATCCATCGAACCTAGAGTTCCCCCCTGGATGCGCGATCAAGGCAAAGGCTGGATCACCGCAGAATATGGCATGTTGCCACGTTCAACCGGCTCACGCATGCGCCGAGAAGCTACCTCCGGCAAGCAAGGTGGTCGCACGCAAGAAATTCAACGCCTAATTGGACGCTCACTACGCGCAGCGGTTGACTTGCGTCTTTTAGGTGAAAACACCATTACTGTTGATTGTGATGTCATTCAAGCCGATGGAGGCACTCGTACGGCTGCTATTAGTGGCGGATTCGTCGCGCTATATGATGCGATTCAATCATTAGTTGATGCCGGCACACTCAAGCAAAACCCGGTGCAGTGGTTTGTCGCTTCCGTGTCTGTTGGTATCTTTCAACAAAATCCGGTGTTAGACCTGGATTACGCAGAAGATTCCAATGCAGATACAGACATGAACATTGTCATGACTGAGCAACAAAAATTTATCGAAGTCCAAGGCACAGCTGAAGGTCACTGTTTTGATGATCAAGAATTACAGCAAATGTTGGCGCTCGGTAAAGCAGGCATTAATTTAATTATTGAAAAACAGAAACAGTGCCTTGCATGAGCCACGCTCAACAAAAAATTGTTTTAGCCAGTAGTAATCAAGGCAAGTTACGTGAGATCCAGGCTATTTTTCAGGACCAGCCTTATAAGCTCGTCCCGCAAGTCGAGTGGCATGTCAGTGATGCTGATGAAACTGGCTTAACCTTTGTTGAAAATGCACTCATTAAAGCGCGCCATGCCGCTGAACACACCAGTTTAATGGCCATGGCGGATGACTCTGGTTTAGAAGTGGATTTCCTTGCAGGCGCGCCTGGCATTTACTCGGCACGCTACGCAGGGCAGCCGTGTGACAATCAAGCCAATAACGATAAGTTATTGGCTGCATTAAACAATGTTCCGCCAGAAAAAAGAACGGCGCGCTTTCAATGCGTCATTGTATTAATGCGTCATGCCAAAGACCCCACTCCCCTCATTTGTAGCGGCCGATGGGAAGGCATTATTGTAGAACAACAAACAGGCGCTAATGGATTCGGTTACGACCCATTATTTTTTGTGCCTACGCAGGGTTGCACCTCTGCAGAATTGTCTCCTGACATCAAAAATGGTTTAAGCCATCGTGGTCAAGCACTGCGAGAACAAAAAAAAAAATTTCCTGCCTTCTTAAACCCTATGTAAATCAATGGATAGTGCTTACTCAATGTTGCAACAACCCGTAAGCCTTTACATTCATTTGCCCTGGTGTCTGCATAAGTGTGCTTATTGCGATTTCAATTCTCATGCAACTTTACCCAATCAGTTTCCTGAACAACGCTATACCCAGCAATTAATTGCCGACTTAACCCACGCTGCTCCACTAATTAATGGCCGCGAAGTACAGTCCATCTTTATTGGTGGTGGCACACCTAGCTTATTTTCACCTGAATCGATTGAAAAAATACTTTCCGCGTGTGCTCGTTTGACTCAACTCAGTGTCGAGTGCGAAATCACTCTGGAAGCCAACCCAGGTACATTTGAATATCAGAAATTTGCTGAATTTTTATCGGCAGGCGTTAATCGCATCTCGGTCGGCGCGCAAAGTTTTAACAACAGACATTTAACTGCGTTAGGCCGCATTCATGATGCCAGCGAAGCCATTAACGCATTAGATACCGCACATAAGATTGGCTTTCAGCATATTAATGTCGATTTAATGTTTGGCTTGCCCAATCAGTCTATTGCAGAGGCGCTAACCGATATTCAAACGGCGTGCGATCAACCAGTCGATCACATCTCCTACTACCAACTCACGTTAGAGCCTAATACGATTTTTCATCGTTACCCGCCCAAGTTGCCCAACGAAGACACCAATGGGGACATTCAAACCAATGGCTTAACTGTATTGGATAATGCCGGCTATCAACGCTATGAAGTCTCTGCTTACGCACACACACATGGCCAGTGCGTTCATAACGCTAACTATTGGCAATATGGCGACTACCTGGGCATTGGTGCGGGCGCCCATAGCAAGATCACGACCAACGATGGGATTATGCGTAATCAGCGTACTCGACAGCCTGATAGTTATATCCAGGCGGTTATCAATCAGTCTCATGTATTGCAGCAACATTATGTGACCAACGATCAACTAATCTTTGAGTTTATGCTCAACAATCTTCGTCTTGTACATGGATTCACAGCCCATACATTCACACGCACCACGGGATTAAACTGGTCGAGCGTAGAACAACAGGTCAATACCCAGATAGAACTAGGATTAATGGAAAAAGCTAATCGCCACTTTCGCGCCAGCTCACATGGCTACCAATATCTCGATGAGCTCACCCAAAGATTTCTACCGGATTAATAATGTTACTAGAAAGCACAACAGCTTTGTGCCCTTACTGCGGAGAAATGATCGAGTTCTTAATTGAGCCTCTCGACGCTGATCAGCAATACCATGAGGACTGTCAGGTATGTTGCCAGCCGATTTTAATTAAATTAACTTTAGATCCTGAAGGGGAAATACCGCTATTTCGTTGCTTTCGCGCAGATGAGTAGTGCTAATTTTGAACATATTTCAGAAAAAATGGTGCACGTTATGCACAGCAAAATTATTTCCCAAGAAAATGTATATACAAGGCATAAAATAAACCATCAACTATCTGGTGATATATAATTAATATCAAATATATCAATAACTTATAATGATGAGCGATTTTTAGACGATCTAACAAACTATTCTTGAAACTCGAGAAATAGACTGACTTTGAATATTTACACACAATTTTATCCACAGATTTTGTGGATAACTCACGAACCCTAAACTGGACAACCACTTAGGACCATTACCCAATGATTACTTTAACTTTTGAAGCTATATTGCTTAATCCAGTGCTTGCCAGAAATAGTAAGAATAGATTATAGTTCGCCCTCAATTTTCTAGGCCAGTACAGATGAAACCCGAGATTCACCCAGAATATAAAACTGTTGCGATTACCTGTAGTTGCGGAAACGCATTCGAGACTCAATCAACCTACAGCGATGATGCAATGAGTATTGACGTGTGTGCAAAATGCCACCCGTTCTATACTGGTAAGCAGAAAATCCTAGATACTGCCGGACAAGTCGATAAATTCCGTCGTCGTTACGGTAAAAAATAGGCTTTTAGCCTCAGCTTTCCCCCAGTACCTTCAAAATCAGCAATTCCGTCTGGAACTGCTAGCGCACAATACCGTCTAACAATTAATCAGCAAGCCGTTTCTAACCGCTTGCTGGTACAATTATTCAATTTTCTTCACAGTCACAAGATGGCCCCATAATGAATAAAGTTTACTCTCTGATAATCATTATCACCGCAGCATACCTGAGCGGTTGCGCCGCCAACCCAGTCACAGGCAAACAAGACTTTGTATTATTGTCTGAAGAGCAAGAAATTGGTTTAGGTCGTAAAGCGCACAAACAAATTCTTCAACAATATTCAGTCTACGATGATCCTGCGCTTCAGCAATATGTCAGCAACATAGTCGAAGAGTTGTCCGCCAAGAGTCATCGCGAACAACTCATATTCCACGCCACCGTGCTCGACAGCCCTCAAGTCAACGCTTTCGCCTTGCCAGGCGGCTATGTCTACATTACACGCGGAATCATGGCTTACATGAACTCTGAAGCAGAATTAGCCGGCGTGCTGGGTCATGAAATTGGCCACGTCACCGCTCGCCATGGTGTAAGACAACAAAGCTCTGCGCAGGTTGCCGGACTATTATCAACCGCAGTTGCTATTGCCACAGGATCAAGAGAAATTGCCGATGCCACCAATATAGCCGGTACCGCGCTAATAAGAGGTTATGGCAGAGAGCATGAATTAGAAGCTGATCGCTTAGGTGCTGAATATCTCGCTAAGGTGGGCTATGACCCTGAAGAAATGATTAATGTGGTTGGCATTCTTGCCTCTCAAGAGAATTTTGATAAGCAAATTGCCAAAGAAGAAGGCCGTGAACCCCGTGCTTACCATGGCACATTTTCAACTCACCCTTCTAATGATAAACGCTTGCAAGAAGTTATTCGTGCTGCCAATAAATTTCGTTCTAAGAACCATCGTGACAACAATGGCGAATTTTTAAAACTCACCAATGGCCTGACCTTAGGCACCAGTGAAAAAGATGGCGTATTACGTGGCAATAAGTTTTATCACAAAGAATTAGATATCACGCTGACTTTTCCAAAAGGTTGGAAGGTTGATAATTTACCAGACCGTTTAATTGCATCGAATAAAGCTAAAGATGCCGTCATGCAAATTACTTTGCGTGATCTTAATAAACGCCAATCTCCAAAAGAATTTATCGAGAGTGAATTTGGAAACAAGCTACGTAGCGAGCAGGAGGTAGTGACAGAATCATTCAAGGGCTACACCGCAATCACCAGAACAAAAACACCTTTTGGCACCCAAGACACTCGTATTGCTGCGGTCTTCAAAGGCAAACAAGTGTATCAATTCTTAGCGGCAGCTAAAGACCCCGCCATGCTAAAGAAACACGACAAAGATTTTCTAGCCACGGTTAACAGCCTGCGCCAATTAAAAACCAACGAACGTTCGCTTGCTGAATCTCAAAAAATAAAACTAATTACGGCAAAAAAAAGAGATACTTTTGCTAGCTTAGCCAAGAGCTCTCCTCTATCTTCATATCCCGAAGAACAACTACGCTTACTCAATGGCATGTATCCTGAAGGCGAACCTGTCCCAGGCCAACCGATAAAAATTGTCGAGTAATAAAAGCTAAGCGCCGCATATGTCAGTCAAGTATGATGCTGCCTGTTGGTGACAACATTCAGCATTCACTTCTATCGGTTTTAAAATATGCCCAAGTCTACTGCTTACTTAATTGATTCCAGCATCTATGTTTATCGCGCATGGTTTACATTCCCCGATTCACTGACAAACAATCATGGCGAACCTGTTAATGCTGTTTATGGTTTTATAGACTTTGTCGCTGGACTTCTAGAAGAAGCTAAACCGACACATCTTTCATTTGCGTTCGATCAAAGCCTTACCAGTTCTTTCAGAAACACTATTTACCCGCTTTATAAAGCCAATAGAGACCCGGCACCCATCGAGCTAAAACGACAGTTTGCATACTGTCGACGCTTTGTTGAAGCGATTGGTTATCCGCTATTAAGCAGTGATCGTTACGAAGCGGATGATTTGCTCGGTACCGCCGCCACACGAGCACGTGCTGACGGACACGATGTAATAATTCTCAGCGCCGATAAAGATTTAGCTCAGCTGATCGAAGAAAACGATATCCTATGGGACTATGCAAGAAATCGACGATTCACACCAAAAAAAATCAAAGAACATTTTGGCGTGCGTCCTGACCAAATTGCAGACCAGCTAGCAATAGCCGGAGACAAGGTAGACAACATACCTGGGGTGCCCGGTATAGGTATGACGACTGCGGCTAGATTGCTCACGAAATTCGAAACGATTGAAAATCTATTAGAGAATATTCCTGCTATCAGTGATATGAAAATTCGTGGCGCCAAACGTATACAAGGGTTAGTCGAGGAGCACCAAGAAATGATTTTGTTATGCAAAAAACTGACTGCGATTAAATGTGATGCGGAAACACTACATGGTGATTACGAACTTGAACGAGGCCAATGCGATTACGCTGACCTCGATGAATTATTTAATGAATTAGGCTTTGGAAAGTTACGCCGCGAGAAATGGAAAAAACTGACTGCTAGCTAAACTCTTTATTGCGCCGCGCCCACTTTCTTGGCACATTGCTGTGACGCTAGCTTTTCCTGTTGGTCTTGCTCACCATTAAACTCAGCGCTTGATGCGCTCCAGCCTTGCATATGATTCATGGCCAACTGATATATAGCCTCAATGTGATCTTCGCTATCATTTAACGCAGGGATGTACTGAAATTTCTCACCCCCTGCATCCATAAATATTTCTCGATTCAGCATATCTATTTCTTCTAGCGTCTCAACGCAATCCGATGAAAAACCAGGACAGAAAACATCGACTGACTTGACCTTATTTTTTGCCATCGCTTCCAGGGTTTTATCGGTGTAAGGCTGTAACCACTCTTCACGTCCAAAACGTGACTGGAAAGTTAGCTTCCATTGATCATCGTTTAACTGCAACTGTTGGGCAATTAATCTTGCTGTCTTGTAGCACTGACAGTGATACGGGTCACCCGCCAATAAATATCTTTTTGGTAGACCATGAAATGAAAACAATAAAACCTGACTTTGTTGATGCGACAACCAATAGTGTTTAATTCGATTCGCACACGCGCTGATATATTTTTCATCATCAGGATATTGATTTACAAATCTCAATTCAGGTATCCAACGCAACTTGGAAAATGTTTTAGCGATTGTATCGAACGTTGAGCCGGTGGTTGACCCAGAATATTGAGGGTACAAAGGCAACACTAATAACTGAGTCACGTTTTTATCTTGCATCTTGAGTAGTGCCGATTCAATCGAAGGTGTGCCATAACGCATAGCAAAATCAACTTCAATATGCAGAAGGTTATTGGCGATAAATTTTTTCTTCAGGGCAGCCAGTTGAGATTTAGTATGCGCCATCAGAGGGGACCCCTCTTTTGTCCATATCTTCGCGTATGTCTTTGCGCTACGACGCGGCCTTATTCGCAAAATCACCAGGTTCAATATCAACCACCACAGGGGTCGCGGAATCTCAACAACACGAGGATCCCACAGAAATTCTCCAAGATATTTGCGTAATGCTGAAGGCGTTGCTGCCTCAGGAGTGCCTAGATTAGTAATTAAAACGCCCAACTTTTCTGAGCTGGCGTGGTTATAGTCAGATTTGCCTAGATACTTCATGATTTATTAATTTTTGTATGCCGAATCCAGCAAGCATACAACGACTAGTGCTATTACGAAAACTTTCGCAGTCTTTCATGTAAAGGACTTGTACGAGGGAAGTGCGCTGAAAGAAACTTCATTTGATCGGCCATCACTTTACGTCCTTGCAAATAGATATATTCGGCATGCGTGGGTACAAAGGGTACGGCAAGCAATTGCATCCCCGCGCGTTCAGATGTGTAGTTTGCTTTTTGATTATTGCAACGCTTACACGCTGTCACCACATTTTGCCAATTATCTTCTCCTCCATGACTGATGGGAGTGACATGATCGCGCGACAAATCACGACGCCCAAAACGCTCACCACAATACATGCATAAGTGTGCATCACGTTTAAAAAGAGTTTGATTATTTAACGGGGGGACATAACTTTCATGCAAAGACTTATTACTACCATAGGTTGCAATAATTGAATTCACTGCAATACTACTATGCATACCGGTCTTAGCATTAACGCCTCCGTGGACGACATAGAGCACTTCACCACAGGAGTAAGCAACTTGTTCGGAGCAATACAATTTGGTGGCATCCTGGTAATCAATCCATTCCAGGGGCATGCCAGAAACATCTGTCCGTAATACTTGTTGCCAAAATGACTGCAAAAGCCTTACTCCACACGATTATGTAGCTTGCTACTCTAATGATAGTCGGCTCACCTGGCAAGTCTTTACCAATGACAATAATCCTGAAGTTTTTATTAACCTCAATACTCAGCTTACAATTATTCAGTTCACTGTCGCGAATTATTTGATTGCTTTTGCCATCGCTGACGTAACTCTTCTTGCTCTTGTGGCGATAATTGTTTGTACCATTGGTACTTCTGTTTTATTTTAATACGCTCTTCGAGCGGTAACGATTGGAATTTTTTACGTCTTTCCTTAACGACTTTTTTCTCCTCAGGCGACATTTCTGCCCAACGCTGCAACCTAATTTCCAGCTTATTTCTTTTACGTTCAGGCAACGAATCCCATTGCATGGTTAATTCATTTAAACGCATGCGGCGCTTTGCAGGTAGCTCATTCCAATCATTTTTTATTGGGGCTAATAGTGCTTGTTGCTCAACAGTTAGATCTTTCCATGCAACAACATCACCCGCAATCACGCTCAGTGAAAATAAACCGACCACCAAACTGAAGATAACTTTATTCAGCTGACTCTGATGCATTAGCTATTTACTCCCTGACTTGAAAGCCATACATAGAAGTCATATTGTTCATACAGCTCTATCCCAGCATCTGTCTCAAACAAAAGACTGTCGACATTGCTCACTATGTCTACATTATTTAATGGGTATTCAGGTGACCCCATAAATAGAAATATTGCCAGCACTGAGATACAAGCAAAACTTGCTACGCTCACCCATATTGATTTACGTTGATACCAATCACTAGCAACCTCATTGGATTGCAATACTTTAGCGCGTGCTATTTGTAACCGATAGCGTGTATCCGCATCGATATCTTCAACCGATTGATCAAGCACTGATTTTATCTGCTGGGTTAATGTGTCTTGTTCAGCGTGTTTCATGATGCGTCTTCTAATAGGTTCTGTAGCGATTTTAATGCCCGCGACAAATGCGTTTTAACACTGCCACTTGAGCATTTCATTATGTGCGCCGTTTCATTCACGCTAAAGCCCTCCCAGACACGCAACAAGAATGTTTGTCGTTGTCTCAATGATAGCTGACTCAACGCATATTGGAGATGCTTCATACTCATCTCGCCTTGTAGATTTTTCTCAGGTATCGGCTGTAAACTTTCAACTTGAGATTCAAGCCAATCCTCACCGTTCTCTTGCTCAGGTTTCGAAAAATGAAACTTAGCTCTTACCGACCCCCATCGATGCCAGTCTTTAATCTTGTTTTGTAGGATCCGGTAAAACAATGGCCGCCATTGTTCTGGGGGTTTCTTCACATAACTTTTCATTAGTGATTCCATCGCATCCTGGACTAAATCCATCGCATCGCCAGAATGACGTGTTTCTATCATCACCATACGATATGCCCGCTGCTCTATGCGACGGTAGAAATCGGCTAGTTCCTGACGCTGATCTTGTGTAACCTTCAGTACGATTCCCTCATCACACGGCTCTAATAACATTAGTGTTTTACTCACTAGATCGACTTATTCTTATAACGAACATTCACTTAGTTTGGTTGACAATAGGTTGATGAACGGTCTTCACTACTCGCATATGAGCATCTTTTAAAGAGGTTTATTCACAAGTAACGTTAAAATTATGTGAATTTTGTGATGAAATCTTCAATAGTGAATAAACAATCATAAGTACATGATTTTTATACTAGAAAATTTGATCATTATTTGTACAATTTATAAATAGTCGGCATAACACGTCGTTATTCAGACTATATTACAATGCTTTTCCACACATTTATCCACAGCTTCTGTGGATAGTTTGACCAACGGTAAATGCGCAACTAGTTGATACTCTTCATTAAGTTACACTCATACAATTATGACAGTTAAGAAGTTTGCCCAAGTCGGAATTGATTCTCCGTTACGAAGATTATTTGATTATCGCATTCCGGATTCTATGCCACGTTTGCAGCCCGGCTGTCGCGTCATCATTCCATTTGGCAAACGTTCGTTAATGGGCATTGTGGTGAAATTGATCGATACACCCAGTATTGATGCAAGTCGGTTAAAAACCATTCAGGCAACCCCCGATGATGATGCTATCTTTGATGCTGAATCATTCTCACTGATACGATGGGCCGCGCGTTATTATCAATTTCCACTCGGTTCGGCTTTGTTTAGCGCACTACCTCCTGCCTTACGCAAGGCCAAGCATGATGAAGATAGCACTTCTGTTGATTTCAAATGGCACGCCACTAACGCATCAAGCGACTCCCTAAAGCGAGCCCCCAAACAAGCCCGCATCTATGCCTGGATACAGCAACAGGCCAATGGCATTGAGCCCAAGCAACTGAGAGAGCAATTCCCTGGATGTAGCACGATACTCAAAACCCTCGAACAACGTGAAATGATTAAAAAAGTTGAGGTTATTCAACAGCCTCCTGGACCTCAGAAGCTAGCTACAAATTGTTTGCAACTGACCGACGACCAAAGCAATGTCAGCCATAGTATTCTGGCCACGTTGGGCCAATTTGCCGTTCATTTATTAGAAGGTGTCACCGGCAGCGGCAAAACTGAAGTCTATTTCAGCATCATTAGCGAAGCTCTTAAATCTGAGCCGGCTCAAGTCCTTATTCTAGTCCCCGAGATAGGACTGACACCTCAGTTATACAGCCGCTTAGAAAAACATTTTGGTATTACGATTGGTTTGCTGCATTCCAATATCACTGAGAAGCAACGTAAGCAGACTTGGTTAAATATTAGCAAAGGTGAGATTCGTATCATCTTAGGGACACGCTTAGCGGTCTTTACCCCGATTCCACATTTGAAACTTATTGTCGTCGACGAGGAGCACGATGCTTCTTTAAAACAACAGGAAGGCTTTGTTTATCACGCCAGAGACGTGGCCATATATCGAGCCAAGCAGTTATCTATTCCTGTCGTGTTAGGCACTGCAACCCCCTCATTTGAGTCTATTCGCAACGCTAAGTTGGAGAAATTTCAGCATCTACAATTAAACAAACGTGTGCATTCTGACCTAATGCCAAAGATTCAATTTGCAGATATGAGAACTGAACGTGCGGGGATAATATTATCTAGCCCTCTATGCAAAGCCATGGACACACACTTGCAGGCAGGCAAACAGGTGATCTTATTTCTTAACCGGCGCGGATATGCACCTGCATTGCTCTGCCACGACTGTGGTTGGGTGGCTAAGTGTACTCGTTGTGATGCCAATATGACCTATCACAGCAAGACTAATAAACTGATCTGCCATCATTGTGACAGCCGCAAACACAAGCCGGCGCAGTGCCCTGAATGTGCTTCCAATAATGTGATTATGGTGGGACATGGCACTCAACGTATTGAAGAAGTGTTATCCCAACAATTCGCAGATTATTCAGCGATCCGATTAGATCGGGATATTACGCGTCGCAAAGGTTCTTTAGAAAAAATATTAGATGAAATACACCAGCTCAAACATCAAATCATTATTGGCACTCAAATTCTATCCAAAGGACATGACTTCCCAAGCGTGTCGCTAGTCGGGGTACTGGATATTGATTATGGTATTCACAGCACAGACTTTCGTGCCATGGAACGTAGTGCACAGCTATTAATTCAAGTCGCAGGCCGATCGGGTCGACGCAGCACCCAAGGCGAAGTCATCGTGCAAACACACACCCCCGATCATCCATTATTACAGACACTGTTGCATAACGGTTATCCCGCATTTGCAAGCCAAGCCCTGCAATCGCGCGAGGAATGGAAGTTACCACCATATTCACACCATATTGCGATTCGTGCCCGCTGCCAAAACAGTGATGATTTGTTTGTTTTCTTAGAGGAAGTCGCCCGTACTGCGCGCCAAATGCTGCCGACCGAGGTCTCCATCCAAGGCCCTATTGTTCCTTCGATGGAAAAGAAAGCTGGCCAATACAGAGCCTTTATTTTATTAGTCGCTAGTCAACGCGGATTATTCAGCCAGTCAATAGATGCCTGTTTAAATCATATAGAAACACTAACTCAAACTCGCAAAGTTCGCTGGAGTATTGATGTCGACCCTATCGATAATTTCTGACTCATTAATTGGTGATAATTTCAGGTACAATGCTGCGCTTTATATTCATTGAGATTCAGCATTGAAAGAACAAATCATTCAAGCAATCGCAGAAGCACTGCAACAGTTATCATCAGAAGATAAGATTCAAGGTGAATTTACTGGTGAGGCCCAAGTAACTCGCAGCAAAGATAAAGCCCATGGTGACTTCGCCAGCAATATTGCCATGGCATTTGCAAAAAAGATCGACTTAGCTCCTCGCCAATTAGCAGAATTACTTAGCGACCAATTAAGCTCAAATAAATTATTTGAGAAAGTTGAAATTGCCGGACCAGGATTCATTAATTTTTTTATCGCACAAAAAAATCATAGCCAAATAATAAATAGCATTGTTACTGAAAAAGAAAATTTCGGAAACAATCAAGATGGCAACGGTCAGTCAGTGCAAATTGAATTTGTTTCTGCCAATCCTACCGGGCCACTTCATGTCGGCCATGGTCGTGGTGCCGCCTATGGTGCAACACTTGCCAGCCTATACAAAGCCAATGGCTATCAAGTCCATCGTGAATATTATGTGAATGATGCCGGTCGTCAAATGGATATTTTGGCAACCTCTGTATGGCTTCGGTACCTTGAACTATGTGGTATAGAATTCACTTTCCCAAGCAATGGTTACAAAGGTGACTACATTTGGGATATTGCTGCCACAGCGCATCGTACTGATGGGGACAAGTTTTTAATTGATCCAGCATCCTTCAGCGACTCACTACCTAAAGACGAACCTGATGGTGGTGATAAAGATACCTATATTGATGCACTGGTAACCGTTGCAAAAGAAAAATTACAATCGCCAGGCTATGCCGTTTTCTTCAACTTAGCCATCGACACTATCTTGGCTGATATTAAAGACGATTTACACTTGTTTGGTGTTGACTATGAACAGTGGTACTCGGAACGCAGCTTATTTGAAACCAATAAGATAAATACTGTCATTGAAAAACTAAAAGCTAGTGGCCATATTTATAAAAAAAATGGTGCCTTATGGTTCGCCTCATCAAAACTTGGTGATGAAAAAGATCGTGTAGTGGTAAGAGAAAATGGGCAACCCACCTACTTTGCTTCCGATATTGCATATCATGTTGATAAGTTTTCTCAAGGCTACTCAAAAATTATTAATATTTGGGGTGCAGATCATCATGGTTACATCTCTAGAGTAAGAGCTGCCTTAACTGCACTTGATCTTGATGACGCTAAGCTCGACATCTTGTTAGTCCAGTTTGCTAACCTGTATCGCGGTAATGTTAAGCAACAGATGTCGACTCGCTCTGGAGAATTCGTCACGCTTAGAGCGCTGCGCAAAGAAGTCGGCTCGGATGCAGCGCGCTTCTTTTATGTCATGCGAAAAAGCGAGCAGCACTTAGACTTTGATTTGGAGCTGGCGACATCTACCAGCAATGAAAATCCTATGTATTACGTGCAATATGCACATGCAAGAATTTGCAGTGTATTAAGACAATCCGAG
>CAWUWP010000040.1:0-8729 GCA_963926275.1 uncultured Gammaproteobacteria bacterium | reverse complement strand
TATTTTTTCACTGGTTAAGTCATATTCATTACTTTGACGTATATCACCAAACGTGGTGAGTGAGTCTGCGGCAATACAAACTTTTCCATTTTTCTCGACTGCAACTATTGTAGACATAGGTATTTTTAATAAGTTAATAAGGAGGTGATTCGTAAGTCATCACCAAGTTTTCGAATATCTGATGTGTTTAAAGAGATACAATTATCCATTTTTGTAATTTCATCAATGTCTAACATTCCCATAGAAGCATTACCCATCAAGGTCGGCGACAGATAGTGGATCAATTCATCGACTAGTTTTGAATTCACCAACTGCCCAACTAATGAGCCGCCTGCTTCTACCATGACGTTATTAATATCTAATGCCGACAATTCTTCCAACACCCATTGCAAATTAAATTTTCCTTCTTCATCTGGCAAATGAATTATTTGACAGTTTTTAATATCACGAAATTTGCTGGTATCTATGTCTTTTCGAACAAATATTATTGCATTACCTGCTAGCTGTAGTAATTTTGCATTTGGCGATATTTTCAAGTCAGGATCAATCACCACGCGAATGGGTTGAAGAACATTGCCACTAATACCTAACTGTTCACTGTTGAGACGTATGTTTAATGAAGGATCATCAGCAAGTACGGTGCCGATGCCTGTCAATATAGCATCACTACTCGCACGTAGTTTCTGCACATCAAGGCGAGCATGTTCAGATGTGATCCATTTGGATAAGCCATTACCTAAACATGTTCGGCCATCCATGCTGGTTGCTGTTTTTACCGTCACCCAAGGTAATCCTTGAGTCATGCGCTTGATGAATCCACGGTTAAGTAACTTAGCTTGTTCAGTTAATACATTGTCAGCAACATCAATGCCATGCTCGCGCAATGCTTGTATTCCCTTACCTGCAACCAATGGATTTGGATCTTGCATGGCAATAACGACATTGGAAACTTTTGCATCTATTAAGGCCTGTGTACACGGACCAGTTTTACCGTGATGGCAACATGGTTCCAGGGTGACGTAAGCGGTTCCTTGATTGGCGAGATCTCCAGCTTCTTTTAGCGCATGAATTTCTGCGTGAGGTTCCCCGGCTCTAGCATGATAGCCAGTACCAACAATATCACCTTGTTTATTGGTGATAACACATCCGACATTGGGGTTAGGCCTGGTGGTATAACGGCCTTGTTTTGCAAGACGTAGCGCAAGCGACATGTGCTCGACATCACGTTGATTGGTCATGCTTATAATTAGCTATCTGAGATTAAAGACAGCTGACTTTTTCGCATTTCCGGAGAAAGATCATTTTCAACGTGTTCTATAATTTCTCGGAATTCTTGTACATCAGTAAATGAACGATATACAGATGCAAAGCGAACGTAAGCAACTTGATCTACATTTCTTAATTCGTGCATTACCCACTCACCTAACTGGTTGGCAGGAATTTCTCGGTCACCATAAGCAAGACAAAGACGACGAATATGATCAATGATTTTTTCTACCTGATCGGTAGAGACAGGTCTTTTTTCAATGGCGTGAGTAATACCGGTACGAAGTTTGTCCGTGGTGAATGCTTCGCGTCGACCATCACGTTTTACAATTCTTGGTAGATCTAATTCCGCCGTCTCAAAGGTTGTGTAGCGCTCTTTGCACTTTGCACACTCTCTGCGACGGCGGACCTGGCTACCATCTCCCGCTAACCGAGAATCTATTACTCTAGTATCATTTGCACCACAAAATGGACAGCGCATTGTCTTTCTCTAGAATGATAGGTAGTTAGACAAAGATCTAAGCTGCGTAGACGGGGAATCGTTTGCACAGCTCAAGCACTTGCTGTTTAACACGATTGCCAATGTCTGCATTCTCAATGTCGTCCATCAGATCACACATCCAGTTAACCAAATCAACACACTCTGCTTCTTTAAAGCCACGTGTAGTGATTGCTGGAGAACCGACACGAATACCACTAGTCACGAATGGTGATTGTGGATCGTTTGGTACAGTGTTCTTATTGACGGTGATGTTCGCATTACCTAAAGCCGCATCTGCTGCTTTACCCGTAATGCCTTTCTTGATTAGATCAACCAACATTAAGTGATCATCAGTTCCACCAGACACGATGTCATAACCGCGAGTTTGGAATTGAGTTGCCATGGCTTGTGCGTTCTTAACCACTTGCTGTTGATAAGTTTTGAACTCAGGCTCTAATGCTTCTTTAAAAGCGACTGCTTTTGCTGCAATCACATGCATTAATGGGCCGCCCTGCATGCCGGGGAATACAGCAGAGTTTAATTTCTTAGTGATCTCATCATTAGCACGAGCAATGATAAAACCGCCACGTGGGCCACGTAATGTTTTGTGTGTAGTTGAAGTTACAACATCAGCGATAGGCACTGGATTTGGATATAAACCCGTCGCCACTAATCCAGAGACGTGAGCCATATCAACTAAGAAATAGGCGCCGACACTATCCGCAATATCGCGGAAACGTTGCCAATCCATGACACGTGAATAGGCTGAGAAACCAGCGATAATCATTTTTGGCTTATGTTCTTTTGCTAGCTTTTCAACTTCATCATAATCAACTTCACCTGTGTCAGTGTTCAAACCATATTGAACAGCATTAAATTGCTTACCTGAGAAGTTAACGTGTGAACCATGTGTTAGGTGACCACCGTGTGCGAGTGACATACCAAGCACCGTATCATTAGGCTTTAATAATGCTAAAAATACTGCCGCGTTAGCTTGTGAACCTGAGTGAGGTTGCACGTTTGCGTAATCTGCACCATAAAGTTTCTTAAGACGATCGATTGCTAATTGCTCAACCGTATCAACGTGCTCACAGCCACCGTAATAACGCTTTCCAGGATAACCTTCTGCATATTTATTAGTTAACACAGTTCCCTGTGCTTCCATTACTCTTGGACTTGCATAGTTCTCCGAAGCAATTAACTCAATATGCTCTTCCTGACGTTGCATTTCACTTTTGATGGCATCAGATAACTCTGTGTCGAAACTACTGATACCCATATCGGCTGAAAACATGTAACTACTCCTAATATTTAAATATATTCAAATTCC
Source organism: uncultured Gammaproteobacteria bacterium (assembly GCA_963926275.1). Classification (GTDB taxonomy): domain Bacteria; phylum Pseudomonadota; class Gammaproteobacteria; order UBA4575; family UBA4575; genus UBA1858. The sequence continues at coordinate 5,652 of CAWUWP010000040.1, read as the reverse complement.
ATAATCGGGCGATTATACCCCAAAATATTGTGGATGAACTAACCCTACTGGCCTATATAGCCGGTTTTGAGGTGAAGAATTCACCCAATTTTCACTTAGCTAGACGGGGTGAGTAAATTTTGAAATCATAGTTGCCTTCTTAATCGGCACGTCCGACCAAAATTCGATCAATTAACAGAGCAACTTATGGCCCAATACGTATTTTCTATGAGTGGGGTTGGCAAAGTCGTCCCGCCCAAAAATCAGATTCTTAAAGATATTTCTTTAAACTTTTTCCCCGGCGCAAAAATTGGTGTGCTTGGTTACAACGGCGCAGGTAAATCCACCCTATTGCGAATTATGGCTGGCGTCGATAAGGACTATATCGGTGAAGCATGTCCACAGGCCAATCTGAAAATTGGTTATTTGCAACAAGAGCCAGAGTTAGATAAATCATTAGATGTGCGTGGCAATGTGGAACTCGGTATTGCCCCTCTAAAACAAGCCTTAGATGCTTTCAATGAAATCAGCATGAAGTTTTCAGAGCCGATGTCTGATGATGAAATGACAAACTTACTTGAAAAACAAGCAGAACTTCAAGATCAAATCGAAGCTGCAGATGGATGGAATTTAGAACGCACGTTAGAAGTCGCTGCCGATGCACTGCGACTGCCACCCTGGGATGCCATTATCGAACAACTTTCTGGAGGCGAGCGCAGGCGTGTGGCGCTTTGTCAGTTGCTTTTATCTAATCCAGACATGCTTATTCTCGACGAGCCAACTAACCACCTAGATGCAGACTCTGTATCTTGGTTAGAACGGTTCTTAAAAGAATTTCAAGGCACGGTCATTGCGGTCACTCACGATCGATATTTCTTGGATAATGTTGCCGGCTGGATACTTGAGCTCGATAGAGGCCATGGTATTCCCTGGGAAGGCAATTACTCTAGCTGGTTAGATCAAAAACAAACACGTTTAGAGCAAGAAGAAAAACAACAACATGCTCGCAAGAAAACTATTTCAGCTGAGCTGGAATGGGTGCGTAGCAATCCAAAAGCACGACAAGCAAAAAGCAAAGCACGCTTGAAACGTTTTGAAGAACTCAATTCACAGGAATACCAAAAACGCGCAGAAACCAATGAGATATTTATTCCAGTGGGAGAAAGATTGGGTGATCAAATAATTGAAGCCAAAGGCCTGACTAAACAATTTGATGATCGTGTCTTGTTTGACAACATTTCTTTCAATATTCCGCGAGGTGCGATTGTTGGCATTATTGGCGGCAACGGCGTGGGTAAAACAACTTTATTTAAAATGATTGTTGGTCAAGAAGAAGTTGATAGCGGTGAGTTGAAAATAGGAGAATCGGTCAAGTTGTCTTATGTCGATCAGTTGCGGGATGACTTACAGGGTGACAATACAGTGTGGCAAGAAATATCTGACGGTTTAGATAATATTACTATTGGAAATTACACGATGCCTTCAAGAAGTTATGTCGGAAAATTTAACTTCAAAGGCAGCGGTCAACAAAAATTAGTTACAGAGCTGTCTGGCGGAGAACGTAACAGGTTACAACTTGCTAAGTTACTTCGTAAAGGTGGTAATGTTTTATTATTAGATGAACCCACCAATGATCTTGACGTTGAAACGTTGCGAGCGTTAGAAGAAGGCTTATTAAACTTCCCGGGTTGTGCGATTGTTATTTCACATGACCGCTGGTTCTTAGACCGTATTGCAACACATATACTTGCCTTTGAAGACGAAGGTAACGTGCATTGGTTTGAAGGTAATTTTTCTGACTATGAAGAAGACAGGAAAAAGAGGTTAGGTGAAGAAGCAAGCCAACCTAAGCGTATCCGTTATAAAAAATTAGATGCGTAAATTAAGGCTGTTCTTGATCGCTCAAGAACAGCCTTAATTTACGCTAGGGTTAAAGCTTTTTTACAACTCAGACTTAGCTTTATCCATCATTGCATCTTGCGAATTATTCATCATTTCGCCTGTTTGCGGTTTAGAGTTTTCCATTATTTCTTCAGCTTTTTCGACAACTGCGTCTTTAACATCACCCGCTTTATCCATCATTGATTCTTCTGCATCACCGGCATTATCCATGGTTGCATCAGAAGCCATATCACCCGCTTTATCCATGGCATCGCTTGCCATTTCACCTGTCTTATCCATTGCGTCGCTTGTTGCATCTTTTGCATCAGAAGCCATATCATCCGCTTTATCCATCGCTTCACCAGCCATATCGCCAGTTTTTTCCATTGCAGATGATGCTTTGTCCATCATTGTATCGCCCGTTTCTGGAGCCATATTATTCATATAGTAATACGCAGCTCCGGCGATAATGATGATAGCAATTATAATTTTAGACATTTAAAACCTCTCTCGTATATTTATTAAGTGTGAATATAGCGGTTATGCTATTTAAATTATTGTTATTTAATCGTTTTTATCTCTTCGGGCATTATTTTAAGCCTTTGCACTAAAAGATAGCAATTTGTTTCGTTGATATTTTGCCTAATGAGTATATGAGCTCATTCTATTTTTATATCAAAAATAGCGTTTCTAGTGATTGTGTATTTATATACTGCTTCAAATTCACGGTTAAATACGATTCTATAGACGTCATCCCCGCGAAGGCGGGAATCTAGTAACACGACATGCATATACTAAAATCTAGCGTCATTACTATTTAAGTATTTGTATTGTTGGCGTAGTTGAAACAGTTTGGATTCCCGCCTTCGCGGGAATGACGATAGGCACGGGATGATAGCGAAATGCGTAACATAATAACTAACCACGCAAATCGATAGTAAAAATAGTTTTTTTACGACTCAGATTTAGTTGTATTCTTTTAGATTTGACCTGACTGAACAAGTGTCTGCCAAATCAAATCTGAACGGCTACCCCTGCCTTAGAAATACTTCATTAAGTCCATGTCGTCATAAAGCGAAGCAACTTCTTCGGCATAGCCATTAAACATTAATGTCTTTTTCTTTCTAAGTTCGCCAATTTTACGTTCGCGTGCTTGACTCCAACGAGGATGATCCACGTCAGGATTCACATTTGAATAAAACCCATATTCTTTTGACGATGATTCATTCCAACTAGTGTTAGGCTGGTTCTCGGTAAAGCGAATCTTTACAATTGATTTAATGCTTTTGAATCCATATTTCCATGGAACAATTAATCTTAACGGCGCACCATTTTGATTAGGTAATTCTTTACCATATAAGCCGACAGCAAGTATCGTAAGCGGATTCATTGCCTCATCAATACGCAAGCCTTCTTGGTATGGCCAATCCAATACGGCACGTCGTTGACCCGGCAAGTTATCTGGATCAAGAATAGTGGTAAATTCTACATACTTAGCTTTGCTTGTCGGTTCAAAGCGTTTCAGCACTGGTCCCAGCTCTACTCCTAACCATGGCACCACCATCGACCACGCTTCAACACAACGTAAGCGATAAATTCTCTCTTCTACCTGATGGGGAGACACGAAGTCTTCTAATCCAAGTACTCCAGGTTTAGCACATTCACCTTCTACGGTAATTGCCCATGGCTCTGTCTTCAATAAATGAGCATTTAATTTAGGGTCGCCCTTACCTGTCCTTAACTCATAAAAGTTATTATAAGAAGTGACTTTTATTTCTTCAGTGAGTTGTTCAGCTAATGGGTTATTAATATCTTTTTTATAACCCTCAACAGAAACGCCTGCTGAGCTTAACGCGGGCACACCAAAACTTAATGCGGCGGCAGCACCACCGGCTTTTTTTATAAATTCTCTTCGTTTTTTATATATTTCGTAATCGGTAACTTCTGATTCTGAAAGGTGAGAACTACTTTTTACTTTTATCAACATGATTTTTAATTATTTATTAGAAGTTGAAATGAAGTTCAGTAGATATAAAGTCTACATCGTCGTTGTCAAATTCAAATCTTTCCCATTCGGCGCTAAAGCCTATTCTTTCTGTGACATCAAAATAGGAGCCCACTGAATAAAAGATATCAGTGCCGCTTTTGTTTGAGATTGAATTATCGGCGAGGTTTTGGCCGTTAGATTTTAGGTCCCAATTGTAGAGACCGCCACGCAGGTATAGATGCTTTGTTTCATCAATTGAAAAGGTACTAATACCAGAAATAAATAATGTTTTGCTTTCTAGCTCAACATCAGTCTGGTCGGTTAACCATAGCTCTTTGCCTGTAAATATATTACCTACGCCAAATTCCATTTGGTCTTTATACTCAAGTTCAACCGAGAAAAGATCATTGGCTTTATAACCACTATACAATTTAATGCCGGGATCTGAATATTCAGTGAAAGTTGTATCTATCGAGTAATCTTCCAGGTCTTACCAATTATTGTTTGATATTTGATCTGCGCCTAGATACCACTCTGCCTGGACAGGAGGATTCCTATTGAAAGAATTCCAGCCAGTTTTGAAGATATATTCATACGATTCCCGCATCCTTTGCTAACAAAAATTTGTTAGCCCACATTTAAGACCTGACTTGTATACTAAATATGACAACCCCAAGTGGTTAGTTTCACATTATCCAGGCAAAATATATACGTATTTAATCTAAGGATACTCCCTCTCTAAAATACTTTAACCTAAAATCACTCTGGCATTGCGAAACATTCTCATCCATGGGCTATCTTCATCCCAATCATCGGGGTGCCATGAATGTTGAACCGCTCTGAATAAACGCTCTGGGTGCGGCATCATGATGGTAAATCTACCATCTGTATTGGTTAATGCGGTCAATCCTTGGTGTGATCCATTAGGATTTAATGGATATATTTCAGTTGGTACTGAAGATGAGTTCACGTAATGCATTACATTTAGTTGTGAGTTTTTAATCTGCTGGCAGTGTTCATTACTCGCATCAATTCTACCTTCTCCATGAGCCACCGCCACCGGCATTACCGATCCTTGCATGCCTTTGAAGAATAGCGACGGTGAATCAGTGATTTCAACGTTAACAAGCCGCGCTTCAAATTGTTCTGAGCTATTTCGAATGAATTTAGGCCACAAATCACTACCAGGAATGATTTCTTTTAAGTGAGACATCATCTGGCAACCATTACACACCCCTAAGGCAAGCACATCATTTCTATTAAAAAATTTATTAAATTGTTCTTTTAACTTACTGTTATATAAGATACTACTAGCCCATCCATTACCGGCACCCAAGACATCTCCATAAGAGAATCCACCACATGCGGCCAGTGCTTGGAACTCAGATAGCTCTCGCCGACCAGACACTAGATCAGTCATGTGAATATCAACGGCTTCAAACCCAGCGTGATCGAATGCAGCACCCATCTCAATCTGACCATTAACACCCTGTTCGCGTAAAATAGCGACTTTTGGACGCAAACCTTTCGCAATATAGGGAGCAGAAATATCATCATTGATGTCAAAGCTAGGGTGTGAAATCAATCCATGATGATTCGTGTCAGTGATCAATTGGTGCTCTTGTTGGGCTGAATCAGGGTTATCCCGTAGCTGTTTAATCTGATGGCTGGTGTGACTCCAAATCAGTTCAAGTTCTGCACGAGATTTATTCAGTAACTCACTGTCATTATGATTAATTATTATTTTTTCTTCAGTCGTTGGTTCGCCTAAGATATGGAAACAATGAGTCAAACCAAACTCTTCT
>CAWUWP010000039.1:0-11302 GCA_963926275.1 uncultured Gammaproteobacteria bacterium | reverse complement strand
CGTTAATTGTTGCGGTCGCTGCCTTTAATGTTGTCTCTATGTTGATTATGGTGGTGACAGATAAACAATCAACGTCATAATAATGAACATCATGGTTTTTTCCATTTTCACCGCTCGGAAAAAGTTTTGATGGCGCTTAGTCCAGTCAGTCACCCATAACTTACCTTGTAACTCTTGATTTAGCTTATGTGTTAACTCTGGGACTAGAAACAAATCTGATAGCTTCAAACGTAAACCGGTAACTTTGTCATTAAGGCGGTATAGTTTCTTTGCATCTTCAATATGAACAATGGCGGTATTGCGATCAAATTGATTCATTCCAACCTCATAGATACCCGCCACGGTAAATCTTCTCAGCTTTGGCAATATGCCTGCCGGTGTCACGGACACTTCAGGTGTAATGACGGTGATTTTTTCACCCACTCTGGTGCCCAGGAATCTCGCTAACTCACTGCCGACAAGAATTCTAAATTTACCTGGCTCAAGCACAGTCAGGTCGTTTTCAAGCATAAAGTTTTTAATATCCGATACTTCAGATTCTAACTTTGGGTCCACACCACTCAACAATACTCCCGTGACCTGAGTGCTTTTAACCACCATGGCTTGACCCTCGATATAGGGTGCAGTACCAATAATTTCATCCACATGGCTTAATGCTTTTGTCGCTTCCTGCCAGTTATCTAGCGTGCCATCTAATTCCAGTACATTGGCATGGGCTGTCATGCGCAGCATACGATCACGAACTTCTGTTTGAAATCCATTCATGACTGATAGCACAGTAATAATCACAATTATCCCCAACGCGATGCCTAATACAGACGTGAGAGAGATAAATGAAATGAAGTGGTTACGCCGCTTCGCTCGCAGATAGCGTAAGCCGACGAATAATTCTAACGGTTTAAACATTATTATTTACTTTAAATTTAATAGCTATTCTATTGTTTTATATGTATTTATTGAATTATGAATAGCGCAGGTATTCATACCCAAATAAACGCTTATTATTTATTGTCATTAGTCTGGAAAAAGCTTCGAATTGTCCCTTTTACCCTTGGAACCTCTGCTGGAAAATTCAACAGGGTGATATAGTTACGACAACATTGAAACAGGAACTATCCATGATGGCTCAAACCATTCGTTATTGTATCGCATTATCATTAGTTTTCGCTTTTGGTGCGCAGGCTGATGTTATCAAGATGCCTTCAAAATCACCTCAAGTTATTAGTAGCGATTCTGCACCGGTACGCGGAATGACCAAAAACTAGGTGGAATCAAGCTTTGGTTCACCGATGTCGACCAGTGGGCCAACCGGATCACCTGCCATTTACCGTTGGGATTACTCCGGTTACTCAGTATTTTTTGAGCAGAATCATGTGCTTCACTCGGTAGTGACTTCAAGTAATTAAATCACTGGGAATTTTCATCCCGACAATGAATAATAGCTAGGTGAATAACTCTAGTTTCCGCCTAGCATTGAATAATTATTTCCCTCTTCCTGAATGGCATACTCAAGGTGCCACATTATTAGTCTGGCCTCATCGATATTCTGACTGGGCTAACATGCTCGATGAAGTCTCCATAAGCTATTTGGAAATGACTCATGCCATCTCTCAAGCGCAAGACGTCATCATTATATATTTCAACCAAGAACATAAACTTTATATCCATCGCTTGTGCAGTGAATATGGCTGCAATATGCAGCGAATCATCATGATAGAAATCGAAACCAATGATACCTGGGTCCGTGATTATGGTCCTCAACTATTATTAGGTGACAAAGAATATCAATATCTTGATTTAGAATTTAATGCGTGGGGAGAACAGTATGCTTGTCGCCTGGATAATTTATTCTCTGAAACATTATTCAACGTCGCCGCTAGCAGCCAATGCAAATATCACCGCACACCGCTAGTGATTGAAGGCGGCAATCTAGAGTTTGATAGCAATGCAACTTTATTAACCAATATTGCCTGCATTAAGCACAACACGAAAAAAGAAAATATTCATACCGATGAATTAATAGAGTCGATCAAACAAGAATTATCTGTCCACCGAGTGTTAGCCATAGACGTGCCCCCCCTATCCGGTGATGATACGGGTGGACACATCGACACGCTGGTAAGATTTATAAACGACAGCACCCTCGTTTATGCCGCCTGCCATGATCAAGACCATCCCAATTATTCGTGCTTGTTTTTATTATTAAATCAACTAAGAACATTGACGACTAAGCAAGGAAATCCCTATCAGTTAATTCCATTACCGCTACCCAAAAAATTAATCGAACTTGAAAAGAATACCTTTGCTCCTGCCAGTTATGTAAACTTTGTATTCTTTAACGGCGGCGTACTTGTCCCTATGCATAATGATGAGCACGATCAAGTCGCATTAGACATATTCGCCAGCGCCTGCCCTGATAGAATAGTCATTGGCATTAACGCCATGCCCTTGTTAAAACAATTTGGCAGCCTGCATTGTGCGTCATTACATATCCCTGAAAATGCAATAGAACAAAGAAATCAACCAGAGCACAGCAAATGAAAGTCGGCTTAGTACAACATGGCAACAATGAAAACATCAGCAATAACCTTAACTACACACTTGAACAAATTGACAAGCTTGCAAGTCAAGGAGCACAACTGATTGTCTTGCAAGAACTTCATGGTTGTTTATATTTTTGCCAAACAGAATATCAACAGCATTTTGATCTTGCTGAACCATTAGATGGCTATACATCATCTATGTTAGCGACGTCGGCAAAAAAAAATAATGTCGTGATCGTTGGGTCAATATTTGAGAAGCGTGGTAATGGTGTTTATCACAATACCGCCATTGTTCTAGACAGCGATGGCAGTCTAGCGGGGTACTATCGAAAGATGCATATTCCTGATGACCCGGGCTATTATGAAAAGTATTACTTCACACCAGGTGATACCGGTTTTACCCCGATAAAAACAAGCCTTGGCAGCTTAGGTGTTCTGATATGTTGGGATCAATGGTTCCCAGAATCAGCCCGCTTAATGGCACTGGCCGGCGCCGATATTTTAATCTTCCCTAGCTCGATCGGCTGGGACATAACTGACGATGAAGAAGAAAGGCAACGGCAATTAGAGGCATGGATAACAATTCAACGTAGCCATTCCATTGCTAACAATTTGCCTCTCATTAGTGTTAACCGAGTGGGACATGAGCTTGATCCCAGCAACCAAACCAGCGGCATTGAATTTTGGGGGTATAGTTTTGCTTGTGATGCCAGAGGCAAAGTTATGACTTCATGCTCTCACGACAGTAATGAAAGTGTGATTGCCGATATCGACATGACAGAGTCAGAGCAACAAAGATTAGTCTGGCCATATTTTCGTGATCGCCGCATTGATGCCTATTCAGAACTAACTAAGCGTTCAATCGATTAGTTTTAATTCCCACCCCAAAAGCACTACAACTGGTGACTAACACAAATGCTGAAATGTATAACAGCTTTGTATATTTATGAGATTCACCCAGCCATGCTGTATATCCAGAAGATTCTAGAAAGTATAGCGTCGCTCCAAGTATAGCCAGCGCAAATGAGACGACTAAACTCCACACTGGCACATTATCTTTATTAGCAAACACCGAAAAGAACACAACAGGCGCCAAGAATAATGATGCCGTACCACTCACAGCGACTGCACTAAATAAATCATTATTTCCCAAGAACACACACAGCACACCTAGCAACATAAACACCAACATGACGACACGCCCGTTGAGTACCGTCGCAGGAATTAATTTCATATCTAACGCAACTAGCTTAGATGCACTAGACAAACTGCTATCTAATGTCGACATCGCTGACACAATCAATGCAAGCAACAATAATAGCATTGGCCACTCACCCAACATGCGCAGCAGCACTGCGTTCATGTCGTCACCCTCCTGTGCATTGGCACCGGCAAGCACCCCTAAGCAACCAAAGGCAATAATGCACACAATACTTATCCACGCGGCATGGTAAAAACTCTTTTTAGTGGTATAACGGTCAGCCAAAAATCCTCGATCCATCATGACTGGATCATGCATTGGATAGCTCCATATTTGCAGAAGCGCAACCAGTAATAAAATAGGCCCTGGGTGAGAAATATCAAAGCTTATAAATTGCAGATCTGCCAATGAGAATTGACCACTATCAAACACTGACAACAATAATAGTGACAACACAACAATAAACATGCTCATTTGAAATACATCTGTTTTCAACGAAGCATGCAAGCCTCCTAACATGGAATAAAATAACACCACTGCGGAAAAACCAACAATCGTAATGACGTACATATTGGAACCAGCGACACCAAACAAAATACCCACCACGAGCAGATTAGCAAACACCTCACTAATCAAACGAATAATGACAACGACGTTATAGCAAGATAACCCGACTCGTCCAAAGCGTTGATAAAGAAAAGCATGCAAGCTCTCAAAGCCTTGCTTGAAGCGTATACCCTCTATAATTTTCCAGCCAGTAAGGAATGATAAATAGTAACCTGCATAGGCGAGTGTTCCCCAGATACCATAATAGTACCCAAGGATGGCCGCATTCATTAGTGAGCGTGCAAAGATCCAAGTCGTGACTTGCGAGAACGTCAGCGTAAGTAAGCTTGGCTGCTTACCTTCGGGAGACAACCCTGAGAAGAACGTGTGTTCACTGCATGCTTTCGGCAGCATAACAATTGAAATAAGCGCAGTGATACCAACGATGGTCAATAATAGTGCTTCCATCTTTCCTCTATAGGTTTATTACTTATCAACACGAGACCTTAGTTTTAACCCAGCGATTACATTTTATAAATTATTATTAACTATTCAGGCTTAGTTTTCGCTAAGGATGAAGGCAGAAAGAATAATTGCTCACCCTGTACTCGATAACCTGTAATTAACTGTTGACCTCGATCACTTAACAACCAATCAACAAATTTTTGAGTCAACTCGACTTTAACATTCGCATGCTTGGCAGGATTCATCGCAATCACACTGTATTGATTATGCAACGGTGGATCACCTTCTAATACCATCACATGGTTTTGCTTATTGCCAAAACTAATCCAGGTTGCACGGTCGGTAAGGGTATAGCCATTCATACTCACCGCCGTATTTAAAGTAGCCCCCATCCCTGCTCCCGCTTCACGATACCAAGTGCCACTGTCTTTAACCGCATCAACGCCTGCCATATCCCACAACGATAATTCTTTAATATGAGTGCCGCTGTCATCACCTCTAGACACAAACACGGATTGTTTCTGCGCTATCTTTTGTAAGGCCCGTTTGACATTATTTGTTGCCAACACTTCTGCCGGATCAGACCTGGGGCCTACCACCACAAAATCGTTATACATCAGTTCATGACGCTGCATGCCATAACCTTGAGTAACAAATGCTTGTTCTCTTGATTTCGCATGCACTATTAATACATCTGCATCACCATTGCGGGCATTTCGCAATGCTTGGCCGGTACCGACAGCAACCACTCTCACGTCTATGCCTGACTCTAATTTGAATTCTGGAAGCAAATAATCATACAACCCGGAATTTTTAGTTGATGTTGTCGACTGCAACAGAATAAAAGGATTGTCTTGCGTATAACTGAGCTGTGCCGCCAGCAGAATAACGCTAGCAACAATAATTTTTAACATTTTATTCATTATAACTATGCCTTTAAAAAAATAAATTAACGATTAGAAAGAAAATGTGAACTGGCTGTATAAGAAGTTAGAATCACCTTCATTATTAGCATTAGGGGCGTTATCAGCAAACTCGCCTTCAAACAAGTAAGCACCTCCAATTTCCCAACGTAGATTTTCTGGAACAATATCCCAACGCAAACGTGCTTCAAATTGCTGCCCTAGGTAACTCCCTGAGTCACCCTCACGATCACGCACTCCCGCGACAACCCACGCATCCTTATTGGATGCTAACCAGTAGCCTCTATGTGCAAAAAACAAAGACACTTTTGGGCTGGGCTTGAGTTGTAAACGTAACCCCGGTGAAATAATGTTAGTGCGAGCAAATGGCCCATAAATACCTAGCGGGCCAAAGTCAAAACGTCTTACACCATATAAACTATCAAAGCGATTGTTATCACCATCATTGGGATTACTGTCACCGCTAGCATAATCAAACTGAGCAATCAGTCTTGGTGACCCCTCCGCTGCAAAACTATACCCCAACTCCGCACGCCCAAAATAGGCTAAGTGATCCAGGTTTTCTCTATCGCTCGCAGACCTGGTTGCTCGAGATTCTCCAAACTGGTAAACCGCCTCAATTTGATAATCAAATTCATTGAGTGAATTATTTTTATATACACGACCACCGAATGTATGAATATCACGATTGCGTGTTGCGCGGTTATGAGTGTCATTTTCATCTAACCCAAAATAAAATAATTCAGCCTCACTCTTCCACTGACTTAGCGCGATATTTGGCAATTTATAATAGCCGCCCCAGAAGGCTACCTCGGTATCCTGGTCATCGCCTTGCGTTCTATTACGCTTTCTTCTATCAAATTCTCTCGGTAATCTTTGCACTGGCAAGGTATAAAATGCACGTATCTGTTCACCATTAGCCCTGGTTCCACTCCAGTCTATGCCAGTGAATGAGTTGATTGTATTTCGGAATTTATTGCGTGCCACAAAACGGCGACTACCCACATCCATCGTGAATCTACCCATACGTACATTATTCACCACACCGTTGTGCGAAATATCTGCATCATTCCACTGAATGTAAGTTTGTAATGCATCGAGGGGATTCACATCACCGGAAGTTATCTTTGTATTGTCATTGGCATGCGCTTGCCTTGAGTCTAATAACTCAACACTCAGTTCCCATTGGCTCCAAGTAACACGCGCTAAAATATTGGTTCTGAACACAAGGATTTGATCATCTCCATTGCCTCCTGCACGAAATTGCCAATCAAGCGCTTCATATCGCGTTCGGTGTTGACCGGAAATGCTTAACCCGTTGGGAGTCTCCAGCACTGAATTTAATGACCAGGCCTTGTCTTGCGCAGCAGTAGCATTACTAGCACATGCTAAACATATAAGGAATAAGCTCATTGGCATCAAAATTAATATCATCGAGAATCGAGACATTTGAAACTTATGCATTATTGTTCTTATATTTTAGGGTGATAATTAAGACACTATTGTAATTTCATCGTAAATTTGTGCAATATGATATTATTTGCCATTATAGTTAAGCACACGAGTTCATATGAAATTATCAATATCCCCCGCCTGGAAGTTCTCAACCGATCAAACTGGCCCAATAGACCCGGTGCTATTTGAATTACTGCGTTACCTGCAAACAGACCACAAGCTGACCAAAGCCGCCGAACATGCCAATATTTCATATCGCCACGCCTGGAATATTATAAAAAAATGGAACGTCCAGCTGGGTAAACCGTTAGTCACACAAAGCAAAGGCCAAGGCACTCGGTTAACTGAACTAGGAGAAAAATTTGTCTGGGCTGAAGGCTTAATTGATGCCCATCTAAGACCTAGCATCAGCACACTTGCCTCCACTATCAACCGAGAACTCAACAGTTTATTAGGTGAAGGTGAAAACATATTAAGAATCCATGCAAGCCATGGTTATGCCATCGATGTGATACCTAATCTAGACCAAGACGATAACCCCATAGACATTAAGTACATGGGTAGCGCAGAAGCTATCGATTCTCTTATTAATGAAGATTGTGACATTGCCGGCTTTCATATTTGCACTCATCCACTGATAAGAAAGAAAATTGGTCGCAAACATTACCGTGCTTTATCTAACAGCAAACATACCATTATTAGAATGGTGCTACGTCAACAAGGCTTCATTGTTCAAAAAGATAATCCAAAATCAATCCGCTTTTTATCAGCCCTCATCAATCCTAACATCCAATTCATCAATCGACAGAAGTCTGCTGGCACAAGAATCTTGTTAGATGAACTATTAAGCTGCTGTGGCATTAATAACAATCTAGTCAACGGCTACCAAACTGAAGAATATACGCATACAGCAGTCGCTGCTCATGTCGCGAGTGGTGCAGCTGATATTGGTTTTGGTATTGAATATGCGGCAAGAAAATTCAATCTAGACTTCATCCCAATCATCTCGGAGCAATACGTGCTGGCATGCAAAACTGATTCGATCGAGAAATTACCCATCCAAACACTCATCGATAACATTAAGACTCATGCATTCGCAGAACAGATATGCAACCTACCTGGCTACCAATTAGATTCAGTCGGCACATTAGTTAGTGCCAAAGACTTTCTTAATAGTTAGACAACTATCAAATCCAACGACGCACTCGATTTTTATAAGTTAGATAGTCTTGTGAAAATTTTTCTTCCAACATTACCTCTTCTTGCAAGACAAACTTATAGTGAATCCAAAAAGCAAAGACAGGGATAGCGACAAAAGCACTAATAGACATTAAGAACATAGCCCAGCCAGTCAAAAATATACACATACAAAGATAAATTGGATTGCGAGTGACGGTATATGGCCAGGATAGAATCAAGAACGACGACACTTTAAACGGTTCTATGTGAGTTTTATTTTTATAGAAAATATAAGCACAATATAAAACACACAAGAATGAACCAGCTAATAATAGATAAGCAATGATTCGTGTATTTTGCCAACTAAGGACAGGAAAAAACTTATCCAACAAATACATCACTGACATTGAAGTTAACACACCATAAGGCGGCAAAAACTTTGTCTTATTCACTTTAGACATAATATACCTATATTCGTTTTCCTTGCCTGAATCACTCAGAACTCGGCTTTACGAGTAAGTGCTCAATATCATTGCGCAAATTGCTGGTAGAAATATTAACTTCCATTAGCAGTAACAACAAAGACATGATGACCAACACCATCGCAGAGATAAATAACAACGCAATTAACGAACCCATGTTAATCAATACAAATTCACTCACAAAAAGACACATAATAACTAGGCAGATAGCCAGTGCACCACAAACAGAAAATCGCAACGCCCAATTAATCAATTGAGTCCGCTTCGCTAACAAACACATCTCAAGGTCAAGCGGCTTTTTATGATCCTCTAATTTAACATCACGAATAAAACGACTCACATGGCGAGTTCGATCGACTACCCGGCTAAGACGATGAGATAGGATTGTTAAAAATCCGGCAATACCTGCCAGCAAGAATACTGGCGCAACCGCCAAAGTAATCACTTGTGATATTTCAGCAACAGGAATCTGTTCCATGTTTATCCTTGTTCGTTAGATATAGAGCCTAGTCTGCTATAAGACTAAACATAATAAAAGCCTTCTATCACTTTTATCCGTTTTGGTAGGTATTGGTGAGCGCTACAATTGGGAGTGTACTAGCTATTATAAATCAAAGACCTGACCTCTTTCTTCACTTTATTCCTATGCTAGAGCTCATGATTGTTCGAGCATTATTCAGTTGAGATGTAGAATTCATCATCTTCGTTAGTTCCTGCGCCGAACCAGGTCTACCAATATAATAGCCTTGCGCGTGATGACAGCCCAAACCTCTCAAGATATCCAGCTGCTCAGCAGTCTCAACACCTTCTACAATAATTTCTTTATTCAGCTCCCTACCCAATGCAATAATAGCTCTTACAATAGCCAAGGAATCACTGTCCGTCACAATATCTTTAACAAACAATTTATCGATTTTAAATGTTTGCACGGGCAATTTTTTAAGACTTCTTAATGAAGAGTATCCTTTGCCAAAATCGTCAATTGCAAGCTCTATCCCCATACAATTAATGTTGCTCAGCAAGTCTAATGTATGTTGATCGTCGCCCAGAAATAAGTTTTCTGTAATCTCAAACTCTATAGTTGTCCCGTTAATATTGAAATTAGAAAAAATCTCTTCTACATCCGCTAGAAAACTCTCATCATGTAGCTGTCGCGCAGAAACATTAATGGCAATTCTTGGAATGATTTGATGTTCAACCTTCCACTTTTCACACTGTTTCAGTGCCTCTTGCATATCCCACTTTCCAAGCTGAATAATAAATCCATTTTCCTCAGCATAAGAAATAAATTGTTCAGGATCAATCGCACTTTTTTCTGCATTATACCAACGCACCAAAGCTTCAAACCCCCGAAACTTGACCGGTACTTAAATCTATTTGCGGTTGATACATCAAAGAAATTTCATTTCGCTCAATGGAACGAAACAAATCAGTTTCAAGGCTTGATTTTTCACGAATATCATCTTGCATCGATTCTGAAAAGTATACATATTTACCACGACCTCTTTGCTTTGCATTATCCATTGCAATCGCAGCTTTTTGAATCAGACCATCACAACTCTTGCTATCTTTAGGCGATACAGAAATTCCAATACTTGCACCGATAAATTGTTCATGGCTATCAATATAAAATACTTCTGAAAGTACTTGTATAATCTTAGCAACAATTTTCTCTACATCATTTTTATCGTGAAAAGGAACAACAGCAATGAATTCATCCCCACCATAACGCGCAATTAAATCTATCTCAAAACCGGGGACAGACCACGGTTTTCTTCTTCTTTAAGATTCCTTCTAAAATAATAAACGTCATTCCCGCGAAGGCGGGAATCCAGCAGAACATCAACCAGCCATTTCTACTAATCTTAAAACCGTGGTCTGTCCCCGATTCTTGCTAATCTTAAAACCGTGGTCTATCCCCGATTCTTCTACTGGCCGTAAGCGTACGTTATATAAGAAAGACTGATACATAAGAAAATGTTTAAGAAAAATGAATTATTAGGTCTATTAACTGGAATTTCATCTATTCTGCTTGGTCTGAATATTCTAAATACTGGAACTGTCTGGGGGTATCCTATTGGTGAAGGTAGAATTGTTGTTTCACTAGCAGCATTTATGTTTGCCTTATATTGTTTTTATATAGTTTTTAAATACCGCTCGCAAAGATGATTGCGACGAATGAAATTTTTATTGGTACATTCAAACGAATGACCGCTATTGGCCGGTAAGTGACTAAAAAAGGAATTATATTATTGTGGATATGTGGAGTAATTTCTCTACTAGCTTCGATTTATTCAATGATAAGTGTCGTATATTATTCTTGGTTGGATGCTTCACAACAATGGCCAACTGATAAAGCCGCAATTTGAACATACAGCTCATTAGCACTTTGCGTGATTTTCTTTATAGTGTCTATTGTGTGTATCGTGAAAGCAGTGCGAGCTACAAATGAAAACGACCACAAGTCTCAAACAAGCAAATGACCGCTATTGGCCGAAAGCAGACATT
>CAWUWP010000038.1:0-3691 GCA_963926275.1 uncultured Gammaproteobacteria bacterium | reverse complement strand
TGTGGATGCAACAGTCATATTACAATCGCCAAAAATAGCTATCTATATTGATGAAATGCGCCAAATTATTGCAACTGATCTGAAGTTGGAGGCTACGGCTGTGAATGTTAAAGCGACAACAACTGAACGTATGGGATTTATTGGTCGTGAAGAGGGAATCGCAGCAATGGCTGTTGTTCTTTTAAAGTAACGAGCTAGCAGACCCTTGCCAATCGAAAATTATTTCTCCTCAGAGGGGAAACTCGCCCAAAAAATCAAAGGCTTTAAGCATCGTCCTCAACAAGTCACGATGGCGAAAGCAGTGCATCAAGCAATACAGGATTCTAGTTCTTTGGTCGTGGAAGCTGGCACCGGTGTCGGCAAAACATTTGCGTATTTAATTCCAGCTATGTTGTCTGGGAAAAAAGTTGTTGTGTCGACAGGAACTCGTCACCTGCAAGACCAGCTTTTTTATACTGACTTACCATTATTGCAATATGCAGCGTCTCTCTCTATTAACGCATCTATATTAAAAGGTCGTTCTAACTACTTATGTAAATATCGTTTTGAACGATTCGAATTTGACCTTGGAGATCACTCAAGATTAGGGGGCGCCTATCGTGAAGTAAAAGATTGGTCCGTTGTCACAAAAACAGGTGATGTGGCAGAGGTGAATGAGTTATCAGAACAATCTGAAATTTGGCAGCATGTGACTTCTACTCGCGATAACTGTCTTGGAGGAGAGTGCCCTGATTACAATAAGTGTCATGTATTAAAAGCGCGTAAGCGAGCGCAAGAATCTGATCTTGTGGTGATTAATCACCATTTATTATGCGCTGACTTAGTCCTAAAGGGTGAAGGTTTTGGTGAATTATTACCAACAGCTGATGTCTTTGTCCTGGATGAAGCACACCAATTAACTGAAGTATTACCAAATTTCTTTGGAAGTAATCTTAGTAGTCGTCAGTTGCAAGACTTAGTGGCAGACATTAGTAAAGAGTGTTCAAAACTTAGCAGTAATATCGCTTCAATTAGTAAAAGTTATTATGCAGTACTCGATGTGGTTGAGAAATTCTATAGTAGTGTTGCTCAGAAAATGAAGGATCAGCGCGAGTTATGGCGTGATGTAATTAGTGATAAAACAGTTCATGCAGCATATGAAAAATTAACATCTGCATTATTGCAACTTGAAGATCAGTTGGCTGCTATTGGTGGTGAAAGTCCCGGCTTGGCTCAATCATATAAGCGAGTCAGTGAGATAAATGGGATGTTGGATGATTTTAAAGGCACTGATAATAAGTTTGTGCAATGGATTGAGTTAGGTCGGCGACGTTTTCGACTTGGGAGTGTTCCATTGAATGTTGCAATTCCTTATCAGAAAGCCATTCAAGAATATAAATGTGCATGGATTTATACCTCAGCAACATTAACAGCAAAGCAGAGTTTTAGTCATTTTACCGAACAGCTGGGTTTGGAGAATTCTGAATGTGTCATGTGTGATAGCCCATTTGATTATGCTGGCCAGTCACGCTTGTATTTACCCTCCATTAAGCTGCAACCAAATGAGCAGGGTTATACTGAGCAGGTGGTGAAGACAGCAATACCTTTATTGAAGGCGAGCCGTGGTAATGCATTTATGTTGTTCACCAGCCATAAAGCATTAAATCAAGCGGCTGATCTGTTAAAAGATAGTTCATTTAATATATTAGTCCAGGGTGCAGCGGCTAAACGAGAACTATTAAAGCAGTTCCAGGAAACTAAAAACTGCGTATTGTTAGGAACGCAAAGTTTTTGGGAAGGCGTGGATGTTAAAGGCCAAGACCTGCGTTTAGTTATTGTCGATAAACTTCCCTTTGTTTCACCCGCTGACCCATTGGTGCGTGCACGCTCCAAGGCGCTAGAGGAAGCTGGTGAAAATCCGTTTATGACTTATCAGATCCCTCAAGCGATCTTGAATTTGAAACAAGGAGTCGGGCGACTGATACGAGGCGAGCAAGATTGTGGCGTGGTCGTACTAATGGATCCTAGGTTGAAGTCTAAAGCCTATGGGAAATCCTTCTTGAAGAGTTTGCCTCCGATGACAATTAGTGAAGACGAATTACAAATTAAACAATTTTTAGAAATTATTCATGACAGTGAAACTGCTGGGTATTGAGACAGCCACTGAAGCCTGTTCTGCAGCGGTGCTTGTTGATAATGAAGTGGTGGAGCGTTTTGAAATCGCACCACGCAAGCATAATGAACTCATTCTTCCTATGTGTGAGGCAGTACTGGCCGATGCTGGAATATCTTTAAAGCAATTAGATGGTATCGCCTTTGGCTGTGGCCCGGGTGCTTTTACTGGAATCCGTATTGCTGCGAGTGTGACTCAAGGTATCGCGTTAGCGCATGATTTGCCTGTGGCTAGTATTTCTACCTTGGCTAATCTAGCTTATCAGGCAGAAGTCAACGACGGTGAGTTAATCGTACCGGCCATTGATGCGCGTATGGATGAAGTTTATTGGGGGCTATATAAGAAAACTGCTGAGAGTGTTGAGCTGGTGGAAGAAGAGAAAGTGCAATTCCCCAATCTAGTGATAGTCGAAGATAAGATTTCATATGGCTTAGGGACCGGTTGGGGGACTTATAATCAAGTGATGCAACAGCAATTAACAATCAATAGTGACAATATTATTGACGATGCGTTACCCCATGCCAAAGTTACAGTGCAATTAGCCAAGCTAAAATATCTCAATAAAAAAATGGTAGATGCGGCGCATGCGTTGCCAGTGTATTTGCGTAATCAAGTAGTACATCAGAAAAAATGAGTATGCCTCCATTTCATCTGGCGTTTCCTGTCACTAATCTTGCTGCTATTCGGTAATTTTATTGTTCGGTATTAAAGTGTGACATCGGCAGAGAAAGTGAGCGTTGGATTGATTTCAATTTTTTTGGCTACCAGATCACTGCACACCTAGATGAAACTGACGATGCTCAACCCAAGCGTAATCAAGTTGATAATAAAGCCGTGCCGGCAAGACACTTTGGTGTGATTCTTGAGTGGAACAATTGGGATGAGTTGCTTAAACATATAAACACCTGTGATATTACATTTTATATTGAGCCGTATACTCGGTTTGCTGGAGAAGCAGGTGAGCAACGCACTTTTTTTATTCAAGATCCGAGTGAAAATTTTTTAGAATTTAAATGCTTCCAAGATAATTCAACTATATTTAATGCTGAGTAATTATGAAGAAATTATTATTATCTTTATTATTCTGTAGTGTTGCGCATGCTCAACCACCATTGATTTTGAAAGCAAATGATAACCTGAAAACAAATCAACTGTTTGATGTTGCAGTCAGAATACGTCACCCAGATACAGGTTGGAATCATTATGTAAACGAATGGATTGTAGTCACAGCCGATGGGAAAGAAATAGCCAAGCGCACTTTATATCACCCTCATGTGAATGAGCAGCCGTTCACGCGCTATGTTAAAGATGTGGTGATTCCTGTCGATGTTAGCAGGGTTACAATAACGGCAAAATGCAATAAAGGGCATCAATCTGAGCCCTACATTTTAATTAACAGGAAAAATAAACAGTAAGATTTATAGAAACCTTACTGTTGTTGATGCTTGCTGTTAACTTTTAGTGTTTTATTTTTTTTGCAATGAAGAAGTTCTTATGAAGTTCTTTGCCAATATTTGTATTGCGTTTGATGACTTTAGC
>CAWUWP010000037.1:0-11479 GCA_963926275.1 uncultured Gammaproteobacteria bacterium | reverse complement strand
CGGCTAGGTGTGTGCCACCGTCTCTCTGTGGAATATTATTGGTAAATGGAAAAATATTTTCCTGATAGGAATCGTTCCATTGCATTGAAGCCTCTACCTCAACGCCATCGCGTTCTTTCTTGGCATACATCACTGTTGCATGAAGAGGCGTCTTTTTGGAATTTAAATGGCTAACAAAGGCGCTAATACCGCCTTCATAATGGAAAACATCATGTTTCCCTGTTCTATTATCAGTCAGCTCAATATTAACGCCTGAGTTTAAGAAAGATAATTCTCGAATACGCTTGGCTAAAATTTCATAGTGAAACTCAGTGTCAGCAAATACATCTGGACTAGGCCTAAATTGAACTCGTGTTCCCGTTTTTTCTGAATCCCCAATAACCTTTAGTGGCGCTTGCGGCTCACCCATCTTGTATTCTTGTTTATGAATTTTGCCTGATTTATAAATAGTCAACGTGACAGATTCTGATAAAGCATTGACGACAGAGATACCCACTCCATGTAGACCGCCAGATACCTTATATGAATTATCATCAAACTTACCGCCAGCATGCAGTACCGTCATAATCACTTCTGCAGCGGAGCGTTGTTCTTCTGGATGAATATCGGTGGGAATGCCTCGCCCATCATCAGTAACAGTAATTGAGTTATCGACTTCGATGCTTACTTGAATACTCTTACAATGGCCAGCTAAAGCCTCATCAATAGAGTTATCTAGGACTTCAAACACCATATGATGCAGACCTGTACCATCGTCTGTATCGCCAATATACATTCCTGGGCGCTTTCTTACTGCTTCCAGACCTTTTAAGACTTGAATATTCGAGGAATCGTAACTCATTGCATTTTATCTAATTAATTAATCATCGATTATACCACTGATGAAACGCTACTATGTTTCACGTGGAACCATTTTACTTCTTTATCTAGGCATCTCATAGATTCTCTTGAAACAGCAGAGATTATCACTTGAGAATCCAGGTTTACCAAGACATCTAGAGCAATCTTTCTGCGCTGACTATCAAGTTCAGCGGGAAGCTCATCAAGTAAATAAATTGAAGATTTCTCATACTTTAACCTCAACAATTTAGCTTGAGCTAACTTCAAGGCAATCGCTAATACCTTCTGCTGGCCTCGGGAACTTGTTTTTGAAAATGACCTTGATTGCCAATTTATTTTTAAATCACCTCTATGGGGTCCATTTTGTGTCGACAGGGGCAATTCATTAGATTGCAACTCAGAATCAAGTAACTCCACTAAAGAGTAACTTTGATCCCATCCTGGAGAGTATTTTAACTCTACCTCCTCTGTAAATTTAAACAAAAGAAGCATTTCTTCAACATAAGGGGCGATATCTTGACTGTATTTAATCAACGCTTGTGTAATCTTCTCACCATGTTGCGACAAATTCTGATGCCAATGACGTGCATGCTTAATATTTCTAGATTTTAGACAAATATTTCTCTGCTTTAACGCCCTAGAGTATTCAGACCAAATATGGGCATAACTAGGTTCCACGTGGAACATTCCCCAATTAAGGAATTTCCTTCTTTCAATTGGACCGCCTGTGACCAATAAGTAAGACTCAGGATGAATATCTAAAATAGGCAGATTTATAGCTAAATCTGACCATTTATTTACTTTTTCACGATTTAGGCGAAGTTCTTTAGAACCAGAACCAATCTGTGCACCTAATTGAATCACTTTTTCGTGATTAGATACCGAACCAAATAGGATCAATTCAGATTGACCCGTAGTAATAATATGACTGAGTAGACTGGTACGGAAGCTTTTCCCGCAACTTAAAACATTAATTCCTTCAAGTATGCTTGTTTTTCCAACTCCGTTATCACCAAATAGAACATTAATTCCCGGTGAAAAAGAAAGCTCACATTCAGTAAAAGAGCGCAGACCTTGTGCCTGCAATTGTTGCAGCCACACTAGAGCCGCATGGGCATAACGACATACTTGCGATTTTCCATTTCAGGACAAACGATAAGTAAACTGCTGTTTGTGTCTTGAAGATAGAAATGTACATCTTTAGATTTAATAGTATTTAGCACATCGACGAGATAACTAACATTGAAACCAATTTCTAATTCTGGGCCACTATAAGAGATATCAAGCTCTTCTTCGGCTTCTTCTTGTTCCGGATTATGTGCTTGAATTTTAAGGATATTTTTACTAAAGCCGAGACGAACACCTCGATATTTTTCATTACTCAAAATTGATGCACGCATCAAACATGAACGTAAAATTTCACGTTGTATGGTAGCAATGTATTGATGCCCTTCTGGAACTACTCGTTGATAATCAGGAAATTTTCCATCAATCAATTTAGTTACAAATCGTATATCACCAAAGTTTGCTTGCAAGTGATTTTGGCTAAAAGCTAAATCGACGCTTCCTGTAGAAGCAGATAAAATCCGCATAAACTCCTGGACGGCTTTTTTCGGCACAATGACTTGTCTATCAGGTACCGAGCTATCTAAATCGGTATCAGCCATTGATAATCGATGACCATCAGTAGCAACGGTTCTTAATTTTCCACCTTCAGCTTCCATCATTAGGCCATTCAAATAATAACGAACATCTTGCTGAGCCATGGCAAAGGAGGTGTCTTCAATCAATGAATGAAGTTGTTCTTTATCAATTGAAATAGTTTGATCGACTGCAATCTCATCGACAAGAGGAAATTCATTGGCCGCTAAGGTGGCTAATGAAAATCTACTTTTAGCTGATTTAATTTCTACTTTCTCTCCGTGATAGGAGAATTTAATATCACTACCTTCAGGTAATGATTTACATATATCTAATAATTTACGACCAGGGATAGTAATGGGATCACCCTCTGGAGTGATATCAATGGTCGCTGATACTTCTAATTCTAAATCTGTCGCAGTGATGACTAATCGCCCATTAACATTTCTAAGTAAAAAGTTAGAAAGAATAGGCATAGTTTGTCTACGTTCAACTGCGCCAACGATAAGTTGTACTGGTTTAAGTAAGTCTTCTCTCTGAATACTGAACTTCATATCTATTTAATAATATTTTTTTGATATATAAGACTATTGTTATTATAGAGGCTATTTTCTGTGGATATCACATTATTATCCTTTAATTACAATAAGTTATCTCAAGGATAAGCTGTGTGTATCTCATTCGTTATTAACAATAACTTAACTCAAATTGATTTTTAACTTGAAGGAAGATAGTTATCCAATATTTATGAACGACTTACCCACAAGTTAGGTGCTAAGTATACGTAATAGATTCACATAGTCGTCATTTATTTTAAAATCACCATGCCTTAATTCTTTAGTTTTTCGACAGGCATGAAGTACGGTGGTGTGGTCACGCCCCCCGAAAGCCTCGCCTATTTCCGGCAGGCTGTGATTAGTTACTTCTTTGGCTAACGCCATGGCTATTTGTCTTGGACGTGTGATTGAGCGTGTACGTCGTGCAGAGCTTAAGTCAGAGATGCGAATTTTATAATACTCAGCAACTGTTTTTTGTATGTTATCGATCGTGACTAATTTTTCTTGCAAGGTAATAAGATCGTGGAGTGCTTCTTTTGCAAATTCTAGGGTGATCATTTCCCCAGTAAATTGGGAATTAGCTAATACTCGACGCAACGCCCCTTCAAGTTCTCGAATATTTGAACGAATACGTTTAGCGATAAAGAAAGCAACATCGTGAGGAAGGTCAACGTTGACGGCTTCTGCTTTACTTTTAATAATGGCAACACGTGTTTCTAACTCAGGGGGTTCAATAGCTTGAGATAAGCCCCACCCAAAGCGAGATTTTAAGCGTTCTTCTAATCCATCCAACTCTTTTGGGTAGCGATCACAGGTCATAATGATCTGTTGCTGTCCTTCAAGTAGCGCATTAAAAGTGTGGAAAAATTCTTCTTGAGAGCGTTCTTTGCCTGCAAAGAATTGAATATCATCTATTAAAAGTGCATCAATTGAGCGGTAATGTCGCTTAAATTCGTCGATTGCGTTATGTTGCAACGCTTTTACCATGTCTTGAACAAATCGTTCTGAGTGTAAATAAACGACTTTAGCCTTTGGGTTAAGCGCTAAAATTTGATTTCCAATAGCGTGCATTAGGTGAGTTTTACCTAAACCCACACCGCCATAAAGCAGCAGAGGGTTGTAGGCTTTTCCAGAATTATTTGAGACTTGTACCGAAGCGGCTTTAGCTAATTCATTGGATTTACCTTCTACAAAGCTATCAAATGTAAAATCCTGATTTAAATTATGTGTGTAAGTCTTGGTGCTAGGTGCCGCCGATGGTTGTGGTGGCCGCTGAGACATCTGTATGTTTGGAGGAGGCGTGATGGCACTGCGACTTCCTACGCTAATGGTTACTTGAGTCGTACCCGAGTCTTTTCCTATGGATTCAACCAATTGGCTGATTCTTTCAAGGTAATGATCATTGACCCAATCCAATACAAAACGGTTTGGGGCCAATAGCATAAGTACTTGATTTTGCTCTTGAGCTTGTAGGGGTCGAATCCATGTGTTCAACAATTGTTCTGATAACTCAGACTCGAGTTGGCGCACACACAAATTCCAAAGAGGGCTTGTCATTTTTATTCAATATGGTGTTAAGTTTTTATAATTTACCAACCTAATGCTGATTTAATCATTATAATGTTCTATTCGAGGACTAAAACAGTATTATAATCGTTGACAAAATAGCATCATGCAATTAATGTTTGCGCCCCTCAATATATAATCATCAGAATCAGGTATTTGCCGTGAAAAGGACGTTTCAACCAAGTAATTTGCGCCGTGCACGTACGCATGGATTTAGAGCACGAATGAAAACTCGTGGTGGCCGTGCTGTTATTAGAGCACGTAGAGCAAAAGGAAGAGCACAACTCTGCCCATAATGATTGCTTATTAAATCCCGGCCAAATAGTTTTTCTAAGCAGGATCGATTGTTATCCTCGAAAGACTTCAAAGAAGTATTTGACAAGCCTATAAAATCAGCTGATTCAGCTTACACGATACTCGCTAGACCTAATCAATTATCTGGCCCCAGATTAGGCGTGATAGTAAGTAAAAAAAATATTCCTAAAGCAGTGGGTAGGAATCGTTTAAAGCGAATTGTTCGAGAAAGTTTCCGTATAAATAAACAGAATATTAGTGCCTATGATGTGGTGGTAATATGTAAAAGAAATTGCGGAAATACAGTAAACCAGTCCCTCTCTAGGAAGCTACAGAAACACTGGAAGTTTTTAAATACGCATGCTGAATAAAATTTTTATAGCGATGATTCGTTTTTATCAGACGTGTATTAGTCCAATGTTAGGACCTCACTGTCGATTTTCACCAACCTGCTCACAATATGCATTAGAGGCAATACAAACCTATGGTGCAATTAAAGGGTTGTATCTCGCAATTAAAAGAATATCAAAATGTCATCCTTTCCATACAGGTGGTCATGACCCTGTCCCGGAAAAAATCTTGGATAAAAGTTAATGGATAATCAACGATTCTTCTTATACATATCGCTGCTAATGGTCTCCTATCTAATATGGAGTTCATGGTCGCGAGAAAATGCACCAGTAGTCGAAGCTCAAACTACAGAACAAGTCGCCCCATCAATTAGCGCGCGCATTGAAAATGATGTACCGCAGTCTGCCAGCTCTACGACGGCGCCTACCAATACATCTCCGGGCTCTATCAACAATAATGTAGAAGTAAAGAATGAATACGTTGTGGTTGAGACTGATGTTTTTACCTTACATATAAATACACGTGGTGCAGATATACATCGTGCAGAATTAAAGACCTACCCCGTTGATAACGACCATAAAGACCAGCCGCTAGTTTTATTAGATAACGAAGCAATAACGTATATTGCTCAATCAGGTTTATTGCATGATAAAGTTGCCAATGTTGAGGTTGGTCCGCTTGCGCCAAATCATCACAATATTTATTACGCAAAAAATAAAAAATATATCCTCGCTGATGGACAAGATGAGCTAGTTGTTCCCTTTACCTGGCATAGTGATAACAATGTTTTAATCACAAAAACATTTCGTTTTAAAAGAGATAAGTTCTTAATCGAAGTAGATTACGATATTGCTAACCAAGGACAGTATGACTGGATAGGTAGACAATACCGACAGTTACGTCATAGCTACGTCACTGGCGAAAGAAGTTTATTACGCCTACCAACCTATACTGGCGGCGCTTATTATGATGGTAAATACGAAAAAATCTCATTCGATGATATGGCTGAAGAACCATTGTCGAAAGAAGTCACAGGCGGTTGGGCCGCAATGCTGCAGCACTACTTCATGTCTGCATGGTTAGCTGAAGAATTTGAAAATAATTACTACTACACTAATGTAGTAAAAAATGCTGTTGGTTCAGATTACATTATAGGTTTGCGTTCAGAGCCGTTAAGAGTGGCACCAGGAGAAAGCGCCGAATTTAAAGCTCGCTTATATACCGGACCAAAACTACAAAAGCGCATCGAGCAGATTCAACCAGGGTTAGAGCTAACAACAGACTACGGAATATTTACTCCATTATGTAAGCCGTTGTTCTGGACCCTAGATTTCATCCATCAGTATGTGGGTAACTGGGGCTGGTCTATTATTTTAGTGACATTACTTATCAAGCTAGTATTTTACCGCTTATCTGCTCATAGCTATAAGTCTATGGCGAGAATGCGCAAAGTACAGCCGAAAATGGTTTCACTAAGAGAACGTCATGGCGACGATAAGCAAAAGCTAAATACCGCCATGTGGGACCTATATAAGAAAGAAAAAATCAACCCGTTGGGTGGCTGTCTGCCAATTTTAATTCAAATGCCCGTGTTCTTATCTTTATACTGGGTGTTAATAGAAAGTGTTGAAATGCGTCACGCGCCATTTATGCTTTGGGTGCAAGATCTTTCCTCGAAAGACCCGTTCTTTATTTTGCCGTTGCTAATGGGCATATCAATGTTTATTCAGTTTAAGTTGAACCCAAAACCAACAGACCCCATGCAGGAAAAGATATTTATGATTATGCCTGTATTCATGTCCGTGTTTATGGCATTTTTCCCAGCCGGATTAGTTTTATACTGGTTTGTAAACAACTTACTTTCGATTTGCCAACAGTGGTATATCACGCGCAAATACGCTAACGATTAAGCGTGTCATCGTCCGAAACAATTTGTGCGCTAGCAACACCCGGTGGTAATGCTAGCGTAGGAATTATTCGAATCTCTGGAGCGAATGCATTAGAGATCGCAAAAGCAGTGACACATAAAAGTCTCTCGCCGCGTTACGCACACTTTTCTGAATTCTTTGATCACAATAACGAAGTGATTGATCAAGGTATCGCTATTTATTTTCCTGCGCCCAACTCTTTTACCGGCGAGGATGTCGTTGAATTACAACCGCATGGCAATCCTTATGTCTGCCAACAAATTATAAATTGCGTCAATAAACAAGGTGCACGCCAAGCACTAGCGGGCGAGTTTAGTGAGCGCGCATTTATTAATGGGAAATTAGATTTAACACAACTGGAAGCGATCGCAGATTTAATTGCTAGCGGATCAGAGCAAGCGGCTAAGTCAGCGGTGCAATCGATGCAGGGAAAATTTTCTGAGCAAGTCCAAGCAATTTTAAATCAACTTATTCAAATACGAACACATATAGAGGCATCACTAGATTTTGCAGAAGAAGATATAGAAACTGAAGCAAGGAAAATCGTTAGCAGCAAATTAACAGCGTTAAAAAAACAGGTAAATGAGTTATTTGATTTAGCGCAAAAAGGTGCTCAATTGCAAAAAGGATTTACCCTTGTGCTGACGGGCAGTCCAAATGTGGGTAAATCATCTTTGTTCAATGCTTTGTGTGCACAAGATCGTGCCATCGTCACAAATATTCCTGGTACAACCCGTGATGTTGTGTCGATTGACATGCAATTAAACGGCGTGCCAATTCGGTTATTAGATACCGCAGGAATTCGTGAACATGCCGAGCAGGTTGAGCAGGAAGGAATAGTACGGGCACGATCGGCAATAGAGACGGCCGATGCAATTATTCATGTGCATGATGGAACAGAGATATCGGCTGAATATAAGCTTGAAAGCGTTAATAAGAATGAAATTAATGTCATAAATAAAAGTGATTTATTAGCAGAGAGTTTTCAGCAGAATGAAAAAGCGATGTTAATTTCTGCTAAAACAGGCCAGGGCTTAGATGACTTACGCACGGCCATTCAACAACTATTACAGATTCAACCTTCGGATCAGCAAGCTCCATTTTCAGCCAGAACAAGACATTTAGATGCGCTAAGAAGATGTCTTGAGCATTTTGAATTTGCGTTAAACCAAGTTAAAAGTTTGAGTCCACTGGAGTTAGCCGCTGAAGAATTGCGGGTGGCCCAACAAATTCTTGGTGAAATTACCGGAGAGTTCACACCCGACAATTTATTAGATTACGTATTTCGCGAATTTTGTATCGGCAAGTAAGCGCAGGTGCTGTATCATTTCTGGTCAAACTTAAATAAATCAAGGTTATGCAGCACGAATTTGATGTCATCGTTGTCGGTGGTGGACACGCAGGGACTGAAGCCGCATTGGCATCAGCGCGTATGGGTGCACGCACGCTTTTACTGACTCAGAATATTGAGACGATCGGTCAAATGAGCTGTAACCCAGCCATTGGTGGTATCGGTAAAAGTCATTTAGTGCGTGAAATTGATGCTATGGGTGGCGTAATGGCCAGTGCAGCAGATTTGGCCGGCATTCAGTTTAGAGTACTGAATCAACGTAAAGGCCCAGCAGTACGGGCGACACGTGCACAAACGGACCGCGCTTTATATCGACAAGCGATTCGATCAGTTGTTGAAAACCAAGTTAATCTTTCTATCTTCCAACAAGAAGTAGACGACCTAGTCGTTGAACAAGGGCGGGTAGTTGGCGTAGTTACCCGCATGGGGCTGAGCTTCAAATCTTCCGCAGTAGTGCTCACCGTCGGAACTTTTCTGGGTGGGAAAATTTTTGTTGGGCCACAAACTTATCAGGCAGGTCGAGCCGGTGATTCAGCTTCTGTGCGATTGGCAGACAGGTTACGAGAACAGCCGTTAGATGTAGATCGTTTAAAAACAGGCACACCCCCGCGAATTGACGGAAAGACAATAGACTATTCAAAAATGGAAGTGCAGCCAGGCGATCAACCACTGCCTATATTTTCATTTATGGGGTCACGTGAGCAGCACCCTGAGCAAGTTAATTGCCACATTACTTACACCAATGAACAAAGCCATCAAATTATTCGCGACTCTATGCATGAGTCGCCAATGTACAGCGGCGCAATTAAAGGTATCGGTCCACGTTACTGTCCTTCAATAGAAGACAAAGTCACACGCTTTGCTGATCGTGATCGACACCAAGTGTTTATTGAGCCAGAAGGTTTGCATACTCATGAGGTGTACCCCAATGGAATTTCAACAAGCCTCCCATACGAAGTGCAGTTAGAAATGGTGCACACCATTGCCGGTTTAGAAAATTGTCATATTACGCGTCCTGGTTATGCGATTGAATATGATTATTTTAACCCCACTGGATTGCAACCAAGCCTAGAAACAAAATCACTACCAGGCTTATATTTTGCAGGACAAATCAATGGAACCACTGGTTATGAGGAAGCAGCTGCACAAGGATTAATGGCAGGAATTAATGCAGCTCGAGCTGTGCAAAATGAACAAGCAATAGTTTTACGCAGAGACCAAGCGTATATCGGCGTGATGATTGATGACTTAGTCACACAAGGAACACAAGAGCCATACCGCATGTTTACTAGTCGCGCAGAGTATCGATTGATATTACGTGAAGATAATGCAGATCTACGATTAACCTCTATTGCTAATGATTTAGGTTTGGTTGATGAAGCAAGGTGGGCACGTTTTTGTTGGAAAAAAGAAATACTAGAAAAAGAACAAGTTAGACTTGAGAAAACTTTTGTCCAACCAAGTCATGTTAGCGAAGAACAAGGCAAGCGTTTATTTGGAAGTAATATTGAACGTGAATACAGTATGTCGAACTTATTACGTCGACCTGAAGTTTCGTATCATTCATTTGCTGAGCTATCTAAGTACGCACCTTACTTAGAAGACGAAGAAGTTATTGAGCAAATAAATATTCAAGCGAAATACGCAGGTTATATGCAACGTCAAACAGACGAGATTGAAAAATTTAAACGACTCGAAGATACCAAAATACCAAAAACATTTAATTATAATTTGGTTAAAGGTTTATCAAACGAGGCATTACAAAAACTCATCGCAATCAAACCCAAAACGGTCAGCCAAGCGTCAAGGATTGCCGGTGTAACACCAGCAACAATTTCGTTATTGTTAGTGCATTTAAAAGCACGTAGCCAAGAGCTAGTTAATAATGATGAGAGTGATAACACGCGAGTTGCTCAAGAGGGTTAACTTATCTTTTTATTTGCTTGTTGCAAATTAATACCGCCACCAAGATTTTCTGCTTAACTTATGGATATTCGTAATCGCCTGGAAGAAGGTGCGCGTCAGTTGGATGTGACGCTTACTGAAACACAACTTGATTTGCTAATGGATTATCTTGCCATGATCCAGAAATGGAATAAGGCCTATAACCTGGTAGGAACCTCGAATGCTAATGAATTGATTCAAAAGCACCTGTTAGATAGCCTTTCTGTTATTCCACATATTAAGATGTCGCCACTATTAGATGTTGGCAGTGGTGCGGGTTTGCCAGGTATTCCTTTAGCTATTTGTCTACCTGACATATCATTCACGTTACTTGACTCAAATGGCAAAAAAGCCAGATTCATGCGCCAAGTGGTGATGGACCTTAAAATAACCAATGTTGAAATTGTGCAAATACGTGTTGAAAATTATGTGCCCAGCGAAGCGCCAAAAACGGTGCTGACACGTGCTTTTGCACCATTAGAGAAAGCACTTAAGATGTTGAGTGAAGTCTGTGCTCCACAAGGACAGGTTCAGTTAATGTTAGGCACACAACCTGATGAGTTACCCGCACTAGATGAGATAAGCAAGGTGCAAGTACATTCAGTGACTATTCCTGGCTTAGACTCACAGCGCCACTTATTAATAGCAGATCGAGTTTAGATAGCGTGGCTAAAATAATCGCAATCACTAATCAAAAGGGCGGTGTGGGTAAAACTACCACGACAGTCAATTTAGCCGCTTCATTAGCCGCGGCTAAAAGAAAAATATTATTAGTAGACTTAGACCCTCAAGGCAACGCGACGATGGGTTCAGGTATCGACAAGCGTACCGTTGAGATATCTGTCGCACATGTTTTATTGGGACAACAGACCATCCATGAATGTATTGTCACTAGCGAAACGGCTGGTTATGATTTATTGCCGTCAAATGAGCAGTTAACAAGCGCAGAAGTCGGCTTGTTAGAAGTCCGTGGTAGAGAATTTAAATTACGACACGCGCTAGCAGAA
>CAWUWP010000036.1:0-30657 GCA_963926275.1 uncultured Gammaproteobacteria bacterium | reverse complement strand
TGCGGAAATCCAAAGAATTTTAGACTTAGGTGATATCGAAGTGCGTTTAAATACGCGTATCGGCCGTGACATTCCTATTGAAGATATAGAGAAAGAATATGATGCAGTGGTTTGGGCACTAGGTTGTCAATCTGGCCGAAGTCTTCCTGTGCCGAATGGTGATGCACCCAACTGTGTTGCTGGTGTTAAGTTCCTGGAAGCATTCAACAAAGGTATTTTAAAAGTTACTGCTAATCGTGTGGTATGTGTAGGTGGCGGTGATACTTCAATTGACGTTGTCTCTGTTGCACGTCGATTAGGTAAAATTTCTAAGCTAGATAAGAAAGAAGCACCAGAGCACGTAATTGGTGGCTATGTTGCACATGATGCAGCTTACGCAGCAGCACGTGAAGGTGCAGAAGTGACACTAACCTCATTGTTTGAGCGTGATGGTATGACCGCTGCCGAGCATGAAGTGCATGATGCAATTCATGAAGGTGTGCGCATTGATAACGGCGTAATGCCGGTAGAAGTCATAGTTAATGACGAAGGTCGCGCAATCGCTTTACGCATGGCTAAGTGTAAATTAGAAGATGGTCGTCCAACACCGGTTGAAGGCACTGAATACGAAATCGAATGTGATTTAATTGTTTCTGCAATTGGTCAAGGTGGTGATTTTGAGGGTCTTGAAGCATTCAATAATGGTCGTGGCTTAATCGATGCAGATAAGCATTACCAAGTGCCAGGGAAAGAAGGTCACTTTGTATGTGGTGATATTATTCGTCCACATTTATTAACAACCGCTATTGGTCAAGCATCAATATGTGCAGATAGCGTTGACTTTTATTTGAATAAAAAAGAATTTGCTAAACGTCCTAAAGTGGATGTGCATCACTTTAGTTTGTTGGAGAAATTACAAGAGACTGGATTAGAGCCTGAAGACTACGAGCCAGGTTATATTCTTGGAACTGATGAAGCCGACTTCTCAGTACATAATTATGAGGATCGTTCAGCGCAAGAAATAATTGCAGCAGATAGATTGTTCCTAGGTCATTTTGAATTCACGCCGCGCGTACTACGTGAATCACACGGTCCTGATTCGGAAGAAGTGTTAGGTCACTTCGAAGAGCGTATGATTGGCTTAACAGAAGAGAAAGCTGTTGAAGAAGCTGGTCGTTGTATGAGTTGTGGTATGTGCTTCGAGTGTGATAACTGTGTAATTTACTGCCCACAAGATGCAGTGTTCAGAGTTAGTAAAGATCAAAAAACCACTGGACGCTATGTCGATACTGACTATGATAAATGTATCGGTTGCCATATCTGTGCTGATGTCTGTCCTACAGGTTACATCGACATGGCATTAGGCGATCACTAAAGTAGCAATTAACTAAAAGCTTAATAAAAAATTAGTACAGTATGATTGGAGTCAAAGGTATAAACATTCTGAGGAGTGTTTTAATAGGGCTATTATTAGCCGTCATTAGCTCAGCTACGATAGCGGATGGAAGCAAAGTGCCTCCTCCCAAAGGTGCTCAGTGCGTTGAAGATCCGGTGTGGATGCGTACCCATCACTTCGAGACCGTATTACATCAACGCGATGAAACCGTCTTGCATGGTATTCGCACTGAAAAGCATAGTCTGAAAAATTGCATTGATTGCCATATCACTCCAAATAAGAATGGAGAATATGCACGTTATTCAAATAGTGAAGAACACTTCTGCGCAAGTTGTCATACCTTTGCCGCAGTCAGTGTCGATTGTTTTCAATGCCATGCAGACCGACCAGAGTCAGCAGTGCGTGAAGCAATTAAACAACATAAAGCTAATGGCGCTAACCCTCATGAAGATTTGAAAACTAGTGCTAGTGAGTTAATCTTGAAATCTAGTCTATTGTCAGCACAATCAAAATGAATAACGTCGTCACTAAAGCATACAAATTATTACGTAAATCTAAGCAAGTAACAGATGAGCCGCAGACAGATCAAAGTAAGCGTTCATTTGTTGGAGGGTTAGTTGGAGCGTCTGGCTTAGCCGTTGCGCCGGGAGTGATGCTATATGAAACTGCTTCAGCAAAACCTGCTGATGAAGCAGTGACTAATAAAATTCGTTGGGGAATGTTAGTTAACGTAAACCAATGTACGGAAGATTGTAATGCCTGTGTTACAGCGTGTAACGACGAACACGGACTATATCCTGAAGAAGGTTCAAGTACAGATTCCCAATGGATTAGAAAACTTACCGTTAAAGATCCATCGACAGAAAATACAAAATCATTTCCAGTGATGTGCCAACATTGTGAGGACCCTCCCTGTGTTGACGTATGTCCTACAGGTGCATCTTTTAAACGTGAAGACGGGATTGTGTTAGTTAACATGCATACCTGTATCGGATGTCGATATTGCATAATTGCTTGTCCATATAAGGCACGGTCATTTGTACATGAAGTATTAGATAATCAATTGCCGAGTACGCCACGCGGTAAAGGCTGTGTTGATAGCTGTAACATGTGTGTGAATAAGATTGATGCGGGTGAAAATACAACTGCATGTGCACAAGCATGCGAAAAAGATGGTCATCAAGCGATAGTATTTGGCGACCTTAATGATTCACAAAGTGAAATTTCAAAACGCCTAAAAGACTTTGGTGGCACGCAGATTCGTGCTGACTTAGGTTTGAATACTGGCGTTAGATATCAAGGTTTGTAAAAGCATGGATACCTTAAGATATAGTACTATCGAAGCAACTTCATCTAAGTTTTGGATGTTGCTCGGCGGCTTAGCATTGACCATTCTAATTGGTGTGTTGTCGGCACATCACATGGAAGTAGAAGGTCATGTTATTTCAGGCATGAATAACCAAATAGTATGGGGACTTCCTCATGTGTTTGCGATATTCCTAATTGTTGCCGCGTCTGGAGCACTCAATGTTGCATCCATCGCTTCTGTTTTTGGTAAAGCCGAGTACAAACCATTAGCCAGACTGTCCGCACTACTTGCAATCGCATTACTAGCTGGTGGGTTAGCGGTATTGGTACTTGATCTTGGACGTCCTGATCGATTAATCGTGGCGATGACTCAGTACAATTTCAAGTCTATTTTTGCTTGGAATATTATTTTATATACTGGTTTTTTTGCCATTGTTGGTGTCTACATCTGGTCGATGATGGATAACTCCCTAAAGAAATACAGCAAGAAAGCCGGCTTATTTGCATTCATATGGCGTTTGATACTAACCACGGGTACCGGATCAATATTTGGTTTCTTAGTTGCGCGTAGTGCCTACGATACCGCCCTACTGGCGCCTATGTTTATTGTTATGTCTTTTGCCTTTGGACTAGCATTTTATATCCTAGTACTAATAGCCTCCTACACATGGACAGATCGTCCGCTAGGTGATCTCATACTAAACAAGTTACGCAATTTGTTGGGTATATTTATAGCCAGTATTTTATATTTTGTCGCTGTTTATCACGTGACAAATTTATATGCGACTGAACATCATGCGATCGAGAGATTCTTACTTCTCGATGGTGGTATCTACACATTATTATTTTGGATAGGCCAGATATTAATCGGTGGCCTGATTCCGTTAGCCTTAGTTTACATGCCGCAAACAAAGAACTGTCGTAAAACGCTAATGGTAGCTTGTGCCATGGTGATATTAGGTGGCATAGCTCAGCTTTACGTCATTATCGTGGGTGGGCAAGCATTTCCATTAGAAATGTTTCCTGGTATGGAAATAAGTAGTTCATTCTTTGATGGTGAAATAGGCCAATACAGTCCAAGTATTTGGGAAATTCTATTAGGTATTGGTGGTGTAGCCATATCGTTATTATTGGTCACAGTGGGTGTTGCGATACTGGATTTTCTTCCAGATAGCCTTGCAGATAATATCGTCGAAGTGAAAAAATAATTTAAGGCATGTTTCTAAAACATGCTTAATAATATGTGATGTTCATCACGTTTTAGCCGGTAAAAGGTTAAAGGAATCAGTCTTACTGCCGCCAATCTCCTTAACAGCGTTAAGCAATAGACGTTGATTTCAAACACTCTTTATCAACTGTGTTTGAATCTAATTTCAATGTTTGGAGGTAGGTCATGCATGTCGAATTAAGCGAAGACGCGCAAAATAATTTAGAGACAAAGAATCAACAACAATTACAATCTGAAACTGACGACGCACAGAAAGTATCGGGTAGCCAAGTGGCATGCACTTTTGTTAGTAAAGAACGAGGACAGATGCAGTCAAGACGTCATAGCCACTTTCAAGTGGTAGCGCTATCTATGTCAGCGGTATCAACAGTGGTGGCGGTATATCTGGTATTTGTATTCCCACTATAGGTTAAGCTGGCTTTGTAACTAAGGGTAAGCTTTTATTTGGGTTTAAAATTTGATTTGGGTCAAACTGAGCTTTAATGTTTCTCATTAAATTAAGTTCATGTGTGCCAATTTCTTTAGCGACATGATCACGCTTGCTGAGGCCTATGCCGTGCTCGCCTGAAATAGTGCCTTCTAGTTTCAAAACAATATCAAAAACTCTTTCTAAGCAATCTAATGCATTCTGATTCTGTATTGCATCATCTGCATCATACATAATATTCACATGAAGATTGCCATTTCCAGCATGACCAAAATTAACAATAGGAATTTTGTACTCAGCAGATAACATGTCTAGTTTATCAATCAATTGACTTAGATTGGGGACCGGCACGACAACATCTTCGTTTATTTTATTGGGAGCTAAATTTCGTAACACAGGAGAAAGCGCTTTGCGCGCCTGCCAAAGTGATTTTTTTTCTATCTCAGTGGTGGCACGTTGAATTTCAACTTGCTGGTTATTAGATAAAGCCTGCTCTATTTTAGCGGTGCTAATCGCAAGCGATTCTGAATCGCCATCGACTTCTATCATTAACATGGCATGCGCATTATCTGGTAAAGACACATCACTGTGAGTTTGAATTAATTCAATGGCATGGTGATCCATAAATTCAATGGCACAGGGTGAATGCAGTTGTGAACTGATATTTTGTATTGCATCACATGCACCTTGATGGTTTTTATACAGTGCGCGAATAGTATTTCTTTGCGGAGCAAGAGGTATGATTTTCAACTCTGCTTCAGTAATCACAGCTAGCGTTCCTTCTGAGCCAATTATTAAACGAGTGAGGTCTAAGCCGACAACACCTTTAGTGGTCTTGCTGCCAGTATGAATAGTCTGCCCGTCACCAGTCACGGCTTTTAATTGCAGTGTGTTATCCCGAGTAGTGCCATATTTGACTGCGCGAGGGCCCGCTGCGTTGCAAGCTAAGTTTCCGCCGATACTACAAAATTTTGCACTGCTTGGATCAGGAGCCCAAAAGAAGTTTTTTTCTTTCAGATAATTTTGCAGAGCAAGATTGGTAACACCCGCTTGTACACGCACGCTTCGGTTGCCTAAATCACAGTGCAAAATTTTATTCATGCGTTCCATTGACATAACAATGCCGCCTGATGTGGGGACTGAAGCGCCGGTAGTGCCAGTGCCGCGCCCGCGTGTTGTTAGTGGGATATTGAATTGGTTGCACAGTTGAAGGCAGTTGACGACTTGCTCATGGTTATTGGGTAACACAACAGCATCTGGAGGATGATGCAGTTTGCTATTATCGTAACCGTAAGGCCAACAATCTGCAGCTTCTAATAATAAATCGGCTTCAGAGAATATGACTTGTAACTGAGAAATCACTTCTGTTGGAAGAGAGCTAGGCACTATTCTAGCCAAGTAATTGTTGGTCAATTAGTTCACATAAACAATGTAGAACTAATAAATGCACTTCTTGAATGCGTGCGGTAGAGGGTCCGGGGACGCGAATTTCAATATCATTTTTCTGTATAAGTGCGCCGACTTCTCCCCCATCACGTCCGGTGAGAGCAACGACGCGCGCACTTCTTTCATGAGCAGCGTGCATTGCTTGTACTATATTGGCTGAACCACCGCTGGTGGTAATGACAAACAGGATGTCGTTTGCCTGCCCGAGTGCTCGTACTTGCTTAGCAAATATTAAACTAAAGTCGTAATCATTCGCGATAGAAGTTAATGTTGAACTGTCAGTTGTCAATGCAATAGCAGGTAATGGTTGTCTTTCGCGTTCGAATCGGTTTAGTAATTCTGATGAGAAATGTTGAGCATCGGCTGCTGAGCCACCGTTGCCGCAAGCTAATATTTTATTGCCAGCAAGTAAACTGGAGGTCATTAATAATGCAGCATCAGAAATTGGGCCTACGATGACGTTTAATGCATCCTGTTTGGTTTGAATGCTCTCTGCAAATGACTTTTCTATTTGTTTGATCGGGTTCACTATTAGTTTTCCATAAACGCATTAGTAATCCATTCGGGTTGTTGTTGTGGAGCTAGTGCGACAACATCGAATCGAGTGGGTTGGTTAGTTGGGTGTTTCTGTAAATAATGATTAGCCGTAAATACCAGCTTGCGTTGCTTATTGTTGTCAACGGATTCAGCAGCACTGCCATATTTTATAGAGCTACGATACCGCACTTCAATAAACACCAATGTATCAGAATCCCGCATAATTAAATCTATCTCACCATAACGGCAATGATAGTTTCTTTGAACTAATGATAATCCATTTCGCTGCAAGAAACTGCACGCGACATCCTCAGCCTTCTTTCCAGTTAAACGTCGGCTTACCATGTGATAATAATATTACTCGTTTTAGAATTGAGGAAGTAGAGTAGGTTTTCCGTTTACAAACTGAGCCCAGTTTAGTTCGCGGAAGATTCTGTTGCCGTCTTGAATTTTAAGTTTTCCTGTGAGTCCGTTATAGCGTTCATAGGGTAATGCCGCAAGTTCTGCTAATTTTAGAGGTAAGTAATAAGCATCAATGCCGAGTGCTGCAAATCTTGGTAATAATTGATAGGTTCCTCCCGCCTCAAGCTCAAGTAATTCACGCATGATCTGATGGTCTGCCGATGGTTTTAATAACCAAGGGATATCACAATATAGAACACCATTGACATCTCGATCCCGAGATACATTTTCAATGCCTGAGAATACATGTGAGGTGCTATAGACGGGTAAGTCTGTGGCATAGTAATAATTAATTTGAGGGCGAATTAAGCGTGCTGTACGCGGAGAGGCCACCATAAACACCATGTCTACATCCTGGCGCCTGCGTGGCTCAAACTCAAGATTTTGACCCAGTGTTGATTTAAGTGTTCGATAACGCGCTTCACTTTGGTCTAGCTGTAAGGCTAGCTTTAATGGACCAGAGAAATCTGTATCGCTTGTGGTGTAGTATTGTATGTCTAATACATTGCCATTGAGTTCTTCAAAGCGAGATTGAAATGCTTGAGCAAGTCTTTGACCCCATTCTCCGGAAGGTGTCAATATGATTGCACTGATGTGTTCGTCTAATGCAGCACGTTCAGCGGCTTGCGTGGCTTCATCTTCTGGTAGTAAGCCGAATTGAAATAAATTACCAAGCGCTCTTGTATCGTTTGGAATGTAGTTGAGAGTTAAAACAGGAACTGGTAGCAGTGCTTGTTGGGATAGCAGCTCAACGGATTCTTTCTTTAAAGGACCAATAACAAAGTCTGCGCCATCATCCACTGCCCGTTGGTAGTGATAAACAATATCAGCAGGGTTGTCGCCGGTATCATATAACTCGATATGCGGAGCGTATTGATCCTGCGTATGCAATTCTCTTACGGAAACGATGCCTGCGTATATCACCTCTGCAATTTGTGCATAACGCCCAGTCATGGGTAGCAGTAAAGCAATTCTTTCCGGAACAGAAAAAAAATTCTCAAAGCTTTCTTGTATTGAGGTGAGT
The DNA here is from genome assembly GCA_963926275.1 of uncultured Gammaproteobacteria bacterium. Lineage (GTDB taxonomy): Bacteria > Pseudomonadota > Gammaproteobacteria > UBA4575 > UBA4575 > UBA1858. The sequence goes on along the minus strand of CAWUWP010000036.1, from coordinate 22,850 downwards.
AAATTATCAGACGCGGGGTGATTAGCGTGGCTACTGCGCCAGTCATTGATAGCATCATTGAGTTGTTCAATACTCGAATAGGGCGCGCGTTTTGTTTGTGCAAGCTCAATCCACCCAGCTAGTTCCTGATTACTGTTATTTAACCATGAGGATAATTGTTCGTTGCGAGCCGGTGCCAGCAGGCGCCAAATCTCATTTTGATTATAGGAGATGTCCGAGTGATCACTCAGATGTTGTGATAATGCGGTTCTTGTTTTTAAACTAGAGAAAGTATCCCCAATACCATTAAAGGCTTGAGCATGCAGTTCAAGAATTTGCGCCATATGAGATGGCGCACGCGTCATTAATGATTCTGGTAATAGAGATAGGACTTCGTTAAATTGCTCATGCTGTATTGCGATATTTGATTCAGTAATACGTTTGCGAGGAATTAATTCAAATGTTAAATTTTGTTCGTTAATAAAATTCAAATATTGCTGAGCAAGATCGTAGTTATTAGCCAAAACAGATAGCTCTGCTGCCTGCAATTGAAGTTGTTCTTTCAGTGGAGAGGATTCAGTTTGTGATACTTGCCAATAAAGCTCTGCTGCTTTTTGATACTGACCTCGTTTAGTAAGTTTTTCGGCTTTCCTGATTTCGATATTAGCCGATGATGTTTCTGACTTTGTTGATAAACCAGTGCCGCAACTGCTTATTAGCAAGGTGAATATAATCAAGATCAAGCAATGTGCTATAGTGTGTCGGGCTTTATTATTCATGTATTTTTATTATTTGATTTAATCATGTTACTAAGGTCTTGAGGTGAAAATTTGGCCATACTGTATATTGTTGCAACACCTATTGGCAATCTTAAGGATATCACTTTACGTGCGCTTGAGACGCTACAAAACGTTGCATTAGTCGCGGCGGAAGATACGCGCGTGGCGAAGAAACTCTTTAGTGCTCACGGCATCACTACGCCGCTTATTTCCTACCATCAACATAACGCCACGCAACGTGATCCACACATGTTGCTTGAACTCGAGCAAGGCAAAGATATCGCCTTGATTACTGATGCGGGTACACCACTAGTGAGCGATCCAGGACATTCATTGGTAGCCATATGTCGCCAGCAAGGGGTAGAAGTTGTGCCTATTCCGGGCGCATGTGCGTCGATTGCGGCTTTATCTGTTAATGATTTCAATATTACTCGATTTTCCTTTGAAGGATTTTTGCCGCCTAAGCGCTCTGCAAGGCTCAGTCGATTACAGCAATTAAGCTTCAGTGAGCATGCCACCATACTGTATGAGGCTAAGCATCGTATAGTTGCTTTATTAGAAGATGTGCAATCTACCTTTGGACCAGAAAGAAAGCTAATGATTGCACGTGAGCTGACTAAAATGCATGAACAAATAGTGTCTGGTGAAGTGCAGCAGTTATTAGCGCAACTAAAAAATGAGACGATTACGCTAAAGGGAGAATTTGTCGTACTTATTAATGGCGCGGATGGCAGCGCACAAAATGACATCGATTTGCAAAATATGCGTTTATTGTTCTCTAAAGTAGTCTCGGTCATGAGCCATCGAGATGCGGTGAGCTTGGCGGTGAACCTCACTTCTTTGCCGAAAAATACCCTGTATGACTTAGCCAGTGAATACTATTCATCTAATGACTAATGGCGTCGTGACAAAACTATTTATTATCGGTAGTGATACGCTAAATCGTTTAGTGATACAGTCACTTAGAGAGTTGGTCGAGGCAATCGCTGTTGTTTAATCAATAGAGGAAAGTCCGGGCTCCATAGGGCAAGGTGCCAGGTAACGCCTGGAGAGTGTGAGCTTATGGAAAGTGCAGCAGAAAATAAACCGCCTGTATTTATATAGGTAAGGGTGAAATGGTGCGGTAAGAGCGCACCGCGTTGATGGCAACATGAACGGCATGGTAAACCCCACCTGGAGCAAGACCAAATAGGGGAACAGGCTACTTTGTAGCCACGTGTGGCCCACATGGTTCCCGGGTAGGTCGCATAAGGTGTCTGGTGACAGGCATCTCAGATGAATGATTGTCCCCGACAAAACCCGGCTTATTGACCAACTCTCAATCTACTATCTGTCTGATAGGCGGTAAACTTAAAGTAGACTCTCATCAAGGGCTATCAAGCCCTTAATTAGCTTCGATATTCGCTAGAAAACCTTACCAAAATATCCACTAAGTAATTGTCTTACAAGGTAATATTCCCGATAAACGGCCTATTTTAGCTTGCTTTTTACCCGCTTGATTTCTATAGTGTGTAAATGTGGGGAAAAGTGGTATTTAGTGAATTTTTAGGGATAAAAGAACCAGCATGTTTCGAGGCATCACAGCAACAACAATTGACGCAAAAGCGCGCATAACCGTACCAACTGAGTATCGTGATGAGCTCAATGCTGCTTGTGGTGGACAAATTGTAATCACTGTTGATGTTGATCGTTGTTTGCTCATTTATCCGTTACCTGAATGGGAGCGTTTTGAAGCGGATCTTCGCGCTTTACCCAATGTTGGTAAGCAAGTACGTCGTTGGCACCGACTTTATTTAGGACACGCTAAACCACGAGAGATCGATGGTCAATCCCGAATTTTACTTCCCCAGGAATTACGTGATTTTGCAGGGTTAGAAAAAAATGTTTGTCTGGTCGGTCAGGGCAATAAATTTGAGCTTTGGGATCAAACTAGATGGCATGACTCATGTGAAGATTGGTTGCAAGAAGAGGCGGGCTCAGCAGCCGATGAATCTGCGCTAGAACATTTGAGCGTTTAAGTACGCATGTCGGCAACTTCAACTCATGTGCCAGTGTTGCTACATGAGTCTTTGCAAGGTTTAAAGATTAAGGCTGATGGCACTTACATCGATTGTACCTTTGGGCGTGGCGGGCATAGTCAGTTGTTACTGGAAAGTTTGTCCAGCCAAGGTCGATTGTTTTTGATGGATCAGGATCCTAGTGCAATTGATTGTGCACAGCAGAAATTTGGTAGTGATGAACGAGTCAAAATAATTCATCAAACATTTGCGAATTTAGCAGAAGTAGGAAAAGACAATGACCTACTGGCGAAGTCGGATGGCATTTTTTTCGACTTGGGTGTGTCTTCGCCGCAATTAGATGAGGCACAGAGAGGTTTTAGTTTTAGTCGCGATGGGCCATTAGATATGCGTATGAACACTAGTACAGGTGTCACAGCAGCAGAGTGGCTAGCGAGTGTTTCGGCGAAAGAATTTATTGGTGTGTTGCGTGAATTTGGAGAAGAAAGGCATGCAAAAAGAATTGCCAGTAAAGTATTAGAGCAACAACAAGTTTCTGCAATTACAACAACTAAACGATTGGCAGAAATTGTTAAGACTTGTTATCCGTCACACTATCAGGGGATACATCCTGCGACGAGAACATTTCAGGCGATACGAATCGCAATTAATGAAGAGCTCCAATCATTGCAAAAAGGATTAGAAGCTGCCTTTGATTTATTAAATGGTGGTGGACGACTTGTAGTGATTAGTTTTCACAGCTTGGAAGATCGAATGGTTAAGCGCTTCATTCGTGGTACCAAGCAAGAAGATTTGTTGCCTAAATTGCCGGTAATGCCAGAGTTGAACGATCATTTAAAATCGGTAGGAAAATTAATCCGTCCTTCCGAGCAAGAGTTAGAAGTGAATCCGCGGTCTAGAAGTGCACGTCTTCGTATTGCCGAGAAAGTGCTCAAATGAAACTAGCGGCGCTAGTGAGCTTTTATTTGGTAGTGGTGATTAGCGCCTCTGGTTTAGTGTATAGCAAGCATTTGCAAAGAAGACATTTTGTAGAGTTGCAAGCGCTACAAGAAGTAGGGTCTCATTTAGAAACTGAATGGGAACAGTTGTTGCTGGAAGAGAGTGCTTGGTCAAATCAAGCGCGTATAGAAAAAATAGCGAATACTGAATTAGGAATGCATTTGGTTAAGCATTCTGATGTGGTGATGTTGGAGTTGGAATCTAAATGAAAAAAGCTAAAGCAAAGGTATTTGCTGGACGACGTTACCTGCTTTTATTTGCTGTTATTTGTGTATTCATGTTGTTGTTTGCACGCGCAGCACAATTACAACTTTTGCATGCTGATTTTTATAATGAAGAAGGCTCAAATAGACATATTCGTACTGTAGAAATACCCGCAAACCGGGGTGTAATTACGGATCGTCGTGGCGAAGCATTGGCCATTAGCACCCCCGTATATTCGATATGGGCACATCCCAAAACTGCACTAGATAATCCTCAGTCTATTGCGGATGCAGCGACAGTGTTGGGTATAAATAAAAATGCGCTAACCAAGAAACTTAAACAAAGAACAGACAAACAATTTGTTTATGTGAAACGACATGTGTTTCCAGATGTTGCAGATCAGCTGAAACAGAAAAAAGTGACTGGAATTTCTGCGATAAGAGAGTATCGACGTTATTACCCAACAGGTGAAATGGCAGCTCATGTCGTTGGCTTGACTAATATTGATGATCAAGGCCTAGAAGGAATTGAATTAGCCTTTGATGATTGGTTACATGGTTCGCCAGGTAAAAAACGTGTGCTTAAGAATGGCAGAGGCACAGTCATAGGTGATATTAGCTTGGTGACAGAGCCGCATCATGGTAAGGATTTAATGTTATCTATTGATAAGCGAATACAGTATCTCGCTTATCGAGAATTGAAGCGCACAATTAATCGCCATAGTGCTAAGGCCGGCTCGGTAGTTGTTTTGTCTGTTGAGGATGGACAAGTGTTGGCAATGACTAACTTGCCTGCATTCAACCCCAATGATCGTTCAAATGCAAAAGTGAATTCAATTCGAAATCGAGCGATTACTGACGTGTTTGAACCAGGCTCTACCGTGAAACCATTTTTGATTGCTGCAGCGATAGAAAATGGTACCTATACGATCAATAGTAAAATCAATACTGCGCCAGGCTACTTTAATTTTGCGGGATTATTGGTCAGTGATCATAGTAATTATGGTGTGGTTGATATGAAAACCATTTTAACTAAATCGAGCAACGTAGGTGCAGTTCGCGTTGCATTAAAAATGTCACAAGAGCAAGTGTGGACGCAATACCAGGCGGTTGGTTTTGGTCAATTAACAGGTTCAGGATTTCCAGGTGAGCGATCGGGAAAATTAGACAGTTATGCTTCTTGGAATAAAACACAACGAGCGACCTTGGCGTATGGTTATGGTATGTCCGCTACAGCATTGCAATTAGCACGCGCGTATTCAGTGATTGCCAATGATGGTGTTTTATTGCCGGCTTCTTTTGTCGTTACTGATCAAGCTCCAGCAGGACGACGTGTAATGTCAGGAAATACTGCAAAAGCAGTTAGAAGTATGTTGAAAGGTGTGCTGACTGAAGAGGGAACGGGTAGTCGTGCAAGCATGCAAGGCTATAGTGCTGCAGGCAAAACTGGAACCTCACGAAAATCTCAAGATGGTGGTTATTCTAAAGATAATTACATTGCACTATTTGCCGGCATGGCACCTGCAGACAAGCCCAAAGTAGTGGTTGTTGCATTAATCGATCAGCCTATTAAAAAAGACGGCTATTACGGTGGTGAAGTGGCTGCTCCTCTATTTTCACGTGTGACTGAAGGTGCATTACGTTTAATGAACGTGGCGCCTAATCTTATTGATGATAAGAAGCGTGGTTTATTGATGACAGAGTTAAGAGACAAATGAGCTCGCCTGAAAATCAATGCGCTATGTTGATCAGCGAGCTACTCAGAGGATTGGTGGATGTTGATAACGCTAAAGATGTTCGTGTAACTGGCATCAGTGAGTATAGCGGTGATGTTGAGACTGGTGATTTATTTGTTGCCACGTCTGGTCTTGAGTATGTGCAAGATGCAATCGCTAAGGGTGCTGTGGCGATTGTTTATCAAACGCCAGGTGAGGAAAAAACGATCAACATTGATAGTGCAGTGCCGATGTTTGAATGCAAGCAATTGCTTGAGTGTGTCAGTGACATAGTCGAACGATTTTATGGGGATATCAATGCTGATATTAAGACCATTGCAATTACAGGCACCGATGGGAAGTCATCAGTAGCACATTTGGTTGCACAAGCGTTAGAGAAAACTCATGGACCATGTGGATTGATGGGGACTTTAGGTTACGGTCGTTTAGGTGGCCTTGTAACAGGCACACATACCACACCTCCCGCATCTCGTATCGCTAGAGAATATTTTCAATTTAACCGGATGGGGTGCACCGCTGTGGTACTAGAAGCCTCTTCACATGGCATTCAGCAGCAGCGCTTACAAAAATTACCAATTCATACGGCAGTATTAACCAATATTACTCGTGATCATCTGGATTATCATAAGTCGATAGAAGAATACATGCAGGCTAAAGCAGGATTATTTTTTACTCATAATCCTAAGTATGCAGTAATTAACATCGATGATGTGACAGGGCTCAAGTGGAGCGAACAGTTAGCCTCGTTACTGGATGTGATCACATTTTCTTTAGCCAATACGAAAGCGGATATTTATGCCGGCGATGTTCACTACCTAGCTAAAGAAACAACTATGCAGCTATCGATTAGGCAACAAATAATTGATGTAAAAGTGCCGTTGCTTGGTCAGTTTAATGTACTCAATATACTTGCAGTGGCTGCGGTGCTTGTAAGTATGGGTAAAAACAATTCGAAAATAAAGCAGGCACTCAATAGTTTGAAGGCTGTTCCTGGTCGCATGCAGATGGTTACGCTTGAGAACACAGCTACAGTCATTATTGATTATGCGCATACTCCTGCTGCTTTGTTTGCTGCATTAAGTGCAGTGCGTAATCACTGTTCAGGAAAACTAATCTGTGTATTTGGCTGTGGTGGAAATCGTGATTCCGGGAAACGTTCCCAGATGGGTGAAGTGGCAACGCAATATGCAGATTTCACCGTCATTACTTCTGATAATCCTCGTCATGAAGACGCACAAAAAATTATAAATCAGATAGTTGAAGGCTGTATTGGCAATGAAGACTACAAAATTATTGTTGGCAGAAAAGAAGCAATAATTAGCGCGTTGAAAATGGCGAGCGCCAATGATGCAGTACTGATTGCTGGAAAAGGTCACGAGAAATATCAATTCATCAATGATCAAAAAATTGTATTTGATGATGTTGATGTTGCTACCCAAGCATTAGCGAGAATCGCCAATGGCTAGTTGGTTGCATTTAAGTGAAGTCGCCTCCATGGCGAAAGGTGAGTTGCTCGGTGACGATGTAATGATTAATTCAATATCTACGGACACAAGGAAATCACTTAAAGGTGATTTGTTTGTAGCGCTTGATGGTGAAAATTTTGATGGCCATAAGTTCATTGATGAAGCTGTTGAGAAAATTGTAGCTGGAGTGTTAGTTCATAAAAAGATCGACACTAAGCTACCTCAAGTATTAGTCGGCAATACATTAGAAGGTTTGTCGTGTTGGGCGCAAGCATGGCGAGGCATAGTTGATCCTAAGCTAGTTGCTGTCACAGGCAGTAATGGTAAAACAACAGTCAAGCAGATGTTGAATAGTATTCTGTCTGGTGTTGGCAGTACTTGTTGTACCCAAGGGAACCTGAATAACCATATTGGTGTTCCACTAACGCTATTAAGTCTACGCAAAAATAATAAATATGCAGTTATTGAAATGGGTGCTAATCATCATGGTGAAATTGATCACTTAACTAAATTGGGACAGCCTGATGTTGCAGTAATTACTAACGCGGGACCCGCTCACTTAGAGGGTTTTGGTTCAGTAGCAGGCGTCGCGCAAGCGAAAGGTGAAATTATTAATGGCGTTAAGTCGTCTGGTGCAGTGGTGTTGAATGCTGACGATCAATATATCGATGTTTGGTTAGAAAAAGCCAAGCACTTAAAAATAATTACTTTTGGTTTTTCTGCTGCAGCCAATGTGCGTGGGGAAATTGCTGCTAATAATATTTTGTCTGTTAGTGCCCGGGGAGAAAATATCACTATCAATCTTCCGCTAGTTGGCAAACATAATGCAAGCAATGCACTCGCTGCCATTGCTGCAAGCTATGAAATGGGCGTGGCTCTGCAAGACATTAAACAAGGTCTTGAGAGCGTGGATCAAGTCAAAGGTAGGCTGCAATCTAAAGAGGGTGTTTCTGGTTCAACGATTATTGATGATACCTACAATGCTAATCCTGCCTCATTGCAAGCCGCGATAGAAGTGCTGTGTTCGCAGCTAAAAGAGCCATGGCTAGTACTTGGTGATATGGGCGAGCTAGGTGCAGAGGCAGAAGTTATTCATACGAAAATTGGTGAGCAGGCTAAGACCGCCGGAGTAAAAAAGTTATTTGGCTTAGGTGATTTAGCTAAACATGCAGTTAAAGGCTTTGGTGAAGATGGATTTCATTTCGACCAACATGAGAAATTAAGTGAAAAGCTCAGTCATCAGGCTAATTCACAATGTTGCATCTTAGTTAAAGGTTCACGTTCCATGCATATGGAAGATGTGGTCAATATCTTGATCGACAATAAAACAATACATTAACAAAGGGTATGTGTGCTTCTATATTTATTTGAATATCTGGAACAATATAACAGCATTTTTAACGTGTTTGGTTACCTTACCCTGCGTTCAATATTGGGCGTATTGACCGCATTAATTATTTGTTTTGTTACGGGCCCAATGATGATTCGTCGATTATCAAATTATAGTGTTAAACAAAATATTCGCGCGGATGGCCCACAAACACATCTATTAAAAGCAGGGACGCCAACCATGGGCGGAGCATTCTTATTGCTAAGTATTTTGGTGACTACATTGCTATGGAGTGATTTAAGTAATCGTTATATTTGGGTAGTGTGTTTCGTCACGTTTGCGTTTGGTGCAATTGGCGCATTTGATGATATTAAAAAATTAATTCAAAGGGGGAGTGCAGGAATTTCTGCGCGCCTTAAATATGCGTTGCAGTCAGTGGTTGCTTTGATTGCTGCATGGTGGCTGTTTCAAACAGCGATAGCCCCAGTTGAAACGAATTTATATGTCCCATTTTTTAAGAATATTGTTATAGATTTGGGACCATGGTTCATTGTGCTGACCTATTTTGTCATTGTCGGTTCAAGCAATGCAGTGAACTTAACTGATGGTTTGGATGGTCTCGCCATCATGCCAACTGCGATGGTGGCAGGTGCATTAGGAATATTTGCGTATGTCAGTGGTCACTCCGCGTTTGCAGAGTATTTGGCTATTCCTTTCATTCCCTTGGCCGGTGAGCTGATAGTTTTTTGTGCAGCCATTGTTGGTGCTGGTTTAGGATTCTTATGGTTCAACGCGTATCCGGCTCAAGTGTTTATGGGCGATGTAGGTGCCTTGTCTTTGGGTGCTGCATTGGGCGTGGTGGCTGTGTTGGTACGCCAAGAGATCGTGTTAGTAATTATGGGCGGAGTATTTGTTGTTGAAACACTGTCCGTAATTATTCAAGTGGTATCGTTTAAGTTAACAGGGAAGCGAGTATTTAAGATGGCGCCATTACACCATCATTTTGAATTAAGAGGTTGGCCAGAACCCAGAGTGATTGTTCGATTTTGGATTATTACGGTGATTCTAGTGCTGATTGGTCTAGCCACATTGAAGATCAGGTAGATACAGGTGAGTGTTAATTATTCAATGAAAATTGATCCGACAAATTACTTGGTTATTGGTGCAGGAGTATCAGGCTTGTCTGCGGTTGAGTATTTGTTGGTGAGAAATAAACAGCTTCGAATAATGGATAGTCGTGGCGTGCCGCCCAACGCTGCAAAAGTAAAAAATATTTTATCTGAGTCACAAGTGTGTTTTGGTAAATTTAATCAGCAATGGTTACAAGAAGCTGATGTGATTGTGTTGAGTCCAGGCGTGTCTCCACATCTAGCAGAAATTCAGCATGCCGTTAAAGGTGGTGCTGAACTATTGGGTGATATTGAATTATTTGCACGTGAGGCAACTAAACCATATATCGCAATTACTGGCTCAAATGGAAAAAGCACAGTGACTATGCTAGTTGCAATGATTCTGCAGAGCCAAGGTCTTAGTGCTAAAGCCTGCGCCAATATTGGTGAGCCCGTACTGGATTTAGTTGATGATAAATCTATCGATATCTATGTGTTGGAATTATCTAGCTTCCAATTAGAAACCTGTTCATCTATTCGGCCGCGAGCGGCAGCAATGCTTAATGTGACGGATGATCACCTAGATAGGCATGCTAGTTTTGAAGAATACGCAGGCATCAAGCAATCAATATATGCCAATGCTGAGAAAAAAGTGATTGCCCGTAGCGGCAGACAAGGTAATAGTTTTGTTGCTTCAGGGGAAGTTCTTAGCTTTGGGCAAGATGCGCCGAGTGAAAATAATTATGGGATTAAGTCAGACAAGTCTGATCGTTGGTTAGTGCGCGGCAATCAACAACTGATTAAAGCGGCTGATCTGCCATTATTGGGTGCGACTGGTGAATTGAATGTGTTAGCTGCTTTAGCATTAACTGAATCATTTGTGCATGATCAAATGAAAGCATTAGAGGCGATACGAAAATTTAAGGGATTGCCTCATCGTTGTGAGCTGATATTAGAAAACAACAATGTGCAATGGATAGATGATAGCAAGGGTACTAATGTAGGTGCGACTGTTTCAGCAATTACTGGGTTGGATCGTTCAGTAGTATTGATTCTAGGAGGGGTGCACAAAGGTGGTTCCCTGGATGTATTGGTTGACGCTGTGCGTGGCCGAGTTAGTTTGGTGATTGCTTATGGGCGCGACAAACAAATTTTTGCTGATGAGTTAAAAGGCGTGGCAGAGATTATTCAGCAGAGTTCTTTAATGGCTTCTGTAGAGCATGCCTATCAAAAAGTAAAAGCAGGAGAAGCAGTTTTATTTTCTCCTGCATGTGCCAGCTTTGATATGTTTTCAAATTATATAGAACGGGGTTTGGCATTTCAGGCAGCAGTAAAGCAATGTGTGTTAAGGGGCGATAATGGCTTCTGACAACAAGCAAATCAGTCTGCAAGAGTCTATTGCCAATATTGTTGATGTGCAGATGTTACTTGCGCTGATGATTCTATGTGGAATTGGCATCACCATGATGACCTCAACGACAGTCGAGATTGGCTATAAAAGTCACGCTGACGCTTTCTTTTTTGTCAAAAAGCAAATGATATTTTTGTTCTTGGGGACACTATGTATTTTTGCAATGGCAAGAATTCGGCTGGCTTATTGGGAGCAACTTGGGCCTCTTTTATTGATGGCGACGATTGTATTGCTGGTCATGGTGCTGATTCCAAGTCTGGGAACTAGTATTAATGGTAGTAGTCGTTGGATTGCGCTGGGACCTATTTCATTGCAAGTCTCTGAATTTACCAAAGTGGCCATGATTATTTATTTGTCGGGATATATCGTTAGACATGGGTCCAATGTGCAGCAAAATTTTTCTGCGTTCATTAATCCAATGGTATTGGTCGGTATTATTGCCGTGCTGCTGATGATGGAGCCTGACTTTGGATCGACAGTAGTATTGACAGCATTAGTATTCACAATGCTTTATTTGGGTGGTGTACGCCTAGCTCCCTTTATTTTATCCACTGCGTTGTCAGTATTAGTGATGTATTTTCTAGCGCGCAGCAACGAAGAGCGTTGGTCAAGAGTCACGACTTTTTGGCGGCCTTTTGAAGATCCTTTAGGCGATGGCTTTCAACTAACTCAAGCATTAATCGCGATTGGTAATGGTGGGATATTTGGTGAAGGATTGGGTGGCAGTATTCAGAAATTATTCTATCTAACAGAAGCACATAATGATTTTGTATTTTCAGTGTTAGCAGAAGAGCTGGGTTTATTCGGTGTTGCGATTTTATTATGTGCATATTTTGTATTTATTTGGCGTTGTTTTTCATTGGCGAGAAGTGCTCAAAAGCAACATATGACATTTGCACAAAACATTGCCTATGGTTGCGGTGTTTGGTTTACATTGCAGGCGACTATTCATGTTGGCGTTAATATGGGCTTGTTACCAACCAAGGGTTTGAGTATGCCTTTCATTAGCGTGGGGGGTAGCAACCTATTAGCAAGCTGTATTGCTGTGGGTTTGTTAGTGCGCGTTTATCTGGAAGTTAATCAGCAAGGTGCGAGACGTGTACATAAACGTCGCCGTACTAGTTTTCGAAAGGCTGGGTAGTAGCGATGCAACCAGTGATGATATTAGCCGGAGGAACAGGGGGGCATGTATTCCCTGCGTTAGCGGTGGCCAATGAATTGCGTGATCGTGGGATACCCATTATATGGGTAGGTACAAACAAAGGCATTGAGGCAAGGGTAGTGCCAGCGGCAGATTTTTCACTGGCAATAATGAGTGTCCAAGGGTTGAGAGGAAAAGGTTTCTTGCAGTATGTGCGCGCACCATTAATTATTATGAAAGCACTTTATGAGAGCTTATTCATACTGCTTAAGCATAAGCCTTGTGCGTTATTAGGCATGGGTGGTTTTGTTGCAGGTCCATGTGCCGTGATGGGAGTGCTACTTCGCAAACCGTTAATCATTCACGAGCAAAATGCCATTGTGGGTTTGACTAATCGAATTTTAGCGCCGCTTAGTCGCACAATGTTTACAGGCTTTCCAATTCAATACAAAAAGCAGCAGCTGGAATACTGTGGTAATCCTGTGCGCAGCAAGTTAATGAACATTGAAAGTCCCGAGACAAGAATAGCGGGTCGTAGTGGCGTTAAACGATTACTTGTTATTGGCGGCAGTCAAGGTGCGGTCTCACTAAATAAGTTTGTCCCACAAGCCTTAGCAATCACCTCTGATTCTATGCAAGTGGAAGTGTGGCATCAAACCGGTGCAAATAGACGCGAAGCTACACTCCAGCGCTATAAGGAAAATAACGTGCAAGCCAAAGTTGACGATTTTATTGATGATATTGATCAAGCCTATGCTTGGGCAGATCTCATTGTATGCAGGAGTGGAGCGATTACATTAGCTGAAGTAGCAGCAGTGGGCTTGGGCTCAGTGCTAGTCCCTTATCCTTATGCGGTTGATGATCATCAAACAGCAAATGCGCTTAGCTATGTCGAAGCAGGAGCGGCTAAGCTTATTCCTGAGTCAGCGATGTCTGCAGAAAAGTTAGCAGAAATGTTATTAATTTTGCTTGGTAGTCCAGAACGGCTATTGGATATGGCTTGTGCGGCTAAAAAACTAGTTCAAGGCAATGCCAGCAAAAGAGTGGCAGATGAGTGCATGAATGCGTGTGGTTGCCAAATTGTGAGTGAGAAATAAATGAATTACGTGCCTCCAATCTTACCGATGAGAAAAATACGTAATGTATTTTTTGTGGGTATTGGTGGAGTGGGCATGAGTGGCATTGCAGAAGTGATGATTAATCTCGAATTCAATGTGTTTGGTTCGGATAGTCACCCTAATGCAGTGACCGCTAGGCTTGATAATCTAGGTGCCACTATATATCCATCACATCAAGCGCAAAATATTGAAGATATGGATGTGGTGGTGGTGTCGTCTGCAATCGATGCAGAAAATGTGGAAGTTGTTTCTGCACTAGAACATCGTATACCCATTATTCAGCGTGCAGAAATGTTGGCAGAGCTAATGAGGTTTCGCCATGGTATTGCAATTGCTGGCACTCATGGCAAAACAACTACAACCAGTTTGGTGGCTACAGTAATGGCGGAGGGCGGATTAGATCCTACGTTTATTGTCGGTGGTCGAGTAAACAGTGTTGGTACCAATTCTCAACTGGGGCGTAGTGAGTATTTAGTCGCTGAAGCAGATGAAAGTGATGCCTCATTTTTGCATTTGCAGCCCGTGGTATCAGTTGTGACTAATGTTGATGCAGATCATTTATCTAGTTACGAAAATGATTTTGAAAAATTGCGAAATGCATTCGTTGAATTCTTGCATAATATTCCATTTTACGGCTTAGCTATTTTGTGTGTTGATGACGATGTCGTGCGCAACATGATCCCGGAAGTGGCACGTCCTTATATCACCTATGGATTTAGTGAAGACGCCGATCTATATGCGAGTGATCTCGTTTATGACGGTGAGAAGACAACATTTAAGGTGAGTGGTAAGAATATTTCGAAGCCGTTGACATTCACATTAAATTTGCCTGGCAAGCATAATGTTTTGAATGCGTTAGCAAGTATCGCAGTTGGTCTTGAGTTTGAAGTCGCGCCACATAAAATTGCATCAGCGTTGAAACACTTCGCAGGTATTGGTCGAAGAATGCAGCATATAGGCACCGTATCGCTTGCCGGTGGTGAGGCTGAGTTCATTGACGATTATGCTCATCATCCTAAAGAAATAGCAGCGACGGTTGACGGTATTCGTAACGGGTGGCCGCAGCGACGTATTGTTGCTGTGTTTCAGCCGCATCGTTATACGCGCACTAGAGATTTGTTTGATGAGTTCGTCTCGGTGTTGAATGAAGTTGACGTATTGTTATTGCTTAACGTCTATCCGGCAGGAGAGAAGTTGATAAACAATGCGGATAGTCATGCTTTGGCTCATGCATTACGTTTGTGTGGAAAGCTAGATGCAGTGTTGTTAGAGAGTGATGAGGAGTTAAGTGCTACTTTGGCAAAAATTGTAGCACCTAACGACATTGTTATTACCTTAGGCGCTGGCAGTATCGGAAAGTTAGCTTCATCGCTGTATGAACAAGTACAAGCAGAGGTAAAACTCGCGTGATGACTATGATTAATACACCTAAGACACGCGGAAAATTATTATTTGATGTGTCGTTATCACGTTATAACACCTGGGGTGTTGGCGGAAAAGCGCAATGTGTTTTTCATCCTGCGGATATTGAAGATCTAAGTTATTTCCTTGCTAATACTGATGCAGATATTGCATTGACCTGGTTGGGGCTTGGGTCAAATGTATTAATTCGTGATGCGGGTATCAAGGGTATTGTGATTGTGACGCAAACAGGGCTTAAGCAAATCCGCTTTGATGGAGCGCAGAGTGTCTATGCGCAAGCGGGTGTGGCATGCGCTAAGTTGGCACGAGCAACTGTGAGTAAAAGTCTTGTTGGAGTGGAGTTCATGGCGGGTATTCCAGGGACTGTCGGCGGTGCGTTAGCGATGAATGCTGGGGCATTTGGAGGCCAGACTTGGGAAAACGTAACCTCTGTAGAGGTGATTAATCATCGCGGTGACATCTCAACGCGGCATGCAAGTGAATACCAATACGGTTATCGCTATGTTGAGAGTTTTGAAAATGAATGGTTTGTTGGCGCGAGTTTTAATCTTGAGCTGGATGAGCAGGGTACTAAAGTTGTCTCGATAAAAGAGTTGTTGGCGCAACGGGCACATTCTCAACCTATCGGTAAAAAGAATTGTGGCTCAGTGTTTAAAAACCCGCAGCAAGGACATGCTGCAAGTTTGATTGAGCATTGTGGATTAAAAGGATTTGCCATTGGTGGTGCATGTGTTTCTAGTAAACATGCAAATTTCATCATTAATGAAAAACAAGCAACTGCAGAAGATATAGAAGTATTAATGAAGCATGTTCAGAATACGGTGAAGCAACAGTGCAATATAGAATTGGTGCCAGAAGTGAAATTTCTGGGTGAGAAGGTTGCTATATGACTACGGTTGATATGAAAAAGTATGGGAAAGTTGCTGTATTAATGGGTGGTAGCTCAGGTGAGCGTGAGATCTCTCTAAGAAGTGGTGCGGCAGTTCTAAAAGCATTATTGAATAACGATGTTGATGCCCATGGTGTTGATGTCGATAAGCACATTTTTAGGGTGCTACAAGAAAATGAATTTGATCGAGCTTTTATCGCGTTGCATGGCTGCGGCGGTGAAGATGGTGCAATGCAAGGTGGTTTAGATATGCTTGGTTTGCCCTATACGGGAAGTGATGTTATGGCATCTAGCATTTGCATGAATAAGGTGATGACTAAAAAGTTGTGGACAGTCGCAGGAGTGCAATCACCAAGATTTATGTCTGTTGATGAAACTGTAGATTATCAACAAGTAGTGATGGCGTTAGATGTTCCATTTGTGATTAAACCTTCGTTAGAAGGTTCAAGCTTGGGAATACATAAAGTCAGTAATGAGCTGGAATTCAAGGCTGCAACACAAGATGCGCAGAAATACCAAGGCGCCTTGATGGCAGAACAGTGGGTCGATGGAAGTGAATATACAGTTGCAATTTTAGATGGAGTTGCATTGCCAGTCATTAAGCTTGAGACGCCACATGAGTTTTATGATTTTGAGGCAAAATATCAAGCCAATGATACTCGATACATACTGCCTTGTGGGTTGGATAAGATTAAAGAGAATGTGTTGAAGGCGGAAGCACTAAACGCATTTAATGCAACCTCGGCGACTGGGTGGGGGCGTGTTGATGTGATAATTGATGAACATGAAAAGCATTGGTTTCTGGAAATAAATACTGTGCCAGGCATGACGGATCATAGTCTTGTGCCAATGGCAGCCGCGAATGAAGATATCAATTTTGACCAATTAGTTTTGAAAATTTTAGAGACAAGTTTTAATTGACTGATACTGATAGATGACAAGGAAAATAAAAAGAAATCAACGTCAAGTTACTCGTAATAACAGCGAGTCTGCACGTATAGATTTTCGTGAGGTTGGTAAATTAATTGCTGTTGCTATTGTGGTTATTGCGGGCATATGGGTAACCAAGAAAATAGAAGATGTATCAATTAAAACAATTGAAATTCAGAGTGCGTTAAATAAAGTAACTAAGTCTGAGGTTCGCACCATTGCTGAAAATTATATGCACAATGGATTTTTCATGGTTGATTTGAGTTCTTTTGAGGATCAACTAAATGATATTCCCTGGGTATATCGCGCCAATATAAAGCGCCAATGGCCAAGTAAGTTGGTGATAAAGATAAGTGAGCAGCAACCTTATTTTCGTTGGGGAGAGAATCATTTGATTAACAAGTATGCCGAACTATTCTATGTGGGAGATACGCAACAATACAATTCGTTGCCACTATTGCTAGGTGTTGAAGGAAGAGAGCGGCAGTTGATTGATTTGTATTATAAATATAATGCGCGTTTTAAGCGGGTGGGCACAGATATCTTGAAGCTTAAGGAAGATGCGCGTTACGACAAACAAATTACTCTGACTGATGGAATCTCAATCAATGTTGGTAGGGAGCATGTTGATAAACAGATTGAACGCTGTTTATATTCTTTTGCAATGTTTACTAAGGCCGAGCGTGAGGCGATTGCGAGTATTGATCTTCGTCATAGCAATGGATTTGCTGTTCGTTGGAATGGTTAACTAAGTTAGATGTATAAATAAATATGAGCAAAAAATCTGAAAACGGAATGATTGTCGGACTGGATATCGGCACTTCAAAAATTGTCGCTATTGTGGCAGAAGTGAATGATGACAACGGGTTAGAAATTATTGGCATCGGCACTCACGCATCACGCGGTTTGAAGAAAGGTGTGGTGGTGAATATTGAGTCTACTGTGCAATCAATTCAGCGTGCAGTGGAAGAAGCGGAGCTAATGGCTGGTTGTCAGATTCACTCGGTATATGCTGGCATTGCAGGCAGTCATATTAAGAGCATGAACTCACATGGCATTGTCGCGATACGAGATGGAGAAGTGCTCGAGAGTGATGTCGAAAGAGTGATAGATGCAGCAAGAGCATTGGCTATTCCTGCTGATCAGAAAATACTTCATGTGTTACCACAAGAATTCATTATTGATCAGCAAGAAGGAATACGAGAGCCGATTGGAATGTCAGGAGTGCGCATGGAAGCAAAAGTGCATTTAGTCACAGGCGCAGTGTCAGCGGCACAAAATATTATTAAATGTATAGAGCGATGTGGATTGCATTGTGATGATGTTATTTTAGAGCAGTTGGCTTCAAGTTATTCAGTGTTAACTGAAGATGAAAAAGAATTAGGTATTTGTTTGGTTGATATTGGTGGTGGTACCACTGACATTGCAGTGTTTACTGAAGGTGCGATTAAGCACACTGCCGTGATTCCGATTGCAGGTGACCAAGTTACTAACGACATTGCAATCGCGATGCGAACACCCACGCAATACGCGGAAGAAATTAAAATTAAGTATGCCTGCGCATTACGTCAATTGACCAATGCAGATGAAGTCATTGACGTGCCAAGCGTGGGGGACCGGGCACCACGAAGATTGGCCAGACAGACGTTGGCAGAAGTGGTTGAGCCGCGGTACGAAGAATTACTGTCATTAATACTGGCTGAGTTAAGAAGAAGTGGTTATGAAAATTTAATTGCTGCCGGCATTGTGCTTACGGGGGGTAGTTCAAAAATGGAAGGTGTTGTTGAATTGGCTGAAGAGGTCTTCCATATGCCAGTGCGATTAGGTGTTCCGCAATACGTAACAGGTTTGATTGATGTGGTACGCAATCCTATACATGCAACCGGTGTTGGCTTGTTGTTGTTTGGACATCTTAGTGAACAGTCTTCAGAGCATAAAAAATATAACAGCGGGGGATTATTCGCTGTACTTGGAAAAGTAAAAAATTGGGTTAAAGGTAATTTTTAATTTTATTCGGGTTGAATCCCGTGACTAGAGGAGAAACACAATGTTTGAATTAGTAGATGCATATGGACAAAGCGCAGTAATAAAGGTCATTGGTGTCGGCGGTGGTGGCGGTAACGCTGTTCAACACATGGTCAATGCAGAAATAGATGGTGTTGATTTCATCTGTGCCAATACAGACTCGCAAGCACTTCAGCGTACTAATGCTAAAAGTACTTTGCAGTTAGGCACTGAAATCACTAAAGGCCTGGGCGCGGGCGCTAATCCTGAAATTGGTCGTCAATCGGCACTTGAAGATCGCGATCGCATCCATGATGTGATAGCTGGTGCTGATATGTTATTCATCACAGCTGGAATGGGTGGTGGAACAGGGACAGGTGCAGCACCAATTGTTGCTGAAGTTGCTAAGGAATTGGGTATTCTTACAGTGGCAGTTGTGACTAAGCCATTTCCCTTTGAAGGCACTAAACGAACGCAAATAGCCAATCGTGGAATTGAAGAGTTGTCTAACCAGGTGGATTCTTTAATTATTATTCCGAATGAAAAGTTATTAACTGTATTAGGTGAAAACACTAGTCTATTAGAAGCATTTCGTGCAGCTAACGACATATTGTTAGGTGCGGTACAAGGTATCGCTGAACTGATTACCTGTCCTGGGTTGATTAATGTCGATTTCGCGGATGTTCGCACTGTTATGTCAGAAATGGGAATGGCAATGATGGGTTCTGGTACTAGTATCGGTGCAGAACGCGCGCGTGAAGCGGCTGAAGCGGCAATATCAAGCCCTCTTTTGGAGGATGTAAATATCACTGGTGCACGCGGTATATTAGTTAATATTACGGCAGGACCTGATATCGGCATGAATGAAATTGCTGAAGTAGGCTCCCACATTGAAGCGTTGGCTTCAGACGATGCAACGGTCGTCGTCGGAACAGTGATTGACGAATCAATGGAAGAAAGACTACGCGTCACGTTAGTTGCCACTGGGTTAGGTATTCAAAATGTTGCTGCCGCACCAACAACAAAGGTGTCTCTAGTTGAGCCGACAAGGAAGAGTATTGAAAAAGAAAGCAATTTCAAGGAATTAGAGCGGCCCGCAAAAATGCGTGCGGATGAAGCTGAAATGAAAAATGCTTCAGATGGGTCTTATAACGAAGATCTACTTGATATCCCGGCATTTTTACGCAGACAAGCTGATTAGTGAGGCTATTGGTGAGCATTACAGGGGAATTATAGGGCAGGCAATTGGTCATAAGCTCTGTGATTGAAAATTCGTACTGGAAAATTCCCTTAGTCTAATTGATAATGATTCTTGATTGGGTGTGATGGCAGCGCTTGGGATAAGCCAACTTAAATTCTGGAAATGTAATAATGATAAGACAACGAACGTTAAAAAATATTATCCGTGCAAGTGGCGTGGGCCTCCATACTGGAGAGAAAATTCATCTAACTTTGAGGCCGGCAAAAGCAGACGCAGGCATTATATTTGTTCGTGCTGATATTGAGGACTCCCCAGAAATTAAAGCCTGTATCGACAATGTGGGTGATACACAATTGTCGACAACATTGGAAAAAGACGGGATTAAAGTCTCTACTGTTGAACACCTGCTGTCAGCTATTGCTGGTCTTGGTATTGATAATTTGTATGTTGAATTGTCTGGGCCTGAAGTTCCCATTATGGATGGCAGTGCGGGTCCCTTTGTATTCTTACTGCAATCTGCCGGTATTCAAGAGCAAGATCTGGCTAAGAAATTTGTTCGAATTAAGAAGCATGTGCGTGTGTCGGATGAAGATCGTTGGGCTGAATTTCAGCCTTATGATGGTTTTAAAGTCGCATTTACCATCGATTTTGACCATCCCGTCTTCCAAGCCGGCCCTCAATTTGCCGAAATTGACTTTTCATCCACTTCTTTCGTCAAAGAAGTGAGTCGTTCCCGTACCTTTGGCTTTTTGCGTGACTTTGAATATCTACGTGCACATAACCTTGCACTAGGTGGCAGCTTAGATAACGCTATCGCAGTCGATGATAAAAAAATTCTCAATGAAGATGGACTTCGCTATGAAGACGAATTCGTCAAACACAAAATTTTAGATGCAATCGGCGATTTATATCTGCTCGGACATAGTTTAATTGGTTCATTTAAGGGCTATAAATCTGGCCATGAGCTTAATAATAAACTGTTAAGTACATTAAGCAGCGATCCAAGTGCTTGGGAAGAAGTGACTTTTGAAGAACACTCCAATGATGTACCTATCTTATATTCTGAAACAGCGACAGCTGCCTAAGCCGCTAGCCATCTTTTAGATACGACAACATTTGTCGACAGTGGCTTTTAGCCGTAGAAAGTTCTGATTCAGATCGCTTGTTCGGCGAATTAGCTGGATGGTTCAATGTGGATAAGTTGTGATCAACCTTGACTCTCATACGTCTAACAGGGACCTCTAAGGAACCTGTAAATTCTTCATTAATCTGCTTCAACAAGTCGTGTTGTTGATAACGTATAGTGGTCGCTCTTTCAGCATTATCGGTAATTATAATCAGTGTATTGCCGATAACCTCAATAACCCAGCAATGTTGTCGGAGTGCTAAAGACAGTCTGCTATGCAGACTATTCGTCAAAGACTGTATGTTTTGTGTCCTATTTAACAGTTTTGCATCAATTAGGGAATGTATCGGACGCATTGGGGATTTCATCATGTTTACCTGATATCTACCAAGGGTGATGCAAGCTATAATTATAAGTACGATATATTGTCGACATAATTAAAATTAACCAATAAATCATGAAATTAACCATTCTCCCGCGCTCAGGAAGCCGCCTATATAGCGTACGCTACTTTAGCTTAGAACAATATCTATTAGCCTTTGCAATAGCGATTGCTCTTCTTGGTACATTCTTAGGTGGAGGTTACTGGTTAGGGTCTCAGTATGGGCATCATGGGCTAGTGGAGGATTGGAAGTATGATATTAAGGATCAACAAAACCAGCTAGAAATAGTGCGTTCTCAAAGCAATGCCAATATAGAAGCACTCACGCAGAAAATTGCATTTTACCAGGCACATATCAATCGTCTGGATGCGCTTGGAAATAAGTTGATGAAAATGGCTGAGTTAGATGACCTGGAAATTGATTTCACGCAGCCGCCAGGCTTTGGTGGACCCGACTCCTATACGGATGTAGCTAACCAAGAGGTATTGGCCAGCATGGAACAAACGCTAGCAACAATAGCCTCTCAGTTACAGAGCCAAGAAAACAAACTGCACACGTTAGATGTGATGCTGACAGATAGAAATTTAAGACAAGAAGTCTATCCTCAGGGACGCCCAATCGAGAAAGGCTGGATTTCATCCCATTTTGGAAAACGAGCAGATCCATTTACAGGTAAGCAGGAATTCCATCGCGGAGTTGATTTTGCCGGTAAACGTAATTCCGATGTGATATCAGTGGCAGGTGGCGTTGTTACCGAAGCGGTGGCTCGCTCGGGTTATGGAAATTTGGTTGAACTTGATCATGGCAACGGCTATGTCACGCGTTATGGGCACAATGATAAATTATCAGTCAAAGTAGGGCAGGCGGTGAAAAAGGGGCAAGTCATTGCTAAAATGGGCAGCACAGGAAGATCTACCGGCCCACATGTTCACTTTGAAGTGCTTAAAAATGGTGTCCGTGTTGACCCGATGAAATTTATCCGTTCTAAGCAAGCTAAATAAAATTTATTAAGCTTCAATCAAACGCCAAATATTCTGTTTTATTTAGTTGCTAAAGCGGTCATACCTATTCAATATATACAGCTGAACACTCAATCTAGCGTTGTTTATTAATGATAACGCATTGAAAGTCATATAGATTGGCCCCACATTATTTAACTTAAACTTTCACTTAATCGTCTAAACCTCAAAATGATCGGAAAGCTCGCAAAAAAATTCTTTGGTAGTCGTAATCAACGAGTACTGTCTCGCTATAAAAAGCTCGTCTTACAGGTTAATCAGTTAGAAGAGTCAATGAAGAGTTTGAGTGACTCACAGTTGACACAGAAAACTCAAGAATTTAAAGACAGAATACAGGCCGGTACGGAATTAGAGTCATTACTGCCAGAAGCATTTGCTGTGGTGCGCGAAGCCGGGCAACGCGTGTTGGGAATGAGGCACTTCGACGTGCAATTAATCGGTGGCATGGTGCTTAATGAGGGCAACATCGCCGAAATGAGAACCGGTGAAGGAAAAACTTTCGTGGCAACACTGCCGGTTTACCTGAACGCACTGGCAGGCAGAAGTGTTCATGTAATTACAGTCAACGATTACTTAGCAAAACGTGA
>CAWUWP010000035.1:0-7402 GCA_963926275.1 uncultured Gammaproteobacteria bacterium | reverse complement strand
GTCAAGGCATGATGTTTGGTGAAGATGACGAAATTACTCCACCGCCAGACCCGGACAATCCTTCCACGAAAAGATCACACTTAAAAGTCGTTAAGTAAGTTTATAGTTAGTTATCGACTAACTGCTTGTTAGACAATTGCTGTGATGCAAAAAAACCAACCGCCGTAAAAAGCACGTTACTGATGAGTGTGTTTTTGAAGAACGGAATACCAGCAATATAAGCTTGAGTGAGACCGCTGATATTATGTATGTACATATCATGGGTGAGCCAGGCTCCAAAATTAGTGATCAAGAAGAATGCGACTGCAGAAATAAATGCTGCCAACGTGATTGATACTAAGGATACTCGTTTTAACCAATAATGGCTGCCGATCACGATTAGCGCAACAGCGCCATAGACAAATATCATAGAGCTGTGAAAGCCAATAATAGCGTCGCTAAGCAACATGGCAATGAGTGGAATCAATAACGATACTCTAATATCTTTAACAAAAGCGCCAGATAGTAATGCCATGGCTCCTAAGGGAGTGAAGTTAGGCGCGTGAGGAATTAAGCGGCTAAATGCGAGGAATAAAATTATTGCAGCAAGCCATTGCCAAGACGGGTGTTTAAGATGTTTAAACATATTCAATTCCATAGCCATGCTGCGCCACGTACACCGCTGGAATCGCCATGAACTGGTGCAACTAATTTAGTGTTAACAGTATCTGAAAAAACATATTGTTGCCAGAGATTCGGAACAGTCGAGTACAGTGATTTAATGTTAGACATGCCGCCACCTAAAACAATCACATCAGGATCTAGAATATTGATAACGTAGGATAAACTTTTAGCCATTCTTAATTGATAGCGAGATAGTGTTGCGATAGCACTGGCCTCACCAGCCGTGGCAGCAATAATTATCTGCTCGCTAGTTTTGTTCAGACGGGTTGCTAAAAAATAGTCGTTAGCAAAGCCACCACCTGACAGGAAATTTTCTATACAGCCTTGTTTTCCGCACCAACATTGTGTTGAGGCTAATTCTTTCTCGCTGGGATAAGGCAGAGGATTATGTCCCCATTCTCCTGTGATAGCGTTGCTCCCAGCAATGAGTTGTTTATGGATAATAATGCCAGCACCACAGCCGGTGCCAATGATGACACCGAAAACAATATCGGCATCTTTAGCGGCGCCATCAGTAGCTTCAGAGAGCGCAAAACAATTAGCATCATTGGCAATGCGAATCTCGCGATTTAAGATTTCTTCTAAATCTCGTTTGAATGGTTTGTTATTCAAGCAAGTAGAATTACTATTTCTTAATAAGCCCGTTGTGGGAGAGACTGACCCAGGAGTACAAATGCCAAGGCTGCCTTTGAGATTACATTGAGACTCGGTGGCGGTCACTAAATTATAAATACATTCAAGAATGGCTTGATAATCACCTTGAGGCGTATCAACACGGTGACGATGTAATTCTTCACCATCGTTACCTAAAGCGAGTAACTCAGTTTTTGTTCCACCTAAATCAATGCCAATACGCATGAGTGAATGACCTAGTCTTTACTTGGTTCGGGAAGGACTAAGTCCTTGTTCCAATAAGTAGAGGTGTCATGCTTGTTGCGTTCAAGTATGCGGGCGAGTACAAATAATAAATCAGAAAGACGGTTGATATAGTGAATTAATTCTTTACGTATTTGGTTGTTGCGAGACCATTCAATAATGCTTCTTTCTGCACGTCTACATACGGTACGTGCAACATGACAATGTGCAACAGCCACATCACCACCCGGTAAAATAAATTCTTTAAGAGGAGGTAAATCTTCGTTGAAGAAATCTATCCAACTTTCCAACCAATCTATCTCACTCTGATGGGTAAGCGTGCATTGTGGAGCACTAAGTTCACCACCAATATTGAATAAATGATGTTGAACGGCGACAAGTAAAAGCTCAATTTTATTTTCAACTTGATTGGCTCGAATGCAAGCGATGCTAGAATTGAGTTCATCGACATCGCCTTGTGCTTTTATTTGTAAGCTGTCCTTGCCGACACGCTCGCCAGTCGCTAAACCAGTGCTGCCGTCATCACCAGTACGCGTGTATATTTTAGTTAATCGATTTGTCATAGTCCTTACAGTCTTATTTCAATCCCAGCTAATGCAGAAATATCACTGGTCTCAAATCCAAAAACATCTTGATACTCTTCATCTAACAAGTTATTAACTCGTGCGAATAGCTTTAATGTATTGTTATATTGATAGTTCATTGAAACATTGACTAGTGTGTAATCATCTAAAGTTAACCTGTCTCCAGTGCTAAAGTCGATATCTCGACGGTCTCCAATATGGTTAATAATAACATTTAGGTTAGTCTTGTTGTCCATAAATGAATAATCCACCTGTCCTGACCATTGATTTTTAGGGCGACGAATCTCAGTGCGATTGTTTCCGGATGCATCTGGTTCGCTAGCATCTAGATAGGTATATGAACCACTCGCGGATAAAGAATTTGTCAGTTGGCTATACAATGATAATTCTAATCCATTGCGCTCACTACGCGAATCATTATTAATTACTGTTGATTCAAATGAGGGTAAAAAAACTGTTTTTATTTCATCAATCAAGTCTTCCCAAAACAATGCACTTTGAAAGTGAAGCCGATCATCAAAAAAACCTTTAGATAATCCGATCTCCCAAGATTCAGAGGTTTCTGTTTTTAGGTTAGGATTACCGATAAAGTTGTTGGGAGCAAAGCCAAATTGTTCTGTGAAATTGGGATTTTTTGCACCAGTCGCATGAGTTATATAAGTTTTAGTATTGGTCGATGGATGTAGATAATTGATCCCAACACGATATGTATTCTGGTTATCAAGGTTATCAAGGTCATCGTGGCGAAATGAAGCTGATAGCGTCCACTGTTCCAGAAAATTTGTTCTGTATTCAGCCACTCTACTAACATTGGTTGTTTTCTGATGTTGATTTGGATCAAAGCCAGGGGAGGAAGCACCTAGCTGCTTAAATCTTTCTTGTTCGCGCTCTAAAGCTAATGTGAGCGATTGATTAAGGTTCATAGTTTCAAACGCAGGCAAATGAATTGTCGATTGGAATGAGAATTTTTCTTTTGTAGCTTCTGATTTAGAACGGCCAGATGAGCTATCAAATGAGTCGTTACTTGTATCAATCATCGACGCTTCAGCAACATGAACCCAGTGATCATTAAATGTATGCCATTTAATGAATCCACGAGCATAAAATTGTTCGGTATCATTTTTGCCGACGCCATCGATGGGCACACCTAATGGTGCTGGATCAAACTCATTGCTGGCATTGGTATATCGAGTAGATGCACCAATATTTATATTGTCACGTATTTGGTATTCAGTTTTTAGATTTAAAGTGGTGTTGTCGTAACCATCCCGCTCATGCCCCGTGGTCGCACTATTAAAACCATCGGTATCGATAAAGTTTCCACTTAATACGAGGTTGAATTTTTCTGAACCCAGTAAGTAATTTAATCCAGCCTGAGAGTTATTGTTAGAGCCATAACTACTGCTGGCTATAAATTGCTGGCCTGTGTTCGCACGTTTTGTGGTGATATTTATGACACCCGCTAAAGCATCACTTCCCCATAAAGAGCTTTGAGGGCCGCGTAAAATCTCAATACGTTCAATATTGTTTGCAAGTAAATGAGCAAAATTAAATTCAGAGGCATTAGCTGGGTCATTAACTTCAACCCCATCAATAACAACTAAAACATGATTTGATTCAGAGCCACGAATGCGTATTTGTGTAACGCTTCCAGCGCTGCCTTGAGTGCTAACATTTAAGCTTGGAACAGTTTGTAGTAAATCAGACACGTAAACAGCATTTTGCTGTTCAATTTCTTGTTCACTAATGATTGTTAACGCGCCGGACACTTGGTTGATTGGAATTGCGCTTCGGCTGGCAGTGACAGTAATGGGGGGAAGCAGTTCTTCTGCATAGATGTTGCAGGTAGAAATTAGTGCTGTAAGTAAACAGATGTTGCGAAGGTAGCTCATTAGTTCTCCAAGTTAGAACATTAAGAGCAAACGCAGTGACAAGTAGAGTGCGTAAACTTCACAGCAACAGTTATAGCGCCAAGACACAGAGGTTAGTGTGAAGTCTAAGCAGCCCGAATCGCCCACCGCAATTTGCCGCGCAGTAACAGGCCGGTCTCCGGGCTTTCAAGTTGTTTGTTTTTTGTTAGACAAACGAATAAACAGTCTTCCCACACATAAGTGCAGTGACATAGTTGTTTATTGCTACTTGATTACCGTTGCGGGGGCAGCTCTGGTGCTTCACCAGATTCCCTGTTTAATCCAACTTCTTTAAACTAAGAAGAGGACACCTGTACCGCTGAATAAAAATATTGTTGGGTAGAGTCTACTATATTTAATTCGATTGAAGTGTTTTTAAATCAGCCAGTATTAGATCGCTGTGGGAACTAACATTTACTTTGCGGTAAATTTTTTGAATGATTCCATTAGGGTCAATGATAAAAGTATGTCGTTTAGCCAGCTTGATAAACCCTAGTGAGATGAGTGCCTGGTAGCTTTTGGCGATCTGGCCATTTTTATCTGCTAACAATGGGAAGGGTAGGTTATATTTCTGTGCAAACTCAGAATGGCTTTCACTAGTGTCCACGCTTATGCCTAGCACTTGAGTGTTTTGCGCGCTAATAATGTTGTAGTTATCTCTAAAGGCGCAGGCTTGTTTTGTGCATCCGGGGGTATCGTCTTTGGGATAAAAATATAGCACCACCCATAATCCACGGTATTTTTTTAGTGTATGTGTTTTTCCATCTTTATCATTCAATTGGAAATTTGGTGCCGCTTGCTCGACTTCGAGTGTATTTTTTTGAAGGAGATTAAACATATCAGTAACCAATCGTAAGATAAGTGAATAGATGGGTTGTTTGTCGGACATCTTTTATTTGATGGCCTTAAGTCTACTCTCAGTGTTTATTGCTTAATAGGATAAAAAAATGGGGCTGGGCTAATAAATTTTAGTTGAATGAATGGGTTATTAGATAATCAGTGATTAGATGATTTCTAACACGGTCATAACCACTAAATTAGGCAGCATTCACTCATCCTTTGCGTGAATCAAAATAAAGCGCAGATAGAGTATTGATGCTCATGAAGGCGTGACGCTATTAGCAATTTTAACTTCCTTTTGTCTGGAAATAATGGCCACAAATCGAGGTTGAAAGTCACTGTGATGAACTTCACAGTAAGTTGTGTCTATGCAATTAAAAAAGCATAAACGAAATAAAATTGTTAACTAACAGTGAGTTATAATATGTTGGATAAACACGCTAAAGCATCAATCAAACAAATATTTACAGCCGGACTACTATTCTTGATGGTTTCAGGCAACAGCGCCTTTGCGGCGTTAGTTGAATATAAGGCCAATTTGTTTGGCCCTGGTTTGCATGTACACAACTGTATGGACCTGGATTCCAGAGGAAGCTTATTCGGTGATTATAGTGAAGATGAAGGGACGCTTAGCAATGTTAGTGGCGTTTTAAAACATGTCACCATTACCGATGGTTTTATTAAGCGCGGATACAACAATGTAAAAAATTATGTTTTGGGAACCTTCAACGATAATGTGCCGAGGGTATTGCGCGGGATGAATATCTTTGTTGACCTGTCGCGCGGTGCAGACTACGCAGAAACAAAAGTAACAAATAGCAAGATTCGAGAGTGGGGCTGGGCGTTGTTTTACGATCCGAATGAATACACAACGGCGGAAGAACTATTCACTAATAAAGATAGTTTGAGAACCATAGTTAACCCATATAAAACATTTGGTGAGCTATGTCCCAAATACGCAGGTGGCAACTCATCTAGCTATAATGGATGGTGTTCTGCTGGAGTAGAGTTATATGCTGATTATGGAACGCCTGCACCGGTACCATTACCTGCTGCGTTTTATCTTTTGTCAGCTGGCATGATTGGATTGGTATCTTTCTCTAAAAAGCGTCACAGTACTTAGTGATTACGCTTTGATTTCTTTATCAGTCAAGTACCAATGAAGTTTGTTGTGTAGAGAAACTACAGATCCAACAATAATTAAGGTTGGCCCTTGAACATGTTGCTCATCAACCAAGTTAGGTAGGCTAGTCAAATCCCCAATTAATACACGTTGATCCGGCGTGGTTCCTTTGGAGATCAATGCCGCTGGAGTGTCCGCAGATAAACCATGCTTGACTAATTCATGGCAAATTATATTTAAGCCATGGAGTCCCATGTAGAAAACAATCGTTTGGTTAGCATGCGCCAACATCTTCCAGTTAAGATTTACTGTGCCATCTCTTAAATGGCCCGTCACAAACGTGCATGCTTGCGCATGATCGCGATGGGTCAGCGGGATACCTGAATAAGATGCGCAACCTGCCGCAGCAGTAATGCCGGGCACTACCTGAAAGTGAACGCCTTCTTCCATTAATGTTTCGATCTCTTCGCCACCACGGCCAAAGATAAAAGGATCACCACCTTTTAGTCTGAGCACGCGTTTGCCTTCTTTAGCCAGTCGTACTAATAAATGATTGATCGATTCTTGTTGTATAGCATGGTTAGCACGTTGCTTGCCGGCGTAAATTTTCTCAGCATCTTTTCTGACTAGATTCATGATTTGGTCGGACACTAAACGGTCATAAACAACTGCATCTGCTTGCTGCATTAATCGCAATGCACGGAATGTTAGTAAGTCTGGGTCTCCAGGACCCGCGCCAACCAAGTACACCTCTCCGCTGTCATTGTTGCTGAAATCTTTGCTTGCTAGTTTGTGCTGTAGTGTTTCTTCAGCAGTGTTAACTTTTCCAGCTAATACCATTTCTGAGATGGGACCTTGTAATACATCTTCCCAAAAGCGTCTGCGAGAATCTTCGTCTTCAATTGTCTCCGCTGTTTGTTGTCGGTACTTTTCAACCAATGAAGCCAGTGCGCCATAAGCAGAAGGAGTGCAGCGTTCTAAATTTCGACGTAGTAAGCGTGCTAATACTGGAGACGCACCACCAGTTGTCACCGCAATTTGAATCGGATCACGATCAATAACTGACGGTAAAACGACATCGCCTTGTTTGAAGTCATCAGCAACATTGACAAGAATATTTTTTTGCTTAGCTAATTCACTGATATGCTTATTTAGTGATGTATCGTTAGTGGCGGCAATAATTAAGCGTTGATTGTTAATGTCAGTGTCAGTGAACTCGCGCTGGTGACAAGTGAGAGCGTGTGTCTCGACTAATTCTTTTATTTCATTGCAAATGAGTGGAGCAATAATGGTGCTGTCAGCGTCTGCTTTGCATAGCATTTTTAATTTTCGCGCCGCTATTTTTCCTCCTCCTATAATTAGGCAAGGTTTATCTTTGATGTCTATAAACAGTGGCAGAAGGCTCA
>CAWUWP010000034.1:0-12111 GCA_963926275.1 uncultured Gammaproteobacteria bacterium | reverse complement strand
AGTAGCAACCTGGAAGATTTGGTCCTTGTTCAAATCTTGGTGGACCTTGTCCAGGTATACGAGCACCGGGTACAAAGCATCCGGCTTCTTCAGCGATATCAAACCTAGATTGATCGGACACTAGCGAATGCTGATACTTCTGCAACGCAAGACCCCAGAACATTGGAAAGTTAATTTCCATCTGAGTGTGACCATCTTTATATCGTCTAACTTTCTTGAGAGTTGCTTCTTGGTCTGAACCATTGTCTACAATTTTCCACAAGTCATCAGACTTCCACTATTCGTCTTTAAACGCGAGTTGGATGAGTTTGTAGTATTGGTACTTACGTTTTAAGCCTCTACCTTTTTTAGCACGGATATCGCCAAATTTCCCGTAAACACCAAAAGTGCTGTCGGTTTTAGCAATTCTTTGCTTTTGTAACGGGCGTGTGTGGAACATTTTATGCGCAACATCGGCAAAGGTTCTGCCATCACATGACATCTCTAAATTATCTAAAATTGGACCGACCGATAAAGAAGCCAATGCAGCGTTAGGTAATTCAATGTGAGTTAGAGCAGCGTGGTAGCCATCCATCTTGATAAGGTGTTTAGTTTTGTCATGAACAATATCGCTCATTCCAAAAACACCGACACCGTTAAACAAGTTATTGGCGCGACCGTCCCAAAATTTAGTAAACAGCATGCCCGAGTTGATTACTGTTGGTGTGTTGCGTGGTTCTACAGCACTAGCAGCACGAGTGTTTCCACGTCTGTCCGATTTATAGAAGACATCCTTATTAGGTTTGCCACATTTTTCTTTACCGTGAAATGCCTTAATGAATTGCGCATCAAATGAACCTGCCGATGAATGCACATCATTTGTGTTGATAAGGAGTTCAGCATTACGGTCATTTTGCACCATGCGCCCTGTATCATTTGGAAAGGCTTCTAACTGCCTAAATGGATAATCTGCTTCAACAAAAGTGTACTCAGGGCCTGCTTGTCCTCCAGAGCCCGTGGAGCCTGAATTTGTTTCACATAAACTTCCCTCGACACATCCGAATTCAGTATCTGCACCAGCCGCGGCGCGAAATGCTGGATTCATTTGTCCAGTGAGTCGATTATCTGCACCAGCACTAAAGTGACAGCTTGCACATGAACCCCCGTCACTGCCCATATTCTGATCCCAGAATGCAGCGCGACCAAGTACTGGCAACCAATCTTGATTTTTAACTATCTGATCTAACTGGTTAGAAATTATTTCAGCATTGTTTGCAACTGGATTTTCGAATGGCACTTTTAATGGGGCGGATATCCCAGAAAGAGGCACAATAGTAAATAAAAATGATTTTGCCCCTATAAAAAAAGCATTCAAACGGCTCTTCTGCACAATTAATTTCATAGTCATATTCTCCTTCGTTAATCAGATGGGTTCAGCGATGACGTTGAGTTCATCTGACTGTTATGTCGTATTATCTGTTTACGACTTATGAGAAAGTCTATTACTGTATGGGCTTATAGTTTATAGGGTTAAATTTTCATGCGATGGTGATCAACTATAGTTATTAATTTTATAAAACATTATATAAAACATATATTTATAGTTTTTCATTAAAAAAATGTAAAGTACAAATAAGCAATGAAATCCATGAATTTTAATATTTACAGTGAGTTACTGACTGGGGTCCTGAAGTATATATTTTATTGTTTTGTGACGAGAGTCTTAAAACAATTGCTAATCTAAATTACAAACATTAACGGTATATAGCTATTCGTGAAATGAAAAGCTTTTTTGCTTAATTTACCGGAGAGGAGTGTTGTTTGGATGTGTACATAACAAGAAAAAACAGGAAAAAGTAGTTAAATGTGTTTCTGTTGTCTAAAAGCTATTAGCTAAATTAGAGGCCAGCGGTTCTTATGTCTTCTAAATTTGGTGCGCCTGAATCTGAGTTCTGTTCAGAACTTCTAGAAGAACTTTTTTCTGAAGCAATAGATTCAGTCGGTTCAGTGTACTCTTCTTCTAAGCTATCAATTGTTCGCTGATTATCTTTGGACATAGCCTTTCCTCATAGTGTTGGAATTTTCATGTAATAAAATTCTATATAAGTTTAAGGCTTCATTAAGCTTAAATTTGCTTAAGTTTTTCGTGTGATGGCTCACAATTCTGCACTGTTCGATAGAGAGCTAGTTTGCAAATTATTAATGAAAATATTCGCTTGTATTAGAATGTGTTGTTACTGAGGGATGGTAATTTAAAGAAGACTACCGAATTACAATAAGTTATATGACTTTATTTGGTGGTTATAAGGTGTTGCGCATAAAAAAGCCGCGACATGCGCGGCTTTTCTAAAAATATAGTGATGTCGCTAGTTAGGCGGCGGAGCCTTTTTCTTTATGGGCGTCATCAACAACGTCCATTGCTAGTTTTGAATACTCTTCACGGAAGCCGCTTAACTCAGAGTCGTCTTCTGGTGTGAAGTATTCTTCAGCAGAAACGCCACGCGCACGATCTAGGGCGATAAACTGTTTCTGCATTTCTAACATTTTTTTGATTTTGTCTTGCTTAGAGCTCATGGGCCCTCCGAAAGTAAATTAATTTAAATTCTGTAAATAAATACTAATTCATATTATCGGGCTGATATGTATCCCGATAGAGAGTATGTGAGCTAGTAGCCGCCTTTACGTCGACTTTCAGGTAAACCACCGATTCTGCCGCCTTGCTTGCTAGGGTCACCAGGAAATAGGTCGTAAAGTGTTTTAGCATTGATGCTCTTATCGCCCCATAACTTGGTCATGGCTTTGACCATGTTGCGAGTATTGGGCTGGTTACCAGCATTATTTATAAATTCTTCACGCAAGTATTTGACCACGTCCCAATGTCTATCAGTCAATTCAACGCCTTCTTCTTTGGCGATGACTTCTGCCAGAGGCTCAGACCAATCTTCAATATTGGTTAAGAATCCGCTTGGTGTGGTTTCAATAGACTTTCCATCAACTTCAATTGCCATAATTAATTCTCCTTATTTTTGAAAGGGGTCAGAGCCCTTTAAATTTTTCATGCAGCTATGCTTAATATTTTAAATATATTAAAGGGCTTTGACCTCTTTTAATAAGGGCGTTATTTTTCCTGGGTCTCATTGACCGCGTCAATACCCTTATGAGGTAAAAATAGGCCACAGCCGAATTTTCTGCCGTCTCCTAACCCTTGTTGTTGGAGTAGGACGGACTCTGTGACATCAAGACCATCGATCATCAGGCTGCGAGCGCCGAGAGTTTTACCGGGAAATTTCATGATTGTCGCTCGACCACTCATCATTTTATTAGGTCTGATGTTCTTTTTAGCAAGTAATACGATCATTTCATTTAAGAAGCTAGTTTCATCATCGATCTGGTCGGCAAGTACGTAGCGAGCAAATATTGTGGTTAATTTAGATAATTTTCGAATAGTGGGTTTTGAAAATTCAATCGAAGCATCGCACACATTAATAGAAGTACCATCTAGTGCGCGCACGTCTTCTACGTGTTCTTGTGGCGTACGGATGGTAAATAGCGTGCGTCTTGATGGAAAAATAAGTTCGTCTGGATCGGTGGGACGTATCCAACCGTTGCCCGACTCTGCACCATGTATAAGGTGTATACCTGCATACTCAGAGCTTTCTATCCATGGGAGCTGTTTAATAATAGCTTCAGAAAGCTGATGTGCGTGATCTAACGGCAGTTGAGCACATTTGATTTTGAAATTGACATCGACGATGTCATCCGGCACTTCATAGACCGCTTTATCAGTAGTTTCGTCATTCCACAACATACTAACTAGGCCTGGCTGAAGTAAATACGGATTCTAGGATCTCCTCCCATTCTTCAGGAGTATCTCTAAAAGGAGGGCGCACATCCATTTGGAAAAAAATTTCACCCTGCTGAGCACGTTTCTGTAGCTCTACTTTTAATTCATCAAAGCTTTGCATGCCATGATCTTGCATGAGAATTTCACTTAATGAGAGCATTGTTTAGTTATTGGCCGCTGAATAATCGATTATAGGAGCGAGCACGATACATGACTCGTTGTTGCTGCGGAATATTCCCATTTGTAAAGGCGTTACGCCCATGGAGAATATTGTTACAGATTAATCCCTCCCCGGGCTGCAGGGTGTAATTAATCACAAAATCACGGGTAGTCAGTAATTCTTCAATCATACTAACGGCACGTTGAATATGATGGTCTTGCTTCCATTCGATGCTTCGAGACCTGGAGGTATAGCGCATTTGTAGCATGTTTGTTGAGCTGTCTCGATAAAATACGGGTCCACTTTGAGCGGGACGTAGTTCAACGTCATTTTCGATGTTGGCAGGAATAGTGAGTGCATCGGGTTGCATTAGGGCTGCCACTAGCTCCGGGTTACTGTCATGTAGCTGTATATATATAAGCTCATGATTTATAAGTATATTGTCTCCTCCTGAGAGGGCGTTCTGTTGGCAGTGGAGAAGAAAGGAGCGGATGTGCTCACTGAATGCATTGTAGTAGCCGTCGGTGTGCCAATTAAGCGCATTAGCAGTGTAGGGGATATAGCCTCGTGCACGTCCTAAGTCCATGACTTGTAAGGAAGAAATACTGTCGTTATCGGCACATAGGTTTTGATCCAGAGATACCATACCCAATTGACTTGCCATTGAACGGATGCTTGTTTTAGTGGCGTGGGAAGGTTGATCTAGACGATAAATTGCAAAATTATCATTCTGGCAAAGATGGCTTAGCTTAGTTAGTTCTTGCTGAGATAAAATACTAGGATCGGCAATTGAGACAGCCTCAATCTGAGATTGCTGGATGCGATGAGCGAGTTTGTTTTCACGCCATTGGGTATAGTCAGATTCAAAGTCGTACATAGTGATAATTTAATAAAGCTAAATAGTTGAGAGCTGGTTAACGTTTTGCTTATTTATGTATTATTCTAGCTAAACTCTAACATTAAATTAAGGTAGCTCTGTTAACCAATGCGATATATTGGATAGAATTGTAACTAATTGTTTTAGTTGAATAAAATAAATTTTTAGTTGGTTTGAGGCAGCGTGGGCATTATAAATATTTATGTCGCTATATCCCTGTTGAGATAATATAGCTAACCCCCCGCACCCCATAGGTAGGATTTTGATCTTAACCCGTCAACTCTAGACTGCTACCCCATAAGCAGCCGGTAGATTAGGCTGTTCTGCGCGTGGAATAACACAACCCCAAGTTATTAAATAGCTTGTGAATAGGAGAATTAAAAATGGCTGACCAGCATCATGATACCCCAATGCTCGATGAGTTAGAGAATGGACCATGGCCTAGTTTCATATCTGGAATTAAACGTCTTCGTGATAAACATGACGACACCAGAATTAAGGGCATGGCAAATGACTTGTTAGGTCAGTTAGAACACTCATACGAGACGCGAAAAGGTTATTGGAAAGGTGGAACTGTCAGTGTATTCGGATACGGTTCAGGTATTATTCCTCGCTTCTCTGAAGTCGGTGATGCATTCCCGGAGTCACGAGAATTCCACACACTTCGCGTTCAGCCCCCAGCAGGTAACTACTACACCACAGATATGCTTCGCCAATTAGGTGATAGCTGGGAAAAATGGGGTTCAGGTCTAGTTACATTCCACGGCCAAACAGGAAACATAATGTTTATCGGTACGTCTACTGATAACACTCAACACTTCTTCGATGAGATCAATGAATACGGTTGGGACTTGGGCGGCGCAGGCCCATGTGTTCGAACGGGTATGTCATGTGTCGGTGCAGCACGTTGCGAAATGTCTGGCCTAGACGAAATGAAGATTCACCGTACTCTTCTTAATAACTTCACTGATGACGTTCATCGTCCAGCACTTCCATACAAGTTTAAGTTCAAGGTATCGGGTTGTGGTAATGACTGCATGAACTCAATTGAACGTTCTGACTTTGCGATCATTGGCACATGGCGCGATGACATGAAAGTGGATCAAGAAGAAGTTAAAAAGTTCGTTGCACGTAAAGGTCGCGAGTATGTCATCGACAACGTTGTTACTCGTTGCCCAACTAAAGCATTGTCATTAAGAGATGATGACACGATGGATGTTGATAACCGTAACTGTGTGCGATGCATGCATTGCATGAACGTCATGGTGAAAGCACTTTCACCGGGTGATGATCAGGGTGCAACAATTCTTATTGGTGGTAAGCGTACTCTTAAGATTGGTGATTTGATGGGCACAGTAGTTGTTCCATTCATGAGACTAAAAACTGATGAAGATTACGAGAAGCTTACTGAAATGGCTGAAGAGACTATCGACTTCTGGGCAGAGAATGGCTTAGAGCACGAGCGTTGTGGTGAGATGGTTGAGCGTATCGGCCTTGTTAACTTCTTAGAAGGTGTTGGTATCGAAGTGGATCCAAATATGGTTAATGAGCCTCGCCAAAGTTCATACGTACGTATGGATGGTTGGGATGAAGAAGCTGAAAAGTGGTTTAAGCGTAAAGCAGAAGAAAAAGTAGTCGCTGCTAGCTAATCTTCACTACGAAGAAAGAATTTTTACTTAAGTTTATTTAAAGTCACTAAAGCCTGCATGTTAACTGTAGGCTTTTAGTTCGGAGATATAAAAAACATGGCAATAGAACATAGAGCACCTATTGAATCAGGATGCCCAGACGGCTTTCAATATATGCACCCAGTTATGCGCAAGAATTACGGCGCATGGGATTATCATGAGCATCCACGCCCAGGTGTTTTGCTACACGTAGCAAAAACTGGCGATCAAATTTGGACTGTTCGTGCAGGAACACAACGTATTTTAGATGTGTTCACGTTACGCACACTTTGTGACATCGGCGACAAGTTTGCTGATGGCTATGTACGATTCACCATTCGATCAAATATCGAATATATGGTGGCAGACGAAGCAAAAGTACAACCAATGATCGATGCTCTTGAAGCGGAAGGTTTTGTTGTTGGCGGTACCAAGAACTCTGTTGCAATGATTTCTCATACTCAAGGTTGGTTGCACTGTGATATTCCAGGCACTGACGCATCGGGTGTAGTGAAGGCAATGATGGATGAGCTTATTGATGAGTTCAAAGAAAACAACATGCCTAACCGTGTACATATGACCACATCATGCTGCCAGATTAACTGTGGTGGCCAAGGTGATATCGCGATTAACGTTCAGCACACTAAGCCGCCGAAAATTAATCACGACTTAGTCTCTAATGTCTGTGAGCGACCTTCAGTAGTAGCACGTTGCCCAGTAGCAGCAATTAGACCCGCATTAATTAATGGTAAAGCTTCTCTAGAAGTTGATGAGAAGAAGTGCATCTGTTGTGGTGCTTGCTTCCCACCATGTCCTCCAATGCAAATTAATGATGCAGAGCATTCTAAATTAGCTATTTGGGTGGGTGGAAATCACTCAAACGCACGTGGCAAACCTACATTCCAAAAATTAGTGGCAGCAGGAATTCCAAACAATCCACCGCGTTGGCCTGAAGCAACAGCTATCGTGAAACGCATTCTTACTGCATATAAAGAAGATGCGCGAGATTGGGAAAGAATTAACGATTGGGTTGAGCGCGTAGGTTGGCCTCGATTCTTTGAGTTAACTGGACTGCCATTTACTAAGTTCCATATTGATAATTGGAGAGGGGCGCGTCGTAGCCTTAACTCTTCAACCCATATACGTTTCTAAGTAAGGGAGTTTATTGGTGAAATTTGGAATATTAATTAACGAAGGCCCTTATACACATCAGGCGTCTGACTCAGCATATGAATTTGCTAAGGCAGCGATTGAGAAAGGACACGAGATTTTTCGTATCTTTTTCTATCACGATGGTGTGAATAATGGCACTTCGCTTGCGGTACCCCCGCAAGATGATCGTCACATACCTAATAGATGGTCCGAGCTAGCAAAAGAACATAGCGTAGATTTAGTGCTATGTGTTGCTGCTGCACAACGTCGCGGCATGTTGGATGAAGATGAAGCTAAACGTAACGGCAAGACTTCAAATAACGTGGCAGAAGGGTTTCGTATTTCTGGTTTAGGCCAGTTAATCGAAGCTGGAATTCAGGCAGACCGCATGGTCGTCTTTGGCGACTAGTAAGGGAGATTCATTATGGAAGACGGCGAACAAATCATAAAAGAATTCATGTACATGAATCGTAAGTCACCTTACGGAACAATCTATGCACTTGAATCATTAGAAGTTGTATTAATCGCAGCAGCATTTGATCAAGACGTTAGTCTTGTATTTGCAGACGATGGTGTTTATCAATTAATGAAAGGTCAAAACACAGAAGAAATTGGGATGAAGAATTTTTCTCCAACTTACTCTGCGTTAGGTGATTACGATATTAAGAAAATATACATCGAAAAAGAATCGTTAGAAGAGCGTGGATTATCGCTAGATGATTTACAAGATTTGAAATACGAAGATGAAGATGATGATTGGGCTGAAAAAGACTCTATTCATCTTGTTTCACGTGAAGAGCTTGCTGAAGTGATTGACCAGCAAGACGTCGTATTTAGTTTTTAAAGGATAAAGTATATGGCAATGCTACATACAGTTAATAAGAGCCCATTTGAAAAAAATTCACTTGATTCGTGCATGCGCTTAGCAAAAGCGAGTAGTGCAGTGCTACTCATCGAAGATGGTGTTGTGGGTGCAATGAAGGGCACTAAGCATTCAAAAAATGTTGCAGATGCAATGGCAAACATTTCATTTTATGTGCTTGGTCCGGATCTTAAAGCACGCGGTTTAAGTGAGGGAAATGTTGTAGATGGAATAAAAGTGGTTGATTACAGCGGCTTTGTTGATCTGGCAGCAGAATATGAGTCAGTTCAAGCCTGGCTATAGTTCATTAAATAATTGATTCTTGTGCTAACCGTACAAAAATCTAGATTTGCAATTAGCAATAATACGATAGGAGAAATACATGCCAATAGAAGTTGATGGTCAAAGTTACGAGACTGACGAAGAAGGTTACTTAGCAGATTTGAACCAATGGAGACCTGAACTTGCAACAGCAATGGCTGTCGCTGATGGTGCTCCTCTTACAGAAGATCACTGGGAAGTTGTTAACTTTCTTCGTGAGTACTACGAAGAGTATCAAATTGCTCCAGCGGTACGTGTTTTAACAAAGGCAATTGGTAAGAAGCTCGGAAAAGACAAAGGCAATAGCAAGTACTTATATGAGTTATTCCCTTATGGCCCAGCAAAGCAAGCGTGTAAATACGCGGGTCTTCCTAAGCCAACAGGTTGCGTATAAGTTAGTTTGTTGAAAAGCCGAGGAAGTCTAGCTTGCTCGGCTTTATAACGAATGCACTTTAGAATTTAGATAAAATGTCTATTTTATTTGCCATATTATTTTATGCCGCAACGGCAATCTTAGTGTTTGGTGTTGCGTATAAAGTACGTAAATACATTAAGACCCCCGCGCCATTAAAGATCCCAACAACACCAGCACCGACGACTCGTGCCGGCGTTGCGTTTCGTATGTTTAAAGAAATCACGATCTTTGAAAGTCTATTTAAAGCGAATAAATGGATCTGGCTATTTGGTTGGTTATTTCACTTTGGTTTATTGTTGGTGCTATTACGTCACTTACGTTATTTCACTGACCCAGTATGGTGGTGGGTGTCATTGCTACAACCCTTTGGGAAGTACGCATCATTCGCCATGCTGATAGGTTTAGGTGGTCTGTTGCTACGGCGTGT
The DNA here is from genome assembly GCA_963926275.1 of uncultured Gammaproteobacteria bacterium. Lineage (GTDB taxonomy): Bacteria > Pseudomonadota > Gammaproteobacteria > UBA4575 > UBA4575 > UBA1858. The sequence continues at coordinate 2,407 of CAWUWP010000034.1, read as the reverse complement.
CGTTGTTGATCGTATTCGCTATATATCAGCCCCCTCTGATTATTTAATGTTGCTACTTATTATCGGTATTGGGTCGACAGGTGTTTTAATGACATTTGTTACTCATACAGATATCGCTACACTGAAAACATACATGTTAGGTTTGATGGTATTCGATATTCGAACTATGCCTACTGATATTATTTTAGTTATCCATTTATCACTAGTGATTATATTAATGGCGATATTCCCAATCTCTAAATTGCTGCACGCGCCAGGTATATTCTTTAGCCCGAGTCGCAACCAGGTAGATAACCCGCGCGAGAAAAGACATGTCGCGGCATGGGCAATTAAGTTGGAATCTTCCAAGTAACTAAATTAAAAGAGCATAACAACAATGGCCGTCGCTAAATTTGAAGTCCCGGAATTAAAAGAATATCCAATTATTCCGAAGTTGAAGAAAGACGCTATGGCGCATAGTGCACCTTATGTGGCCAAAGAGAAATTTCAAACTCCATTAGGATACCCTGGTGAGTTAATCGATAACTGGAAAGAAGTTGCGATTGAAAAGATGGGCGAACTTACCAACAAGTATCGTTCATTGTCTGTCTATCTCGATTCTTGTGTGAAATGTGGAGCTTGTACTGATAAGTGTCATTACTATCTAGGCACAACGGATCCTAAAAACATGCCGGTGGCACGCCAAGATTTATTCCGAAAAGTCTATCGTCGCTACTACACGTTAGCCGGGAAAATAGCACCAAAATTAGTCGGTGCAGAAGATCTTACCGAAGAAGTGCTTGATGATTGGTACACCTATTTTCATCAGTGCTCGCAATGTCGACGTTGTTCTGTGTACTGCCCATATGGCATTGATACTGCAGAAATATCCATGGCGGCACGTGAAATTATGGACACGGTCGGTAAAGGTCAAAAGTATTGCAATGAGATTATCGGCAAAGCACAGTTATTAGGAAATAATTTAGGACTCCCAGAGCCCGCCTTAATCAACACACTAGAAGGCTTGGAAGAAGACATTGAAGAAGAGACCGGCGTGGTAGTTAAAATGCCTCTCGATGTGAAAGGCGCAGACGTATTGCTAATTACGCCATCTGCCGATTTTTTCGCAGAACCACATATTGATGGATTAATTGGTTACGCAAAAGTATTCCATGAAGCAGGCATTTCTTGGACGATGAGTTCATATGCTAGTGAAGCCGCAAACTTTGGTATGTTCATCGGAAGTTACGAGAACATGCAGAAATTGGCGTTACGTATTCGTCAAGCAGCGCTTGATCTGGGTGTTAAACGTATCGTCTTTGGCGAGTGTGGGCATGCATGGCGTGTCGCATATAGCTTCTTAAATACATTAGCAGGTCCGTTTGATTTTTTAGATCAGAACTATCCTGTGCCGCAACATATTTGTGAAGTGACACATGGCTTGATTGAAGACGGAAGAATTAAGTTGGATAAGTCAGGTAACGATCACATGACGTTGACTTACCATGACTCATGTAACGTTGCACGTGCATCACGCATGGGTGATAAGCCGGGTGGGCAATTTACAATCCCACGCGACATTATTAAAGCAAGTTGTAATAACTTCTATGACATGCCTGAGCATTCAATAAAAGAAGGTACTTTTTGCTGTGGTGGTGGTGGCGGTCTATTAACAGACGACTTAATTGAATTGCGAGTTAAAGGTGCAATGCCACGAATGCAAGCACTTAAAGAAGTAACAGAACAGAATGGCGTGACACATATGGCAGCAATCTGCGCAATATGTAAAAGCCAGTTCTCAAAGATATTTCCATATTACAATTTTGAGATGGATCAAATTGTCAGTCTTCATCAGCTCGTGAGTAATGCCATTGTCCTAACAGGACAAAAAAGTGGCGAGAGCGATGACGAAGATAATGAAGATTCAAAAGACGCAGAAACAGCCGCGTCACTAAATTAAACAGTATTAGGTAACTTAGGAGCAAAGTAATGGCTACATCAAAGGATGACATGTCATACAAACTTACATTTCGTTTGTATGAAGATGGTGACCACCAGTGGGGAAATTTAGGTGATCAAATATTTTTAGAAGACACCTCTCATAAGTGCCCTACTTACGTTCACCGCACACCGCCATGCCAAGGAAGTTGCCCGTCTGGTGAAGATATTCGTGGATGGTTAGATATCGTTCGTGGTATCGAGAAGCCACCTGAAGGCGTCTCTATGCAAGAGTACGCATTTCGTCGTTCAACCGAGGCTAACCCGTTCCCATCAATGATGGGTCGAGTATGCCCTGCACCTTGCGAAGAGGGTTGTAATCGTAACCATGTAGAAGATTTTGTGGGGATTAATTCGGTAGAACAATACATTGGTGATACCGCCACAAAAGAAGGTTTTAACTATGAAGCGCCCGCCAAATTAAGTGGCA
>CAWUWP010000033.1:0-5573 GCA_963926275.1 uncultured Gammaproteobacteria bacterium | reverse complement strand
GTTGGAAATGAATACATGAGCTCGCTAGTGACGCCGTAACTACCTGTCGAGTAGGTGCCCATACTTACCCAGCTATCGCCGTCTGATCCCAGTACCCAGTCACGCATATGATCTATCGCAGCCGAGGCAGCTGAAGCTGCCGAGGAAGCGCCGCGTGCATTAATAACTTCAGCGCCTCGATTTTGCACGTGTTCAATAAACTCATTTCGATACCAATCCGTATCGATCAACTCATAGGCTTTTATGTCATTGACTGTGCAGTGTTGTAAGTCAGGGAATTGAGTTGTCGAATGATTACCCCAAACAGTAACGTTGTTGATAGCAGAAGAGTGTTTGCTAACTTTCTCTGCAAGCATACTTATCGTGCGATTATGATCTAAACGCATCATTGAAGTAATTTGATTGGGTTGTAAATTAGGCGCGTTATGTAATGCAATTAAAGCATTAGTGTTTGCCGGATTACCTACCACTAAAACACGCACGTCTTTTGCGGCATTTTCACTAATGGCTTTTCCGGTAGGTTTGAATATTGCGCCGTTAGCACTTAATAAATCTTGTCTTTCCATGCCTTTGCCTCTAGGTCTAGAACCTATTAGGAAAATGTAATCAGCATCACCGAATCCAGTTGAAAATTCTGCGGTAGCGACTATTTTGTTGAGGGTAGGGAAAGCACAATCATTAAGTTCCATCACCACGCCGGTCAGCGCAGGCAAGACAGGCTCAATTTCAATTAAGTGTAAGTTAACGGGCTGATCAGGACCAAACAGATCACCTGCTGCAATACGAAAAGCAATAGCGTATCCAATGTTGCCTCCGGCACCTGTAATCGCAACGGTAACTGGTTTTTTCATAGTCAACTCACACGTGATAATTTAGAGGTTAATCATAACTAAACAAGCATGTCCTGTCACAGAGATTTATGTGGGCGCGCTAAGTAATCATGAGAGCGCATTTCAAGTAATCGACTCACCGTACGCTGGAATTCAAACGATAGCCTTTTCCCTTTGTATAAATCATGAACACTTGCTTCGGCTGAAATAATGACTTTGACGCTGCGGTCATAAAACTCATCGATAACAGTAATGAAACGGCGTGCAAGATCATCATTGTTGGTCAACACGGGAATGTTTGAAATTAATACAGTATTGAAGCATCGAGCAATTTCAATATAGTCTGCTGCGCTGCGTGGCCCCCCGCATAAGTGGCTAAAACAAAGCCACACAGTGCCATCAGCGCAGCGAATAGTTTGGATGCTTCTTCCTTCTATTGATAAATGTTCGTTTTCTACCCCTGGTTCAGGAGAGACATTCATAAAATTATTAGTCATTACTTGATGTGCGCATTCATCAAGCGGGTGATGATAAATATCCGCGTGCTCTAGAAATTCTAAGCGGTGATCAGTGTTGCCACCTAATTCAATGACGTTTGTCTGTTGCTTGATAAGCTCAATGGCGGGAAGAAATTTTTGCCTTTGTAATCCTCCCTTATATAAATCATCAGGATGGCAATTACTGGTAGTGACTAAAGTGATTCCACAAGAGAAAAATGCATCTAGCAGTCCCGCCAGTATCATTGCGTCTCCAATATCAGAAACAAACAATTCATCCAGGCAAATAATATTAGTGCGTTGCTTGAAACTTTCAGCAACAATTAACAGAGGATCCTCTTCATTGTTAATGTCTCGCAACTGGTGATGAATCTCTTGCATGAAGCGGTGAAAATGTAAGCGCAATTTTTTGTCGGCCGGTAAGCAGTCATAAAATATATCCATTAAATAGGTTTTACCGCGCCCCACAGACCCCCATATGTATAAGCCTTGCGCACAAGAGTTAGGTTTTTTTGCACGCCTAAAAAAACCACTTAACTTGCTACCCAATGAATCATCGAGCGAAAGATGTTGTTGGCTAACTTGAGTGTGCAAGGCGTCAAGGTGTTCTACGACATTCATTTGCATTTCGTCATAGTTCAATTCATTAGCGTTGAGCGCTGCTTGGTAACGTTTTTTTGGCATAAAGGATATTGCGGTATGTGATTTCTTAGTATCAGTGTTATTGAGCTAAATAAGTATTTTGAAAAATATTACTATTATTCAGTGAGTTCCATGGGTTAATAATGGCAATAATTGCCATGCCCGGCAGAAAACTGCCACATTTTGTTAAATGAAAATTAGTAATCGATAAGCTATTTTGATAGCAGTAACTTGTTAAGTTACTGATTATTATGATTTTATTATTTCTGGCATCATAAATGCAGTTAGCTTAGTGAGCCTCGCAACATCAATCAGAATTATTTTGATTGCTATGTTGTTATTCTCGACTCCCCCTGGTTAGGGCACTCAGTTATGGGTGCCCTTTTTTTTACCTGAAGTATACGTCCACGTAAAGTATCCTATCGTCCCAGTTTAACGCTTATCTTGGTGTGGTTTTCACCATACAATGGGCGCTATTCCCTATACTATATATTTTAAAGTCTTTTAACTCATTGGATTATATAAAAAAATGAGCAATGGCCCATTAATGATTGACCTGAAAGGTACTGAAATCAGTGCTCAGGAACGTTTATGGTTAGCCCATCCTGCTGTGGGTGGAGTTATTCTGTTTACAAGAAATTATCATGATAGAGATCAAATCAGTTCTCTAATCAGTGAATTGCACGCAATAAAGAAACCAAAACTACTTATTGCGGTAGATCAGGAGGGAGGGCGCGTGCAGCGTTTTCGTGATGGATTTACTCAGTTTCCTCCTATGAGGTGTCTTGGCGAAGTCTATGACAAGGACCCTGGCAAGGCATTACATCTGGCAGAATTCCTCGCATGCCAATTAGCCACCGAACTTCGTGAAGTGGGCGTCGACTTTACCTTTGCGCCTATCTTAGATCTAGATACAGGAGAGAGCGTCGTTATCGGTGACAGAGCTTTTCATCATGACATCGACGCAGTCAGCGCCTTGGCTAGTAAATTCATGTTAGGGCTGCGTAAGGGCGGTATGGAGTCGGTCGGCAAACATTTTCCTGGTCATGGCACGGTCAGCGCAGATTCGCATTTTGAATGCCCCGTCGATCATCGCCATGAAAATGAAATGCAGTTAACTGACATGGTGCCTTTTCAACGTTTAATTGATCATGGGATTGCCGGAATGATGTCTGCACATGTTGTCTATGAAAACGTGGATAAAAAACCAGCAAGTTTTTCATATTACTGGTTAACGCGTGTACTGCGCGAACAAATGCGATTTGAAGGGGTTATCTTTAGTGACGATCTATCAATGAAAGGAGCCCATGTCATTGGTGATATTTGTGGTCGCCTGCAAGCAGCATTAGAGGCGGGTTCTGATATGGCGTTAATATGTAATTACCCTGAAGACATTCAGCCTGCACTTGATCATCTTGATAGCTACAATAATCCTAGTTCGCAATTACGTTTAGCTCGATTTCATGGTAAAACGCCACAGCCATTAACTAGTCAACAACTAGCATTACTTGATGAATTTATTTCACAATGTCAGGCAAACAAAAGTATGTCATTAAATTTATAATAAAAAATAGCTATGCAGGAATTATTAAATAACATTAAAAATATTGTCGCTAATGATCTGATCGATACATGGGTGTATGAAGTCTTTGCAGTTGTGCTCGGTGTGTTGATATTGGCTTTTATTGCCAGGCGAATATTAGTTAAATTGGCGGCTAAAGCAGATGCCACCCATAACCCATGGGATGATGCATTAGTTAATGCAGTGCGTAGGCCGCTGCGTTACACGATTATCATTATTGGTATTTCATATGCGGCCCAAATCGCCGGAGCGAAAACCGAAGCAGATATATTTGCTTATATAAATCCAATTCGTTATACGCTAATCACAGCGATGATATCGTGGGCCTTGATCTCATTTGTTGCGCGATTAGAAAATGCGGCTATCTTACAAAAGTTGCAAAATGGACAGTCAGTCGATGAAACGTCAATACATGCGATGGGTAAGCTAATTAGAGTCGCGATATTTATCACGACAGCATTAGTTATCCTGCAAACATTGGGTTTTAGTGTGTCTGGTGTTTTAGCGTTTGGTGGTATTGGTGGTATTGCTATTGGTTTTGCAGCGAAAGATTTGTTGTCTAATTTCTTTGGTGGGTTGATGATTTATATGGACCGACCTTTTATCGTAGGAGATTGGGTCCGATCGCCTGATAGGCAGATTGAAGGCACAGTAGAATCTATTGGTTGGCGTCTTACTGTTATACGCACCTTTGATAAACGTCCTTTGTATGTGCCTAATTCTATTTTTGCTACGATCGCGGTAGAAAACCCTTCACGTATGTCGCATCGACGAATCTACGAGACGTTCGGATTACGCTATGATGATGTCGCTCAAATGGATCGTATCGTCGAAGATGTGAAAACGATGCTTAGAGCACATGCAGAGATTGATCAGACGCAAACTATGATTGTAAATTTTAATGCGTTTAATGAATCATCAGTTGATTTCTTTGTTTATACATTTACTAAAACCACTAATTGGATTCATTTTCATGAAGTTAAGCAGGAAGTGTTACTGAAGATTTCTGATATTGTGGAAGAGAATGGAGCTGAAATGGCATTTCCGACTACGACGATGTTATTACAGCAAGGTCAAATAAAACAAAGTTAAATAATATAACAGCTAAATCTCATGGCAAATTTATCCTCCCAGCAGTTACAGCAAGTAAAAGATAACTCAGACTTAATTTTCAGTGCTAGCCAAATAAAGGCCGCAGTAGAAAATATGGGTCTTGAGTTGGAAGCCAAGATTAAAAACAAGAATGCTATTTTGATTAGTGTAATGAATGGTGGAATCATGATCACATCCGATTTGTTACGTAGCATAGAGTGCGATGTGCGCTTGGATTATCTGCAGGTGGCTCGTTATCGTGATAAGACGGTGGGTGGCAGCTTGCATTGGTTGAAGGAGCCGCAATTGCCATTAGAAAATCAAACAGTGGTGTTGGTTGATGATATCTATGACGAAGGCTATACCATGGAAGAATTAGTCTCTTACTGTAGAAAACATGGCGCGAGTGAAGTCATCACCGCAGTATTATTACTCAAGAAAAAATTAACACCTCAAGTCGCAATTAAGCCTGACATCTTTGGCTTAGAAGTGGTTGATCGATATGTTTATGGGTACGGAATGGACTATCAAGGTTACTTGCGTAATGTTCCTGCAATTTATGCAATTTCAGAATAATACTCACTGTTATAACACTTAGGCAAACGCAACTATGCAAGATATAGCAATTATTGGTGGCACTGGACTGGCGTCATTTCCAGGATTAAAGATACTTCGTAAAGAAGTTGTCCGTACGCCATTTGGGCCACCATCTGGGCCGATCACATTTGGTGATTATTGTGGTAAGAAAATTATATTTTTGCCACGCCATGGTTCACGCCATACTATTCCTCCACACATGGTGAACTACCGTGCAAATATATGGGCGTTGCATGATAAAGATGTGAAGCATATTGTTGCTGTCGCTGCAGTAGGAGGTATTCATGCCGATATTAGTCCGACTAAAATTGTTATCCCTGAGCAGATTATTGA
>CAWUWP010000032.1:0-8835 GCA_963926275.1 uncultured Gammaproteobacteria bacterium | reverse complement strand
ATGAAGTTGCTCACAGGCTATTTGGAATCTACACACGGACATGTCTATGTCGATGGGCTATGCATGGATCGTGATTTGCATGTGATTCAATCAAAAATGGGTTATTTACCTGAGAATTGCCCATTATGGCCAGACATGTCTATCATCGAGTTTTTATTGTATCAAGCTACACTCAAAGGTATTTCAAAGTCTGAATTAGATGATCAAGTGCTTGATGTCATCAAGCGAACTCATCTAATAGAAAAAGCGACACAATCAATCGGCACTTTGTCAAAAGGATATCGCCAGCGTGTAGGCGTGGCCAATGCAATTCTGAATAAGCCAAAAATAATAATTTTAGATGAGCCCACAAATGGTTTGGATCCGACGCAGACTTTTAATATGCGCGCATTAATTCAAGAACTGGCAAAAACCTCAACGGTGATTTTATCGACTCACGTTTTACAAGAGGTAGAAGCTGTTTGTGATCGTGTCATTATTGTACGTGCAGGTGAAATTGTGACGGATAAAAAAATTAATGAGCTCAATCAAATAAATGGATTGCGTGTGACTGTCGATCAGAATGAACAAACTATGCAAGTGTTATGCAACGATTTAATTGGAGCAGACGCAATTCAGTTAATGTCTGTAGATAAGAATCTATACCAATATATATTGAAAGCTGATGTCGAATTGGCACCAAAAATCAGCGAAAGAATCTTGCAAGCGGGTTATCAACTATTTCAAATAACGCCTGAGAAACAAAATTTAGAAACACTTTTCAAGGAAGATTACGTTGTTCATGTAAATGAGAGTGATGGGATGAAAAATGTTAACTAATATTTGGAGTGTTACAAAAAAAGAGTTGAGAGATTATTTTTCATCGTCTGCAGCTTTGTTGTTTTTGATCATCTTTCTAATTGCTATCTATATTGTATTTTTTTGGGTGGATGCTTTTTTTGCTCGCAATCTCGCCGATGTGCGACCGTTATTTAACTGGATTCCTATTCTATTTATCTTCCTCATTGCGGCATTAACAATGCACACTTGGTCTGAGGAACGCTGCAGGGGAGCAATAGAGCTTATATTGACTTCAGCTATATCGCCTTGGGCCTATTTGATCGGAAAATTTTTAGCTGTATTGGGTCTCATTGCGGTGGCTCTTTTACTCACTTCTCCTTTGCCATTGACGGTAAGTTACTTAGGTGAACTGGATTGGGGGCCTGTTATGGGTGGCTATATCGCTGCCTTATTCTTGGCAGCTGCCTATGTTGCCATTGGTATATGGGCATCATCGCAAACTGAAAATCAAATAGTGAGCCTGATCTTATCAATCGCTTTGACCGGTGCCATGTATGTTCTGGGATCAGCAACAGTGACGAACTTATTGCCTTACGAGGTGGGTGAATGGTTGCGTGACTTTGGGTCGGGGTCTCGATTTGAATCCATCACTCGTGGCGTGTTGGATTTGCGTGATATTTTTTACTACATCACCATTGTAATCATATTTTTATTGTTGACGCGCATAAAACTAGAATCACTGCGGTGGTCTAATCGTTTTTCTAAAAAAACACGCCAGCACTGGACTCTGTTAACAACCGCTGTAGTAATAGCGTTATTGATTTTTAATGTGGGTTTGAGTTTTATCACACAAGCGCGCATTGATTTGACTCAAGGTAATATTTATTCGTTGTCTGATGCAACTAAAAAATACTTAGACGATTTAGAAAAACCCCTTTTGATTCGCGGCTATTTCAGTAGCGGTACACATCCTTTGCTAGCACCACTGGTTCCACGACTTCGAGACTTGCTCAGCGAGTATGCAGTGTTGGGTGGTGGAAATGTCAAAGTAGAATTTATCGACCCGCTAGATGATGCTAAATTTGAAGAAGCCGGGATGAACTATGGAATTCGACCCGTCTCTTTTCATAGTGAAAGTAAATACCAAGCTTCTGTGATTAATACTTACTTTAATGTATTAATTGCGTCTGAGGACCAGTACGAAGTGCTCAATTATAAAGATTTAGTTGAATTGAAGGCGAGTGCAAATAAACATGAGGTAGATCTCAATAATCCAGAATATCAAATTACTCGCGCCATCCGCACAATTGCAGCCAAACTCAATAAACAAGTTAATTCATTTGAGAAATTAACTGAGCCATTGGCATTAACTGGATATGTTTCCTCTCGCAATTTGCTACCTAAGAATAAACAAAAAGTCACAAATATATTAGATGAGTTGAGTGTTAAATTTAGCCAGGAGTCTAATGATAATTTTGATGTTTTGTATGTCAATCCAGATGAGGATCAGTTGACGCAAGAGTATTTGCAGAATGAATTACGCGTTAGACCGATATCTAATGATGACTTCTCAACTAAACCTTATTGGTTCTATTTTACATTAACTAATGGTAAGAAAACGGTACCGCTCTCTTTTTCACCTGAAGCTGATAAAGCTTTAGTCGAGCAAGCTATTTTTTCAGCATACAAACGTCTATTACCAGATTCAATGAAAACAATTGCATTCATGCGTCCCTTGGCCACACCTGGTCCAGCAGGCGTGAGTGAATCACCGGGGATACCTAAACATTTTTCAATTTTAAGAAAGTCATTAGAACAATCCGTACAAATCATCGATGTGGATTTGCGCGAGGGAATTGTTCCTGAAATGGTGGATTTTTTGATGGTATTTGCACCACGTTATTTAAATCCAATGCAAATAAAAGCGATTCAGAATTATCTTACGAGCGGCGGTACAGTATTGATCTCGACATCCCCAATTGATGTCAATGTCAGTCATTTTACAGAGGTGTATCCTGTTCGATCTGGATTAGAAGGTTGGTTAGAGGACTTTGGGGTTTCTATCAAGGATACTTTGGTGCTAGATAACCAGCATGGTAAATACTCATTACCGGTGATGCGACGCGCAGGTAATTTGCGAGTACGCGAAACCAGCTTAGTCAATTACCCTTATGTGATCGATGTGCGAGGAGACGGGCTGAATATGGACGTTGGCGTAACGTCTAAACTGGGACAGCTATATATGCCATGGGCTTCTCCTATTATTCTTGATCAAGATAAAAATAAGAATCGCATTGTTACGCCATTGCTATCTTCTTCCAAGAACAGTTGGGTTTCAAATAGTTTGGATATTATCCCTGATTTTGAAATGCATTCTGATCTTGGGTTCGTGCAACCAAACAAGATACAGCTAAGTGAGAGAGACACGTCTTATTTACTTGGTGTGATGATTGAAGGGGCGTTTGACATTGAATCAACAGAAGCTGATACGTCGCGGCTCATTGTTATTGGGTCGAGTCTTTTATTTACGGATAATTTTTCTGATCATATGACACAGATATTAAGAAACGAGTATCAACAGCCGATCCAACTGATGCAAAACTTAGTAGACTGGTCTTTAGAAGATCAAGGTCTGTTAAATATTCTTAGAAAGCATTCGCAATTTACGCGAACACTTAAAACTTTAGATGAGCAAGATAAATCAAACTGGGAATATTTAAATTATGGGTTAGGTGTTATCGGGTTACTGTTGATAGGATTTATACGTATTATTTTGTATAGAAAAACTCGACGACGGGAAACCAAACTACTTCAAGGTTTGTGATCGTATAACTACAGTTATGCATCGAAAACAATGGTTGCTGTTGGTTGAATGCACTCACCCCAAATGCAATAGGCTTCACTTGCATGATACGAAAGGCAGTCCTATTTATTTTTTATTCTTATCTCCATTATTTAGCTAAAGAAGGAAACTCAACTTAATGTCATATAGCTTATTACCCCAGTGGCCAAAAACGTACCCTGAGACAGGGGCACGTGGAATACTAAAACAAAATAATGAAGATTTTTGTGTCACTGAACTCCCCTTAGTATTGCCGACGGGAGAGGGCGAGCATATTTGGTTACAAGTTAAAAAAGACGGCGCAAACACCGCTTATGTTGCGCAACGTATTGCTGAACATGCAGGTGTCAAAGAAATGGATGTTGGCTATGCCGGTTTAAAAGACCGATATTCGATTTCTGAACAGTGGTTTAGTGTCTATTTTCCAAAAGGTGAAACACCTGACTTTTTGCAGCTAACGCATGATGAATTCACCGTGTTATCACAAAGCCGCCATGTTAAAAAATGTCGCCGTGGTGATTTGTTGGGCAATCAGTTCGAGATTGTGCTGCGGGATGTAGAAGGCGAACACGCGAGCATTGAAGCAAACTTATTACAAATACAACAGCAGGGTGTGCCTAACTATTTTGGTCCTCAACGATTTGGACGCGATGGTGGCAATGTTGAACAAGGCCACTTGATGCTGACACGAGAAACCCGTGTACGCCACCAAAAGAAGAAAGGCATTTATTTATCGGCAGTGCGATCTTTTGTCTTTAATGAAATTCTGGCAGATCGTATCAATAATGGACTATGGGGCAAGACACTCGAAGGTGATGTGTTAGATGACCAAGGCAGGTCCACCGGAGCGCTATGGGGGCGTGGCCGTATTAGTACAGGCGCTGCTGCTGCTGACTTAGAAAACGCCATTGCCAAGCAACACGCGCCTTTATGTGAGGGCATGGAGCATGCAGGTCTAAAGCAAGAGCGTCGGGCTTTAGCCGCCATCCCACAGAACATGACATGGCAATGGCTAAACGAGTCGCAACTACAGCTCACCTTTTCATTGTCAGCGGGTTATTACGCTACCTCTGTCATGCGAGAAATATTAGATGCGCAAGAACCCGATAGATTTAAAACTGACGACAAATGAAAAGCCAAGCTTAAAGGTTGATGGCCTTAATTATTTAGGTGTGATGAAATTAAACGTTATTTTATGATCGATTTAATACGATTTGACAGAATTTTAAAATTGCATAAGGCGCATTTAACAAATTTCCCATCGATATGTTTGAAGCGTTTTTTCAGTGGTTTTTTGACTTCCCAAGTACCTTTGTAACCATTTGGAAACACCACTAAATCACCGGCTTTGAATGTCGTCGAAGGGCCACCATCTTCAGGGGTCATTTCACACTCGCCCTCTAAAATAAGAGCTGTTTCTGTTGTCACAAATGCCCATGGGAATGTTGAGACTTCTTTTTCCCATGTTGGCCAATAGGCCGTCCCCATTTTCTTTAATACTGCTTCACTTGGGTTGCTAGTGACTGTAATTGCTTTCATGTTGATTCCTAATCGTTGGTGTGAGACACAGAACCGACATCATTTCGGAGGTGCCACCCACTGTTGAGGCTGTCTTGCCTGAGTTTGCAGGGGGGGATTATACCTAGAGTTAATGATGGTTGACTGCATTCATTAGCAGCATTATCGAAGGCGTGAGGTTTTTCATGCCAAGGTGCATTCACCCAGAACTATTTTGGTAGAGACATTTTAGTACTCGAAGGCTTATTTGATTGACTTTCAACCTTCATTCTTGACTCTCAGTATTTAAAGTAAACAGAAGTGTGACACAGGTAGTTAGGTTTAATTATGTGGCGATCTTATTCATAATCACTGAAATGATATACAGTTGTTCATAATGTAAGCTTTCTACTTCATTAGGTGTTTGATAGTTTTATGTTTTATGTATTCGCTGCGGTTTATAAGCATCTAGAAATTAGTGCCATTCAGTTAGCTGTTTTAATTTATTGTAGCGATAAACAATATGACATATTGTTAACATGAATGTTAATTGAGTAGAAAAATGACTCCTTCTAAAAACATAACAATCTAGATAACATTTATTTCACATGAACTACTCCAAACCTACAATTTACACTGCGTTATTTTTTTTGGCGATCATAGCTCTAATATTAATTGAAAATAACTATACTGAACGGCAAAACATAACATCCTATGGCTTCGAGATATCTCTATCAAATCCATATGTTTTTTCATATTTATCGTTAATTATTTTATACATCTTGATCGCTTTTCCATTTTTCGCAAAATGCCTAGGAAAAAAATTACCTATAAAAAATGGATAAGACATAACGTAATACTTAGCATTACCTTGCTTTCTACATCAACTCTATTCTGGTTGTCACAGGCAGACACATATAAGAGCGCATTTATACTCTCTATTACGAACTTGCTTGCTTTGCTATTAATTTTTTTGACTGGACAACTATGGTTCTATAGTTATAAAAAAGCCAATAATCATTCTTTCATATTACGTTATATTAACAATAATTTTAGTGAGTTTAATATAGAAAAAGAGTTTGCATCACTAGGCAGGAATAAATTATTCCTTCTACATAATAATAACCAACGTTATATATTAAAAATAATTCGCAAAAGTATAAGGCACGCAAAAACAGAAGTAGCTATTATGAATAACTTGGGATCATGTGTACGCATGCCAAAATTAATCTCATACAATATAAAGTTATCGCCCAGATATATACTTATGACATATTGCGGATCCAAATTATCCACAATCAATGAAGAGAGTTATTATTATAGTTTAGGAAAGCTGATTGCTCAAATAAGTGACATACCACTCACAGATTCTCTTCTTAATACATTCAATAAAAAAGCAACCACTAAAATACAGAGTTTCATTGAAAATACTGATAGTCAACATCCATACATGGCTTACCTTGGACTATGTTCCACATTTCCTGCCAATTACTTTGCGCATGGCAACCTATCCTGGAGGCAAGTTATGTTGAAAGAAGATTGTATTACAATCATTGATTGGGAATCTGCATGCTTGAATTATCGCTTAGCTGATCTTGCCAAAGCACTAAGTTATACCTTAAACATTAAGTGTGCTACTCATCACGCACAGGCTATTTTTGCAGGTCACACTGCAAAAAAAAATTATCAGATAATCATGAAGCTAAATTTTTACTTGGTCTTGTTTGGTCAAATTTATACCAATTGAATAAAATATATATAAAAACCAATAATGATCAAAAACGGGCTAAATTCATAGCACCTTTTTTAGAAGATAGAGGCCTGGAAGAGATAGTTAAATTGGATTTATATTAATAATTTCAAGATATAAAAATTCTTCTTTAGATTGCTAGATGTATTTTCTGCGATTTATAGGCATCTAGAAATTAGAGGTTATTTAAATAGCTGTTTTACCTTATTACAGCGATAAATTACTGTCACAACTAAAGCATCTTGGATGCTGAGTCACTGGGTCAATAAACTGAAGCTCTTTTGCCAGTAACTGCAATGGTGCTGAATAGTTATCAGCGGATAGCGGTTGTAATTGAGGGTAGTACTTGTCGTTCAGTATGGGCCAGCCCAGTGTCTGCATGTGAAGTCGTAATTGATGGGTCTTACCTGTAACGGGGTTTAATTCAAATAACGCCTTCTGAGACGATTGTTGCAAGCATCGAATCACAGAGTGGCTATTGGCTTCGCCCTCAGTCACACGCATGCGGAAACGCGGCTCGGACTGCACGAGTCGATTTTTAATTTCCCACTCCTGGTCTATAAGATTTTCACCGTCGCTAATTTTGGCAATAGCCTGGTAGGTTTTGTGTATTTCTCGTGCTTCAAATAAATGATGGTAACGATGGCGGGTGTCCGGGTTAACCGAAAATAAAACCAAGCCAGCGGTCACTCTATCCAAGCGGTGCAACGCTTGTAAGGCATCAATGCTTGTACTGCGCCGTAAGCGATTTTGCAGGCATTCATTTACATAAATGCCACCTGGAGTTACTGCTAGAAAGTGGGGCTTATAAGCCACTAAAATATGCTCATCCTGAAATAGTATCGTTTCTTTAAAGGGGATGAGAGGCTCGCTTTCGACTTCCCTGTAATAGTAGATCCGTTGCTGCGGTTGAAAGGGTGATTGTGTCGTTATCAGTGTGCCGTCGTGGCAGTGCACCTTGCCATCGATGATGCGCTGTCGCCAAATCTGTGCATCAATAGTGGGGAATTTAATAACCAGGTACTCCAGCACTGTCGCGACGCCAGGATTAGTCTGCGGTAAACTTAACTTCGACGGATACTCGGAAATCACCATTTAATGATCCAAATTTTTGACTATAGCACGAGCTTAATTGCGCCAGGTTGCGGGGTCATCTATTAGTATTCAATGGGCCTATTTTAATTGGCTTTAAAGAATTTGGGACGGTGATCAATAAGAGTGTCAATGATATTTATTTATCGCCGTTCTCTTTTATATAAAGGTGAACCAGATACGGTCTATGTTAAGAATTTTATCGATGTTTTGGCTAAGTAGAAAACTTAACAATTATATTAAAATCGACGTTCGACCCTCATGTGTTCTATGTGGGCGTAATGCGTTTAAGTATGACTTCAAATTTCTCTGGGATATCTGATCTTCACCCATTAATAATAATTATTGAGATGATGACATGAGATTTATTAGAGTTAGAGTGGCGCAGTTTCAAGAGCAGGAGCTGTATGCTCACTTTAAGAGAGGCTTTGGATGAGTTTTATTCAGTAAATTCTGGTATTTTTTCAATCCCCAAGCCGGAGACTAAAGGGACAAGTCTGTTGGTTCATCACGATGTCGGTTATGTGTTTTTTGGGGTGAATACAAGCATTTTAGATGAGGCTGCAGGTGGCTATTGGAGCATTGCTTGGCTCAGACTTAGGCTTCAAGTAATATTTAGAATATGCGCGTAAGCCAGAAGCAAAAAAACTGATCAAAGACATGGGTGTTATTAATATAATAAAAAGTCTCATTGTGAGCATGCCTTTATTATTTAAAATTTATTTTTGTTCAAGAAATATGAATTGTAAATGAAAGGCTATGAAAAATACAGGGATGTTCCACTAGCCGACATCGGCAATGAATTTAACTTAAGGAGATTGAATTATGATGTGTAACTTAACTTCAATGCAAAACACATAACAAGTGACTATGG
>CAWUWP010000031.1:0-6796 GCA_963926275.1 uncultured Gammaproteobacteria bacterium | reverse complement strand
GCTACTCTGCTAACTTATGGTCAGCAAATGAAGAAGCGGGTCGAACTGCATTTAACGGGTTTGCACCGGGTCAAGGTGGTTGCACTGCCTGCCATGGTGGCAACATGTTCACCAACGCAGCAATGGACAATGAAGGTAACTTCAACACCTTGACTTTGCTTGGATTTGGCCCTCCTGGAGCTCAACCTGTCTTAGCCGATAACGGCTTCCAAAATACGGGCGCCAACGTGTTAGCACAAGACTTAGGTCGATATGCTACAGACGCGTATGGGATTCCCTTGTCATACACTATGCAAATAGTAGCGAGGTTAACGATCGATCCGCAGGCAGATATATGCAAAACTGTCGCCACTGGACCAAGAGCTGGTGGGACAGTATGCGATGCTGAAGGTAACTCAAGACTTGATCCTAACCTACTTGGCACGCGTGTCGAAGTTGCTGGTGCCATGAAGTCTCCATCATTACGTAATATTGGCTTAACACCCCCTTACTTCCACTACGGCGGTTACTCTAACTTGCACGATGTACTCGATTTCTATAATCGTGGCGGCAGTCATCGTGACTTACCAGAGAATTGTGACCCTGGTACCCCAGGAACTGGCCCTGGCACACCAAGCAATTGCAAGGGTGATACTTCAGGCTCTGGCCCAGAAGGTAAAACTCCGTTTGAGGATATCGCAGCCCTTGACGACAAAGGCACTAACGTCGCTGGCGCTATCACGCCTCGAGGTATGAGTGATGAGACTATAGATAATATGATTGAATTCATGCTCGCACTTTCTGACGATCGAGTCATGTGTGATGCAGGTCCATTCGATCATCCTGAGTTAATCATCTTTAATGGTGCTAAGGCGCGAGATAGAAACCATGATCATCGTGCAGACTATAGAAAGGTTCGTCTACCTGCAGTCGGCATGGAAGGCTACAAATATAGTCGACCAGAACTATGTATTCCTAACAAGGGTAATACATTCGCCGAAGACATGGGTAATCGCCTGAAAGATAAACGCGCACTAACTACAAGAGGGCCTAACGTACCAGAGTAGATTTTTATACAGTCTGACAAAAAAAGGGCCCTACCTAGTAGGGCCCTTTTTTCTTTAAGAGATAAAATTTGATTAACTAGAAGTCACATAAAGATTAAGTAAATATTTAAAAACAATCACTTATTTATTATAAAAAGATTGACCAATAAACTCTCTAAACGCAGCTTCACTTAAGTCGATAATTTGCACGTCCAAACCTTCCAACCGACGATCAGGATTTTTCCTACGCTCCAATGATACTGAAGATGTATGATAATCAAGGTCACGACGTTCTTGCTCATGACATCTTTTATTTTTATCAAATTTATTCATAGGTTCATATCAGGTATTAAAGTGAGTCCATGAGAAGATATTAATCTCGTATGTAAGTAATTTTTGCGTACAAGATCACATAATTATCTAGATATAAACCTGTTTAAGCCAGCCAGGAACTAACACTTTGATGCCACACATATATGTATATGTCTAATATTGAATAATTGAATGGATAGGTACATTGGGTAATTTATTTCGACCTTCCAAGCCAGTTAATTCTACAATAAATGCAAAACCCAAAAGATTGCAGCTAAATTTCTCCAGTAACTCGGCTGTCGCAGCGGCTGTTCCTCCTGTTGCAATCACATCATCAACAACTAACACATTGCTTCCTTGCTTGATTGCATCTTGATGAATTTCAAGCCTGTCTGTGCCATATTCAAGTTGATAATCAACCGAATGTACTTTAGCCGGCAACTTGCCTGGCTTGCGAACAGGAATAAATCCTGCACCCAAATGATAAGCAAGCGGCGCACCCAAAATAAATCCTCGTGCCTCAATCGCTATAATGTAATCAATACTCTGCTCAGCAAGACTATTAGCAAAATAATCAATCACATAAGTAAGAGCTTGATGATTTTGCAATAAAGTTGTGATATCACGAAACATGATTCCCGGCTCAGGAAAGTCAGGGATATCTCTAATTAAAGGTTTTAGATCCATAATAATATTTTAGAGTTCACTCCATTTGCGTACTAAATTGACATACACCAAATCAACTTGTTTAGTGTGTTCTTCACCCGCTTGCTTGCGTAATAATTTTTCGCGCGCACAACTTAATTGATAAAGCAGCGCTCTCTGCTCAGTATCTTTAATCATGCTTTGAATCCAAGTCACTGCCACCAAGCGCTTGCCCGAGATGACTTCAGTCACTTGATGATGAGTAGTGGCAGGATACATGACCGCATCGCCGGCAGCATATTTAACTAGCTGCACACCATAGTCTGTCTGAATAGATAATTCACCGCCTTGATATTCATCTGGTGAATTCAAAAATACTGTTAAGGCTAAATCTGAACGATAACGCTGACCTGTAGCAGGACCCATAACAGGATCATCAATATGCTCACCATAATGCATGCCTTGCTGGTAACAGGCATAAAAAGGACTGGCGACTTTCAATGGTAAGGCGGCACGCTGATAAACCTTATGCCTGACTAAGTTTCCCATCACCAAATTATTCAACGCATCAATTTTAGGATCACCAGTGGCAATCTCTTGATTATTTTTAACCTGACTAGCCACTGCACCGGCGCTTAATTTTCCATCGACATATTCAGCGTCGACCAATAGCTCGTGTACTTTAGATAATTCTTGAGGGCCCAGTACATTTTTTAAATGAATCAGCACGATTAATCTCTTGTCCGTTATAATGGTGTTTTTAGCTAAGGATTGCAGCCATGATACTCAAAGTTATAGTCAATGAGAAAACAATTCCCATTGAAGTCCCTGATTATATGCTTGTCGAAGCAGACGCGTTTTTTAACAAGATGGATCTAGATATGGATACAGGCTGGCAAATGAGCCGTGAATGGATAGACAACCCAGATGATATACAACGTTGTCAAATAGCGGCCGATAAAATATTCACCTCTATCCATAGTGAAAATGAAAAAATTGCTACTTTAATGGCTGCCTATATATTGAAGAAACTACCCAACATTAGCTCAGTTGATATAGACACTGAAGGTGATATGACGCAAACCTCATTTACTCAAGGATAAACAATATCCGATTAGTGCCCTGCATACATTTTATCTATTTCCAGCTCAAACAATTCTTTAACTTTTTCTCGTTTGATTTTCAGCGTAGGTGTTAATAAACCATTTTCTATCCCCCACGGATCGAGAGTAGCAGTAATTTTATAAATTTTAGCATAGCCAGGAAACTCATCCATATAGCCACTAATTCTCTTAAGCAACTCCATCTTAACTGCTTCATCATTCAGGTTATTTGCATTAATGCGCTGTAACTTACATTGCTCCGAGTTCAGCACCACAATGGCAGAAAGAAACGGCTTACGTTCTCCAATCACTATTGTTTGGTCAAACAATGCATCAGAACAAATAGCATGTTCAACATCTGCAGGAGGAATTTTTTCGCCGTTGGACAACACGATAATATCTTTAACGCGTCCGGTGATATAGATAATCTCGTTTTCAATGCGTGCGATATCACCAGTATGCAGCCAGCCATCATCAGTCAACACTTCATTAGTCGCTTGTTCGTTATCCCAATAACCCAGCATAATAGAATCACCTCGCACCATCAGTTCACCTACGCTAGTCAACTTCACTTCTACATTATCTAATGCAAGACCAACGCTACCGACAATATTTCGATCCACTCTATTAGCAGAAATCACTGGCGAGCTTTCAGTCATGCCATAACCCTGCAGAACATTGACACCCATACCAATAAAAAATGCATTTAAATCTTTTGCAAATGCGGCACCGCCAGCCACTGCAAATTTAAGTCTTCCGCCTAATTTTTCACGGATTTTTTTTGCCACCATCCTATCTAACAAAGGATGAATCAGAAATGTTAACGACCAATCATGTGTGCCTTGCTGGTAACAAAATTTCTTATAACCAATCTCATGCGTATACTTGAAAATCTTTTGAGCCAAGCCAGACTTGCCTTGTACTTGTTTATTGATTTTAGCAAATACACGTTCATATATGCGTGGCACTGAAATTAAGATAGTTGGCTGAATGATTTGCAAATCATCTGCCAACTGATCTATAGAACGCGAATAAGTTATTTCTGCACCATATAGCATCGGCGCATAATAACCGGTTGTTCTCTCAAACGTATGTGACAGCGGCAAAAATGATAATAGTGTGTCTTCATCGCTGACCGGCACAGCCTTACCCGAATCAGCCGCATTAATTAATAAATTTCGATGACTAAGGATGACTCCTTTAGGACGTCCAGTGGTGCCCGACGTAAACACAATAGTCGCAGGATCTTGATGCGAGCAGCTATCGAACAGAAATACAGCTGCCTGCTTGTGTTTAAGCTGATCATTTAACGCAGGAAGATCGACACCTTCCACTTGCTCAGTCAACACAATAGTTTGCAGCGACTCTATCTCACGAATAAAGTTTTTAGATAACTCGTATTGTTCATTCGTTGCGATCATCAGTAAGCGAGAATTAGTTTTTTCTAGAATATAATGAACATTATCTTCACGATCATTGGGATACAACGGCACAGTGATGATACCCAAACCTGCAGCTGCCAGATCTATTGCTACCCACATGACGCTATTGGGTAACATGATAGCGATTCTATCGCCCATCACTATCCCTGATTCAATCAACCATTGCTGAACGCAGGCCGCTAGCGTTCTTGTTTCAGCCCAAGTATATGTTTGCCACTGTTGGGTTTGATGATTAAATTCACAGTAGGCAGATTTTTTTGGCGTTAAATTAACACGCTCATTAAAAACTTGAGCAATGGTAAAGGTGTCATCAGTGTATGTTGATTGTCTCGCCATAATATTATTTATAGCTCACTCCAAGCTGATGACGCTTTAAAGCGCTCACCACATTTAGCTTGCAGCTCATTTAACCGATCACGCAAGTTCATTGTTCCAGCCGTTTTTGCGTATTGGATCGGGCCACCTCGAAAAGGAGCAAAGCCGGTTCCAAATATAACACCAGCATCTAACAAATCCTCATCCTCTACAATTTTCTCGTCTAAGCATTTAACTGTTTCGTTAACTAGACTTAATATCAATCGATCTTGTATTTGACTATCAACTGATGAATTTGGTTTTTTTTGTTTAGACACTTTGCCATTCTTCCACTGGTAAAACCCTTGCCCGGACTTTCTGCCTAGTTCACCTTGATCTAGTTTATATTGCAATCGATCTGAGCTAGGCAGATTAAATGCGTCCGCTAGTACCTTGCCGACATGACTACAAATATCTAAACCAACTACATCAGCTAATTCAATCGGTCCCATCGGCATACCAAACTCTACTGCAGCATGATCAATATCTTCGGGGGCAATGCCCTCATCCACCATGATCATCGCTTCCATAATATATGGCATGAGGATCCGGTTAACTAAGAACCCAGGAGATGATTTAACTGGCAATGGCAATCGACTGATATTTTTAACAAAGATGGCTGAATTATCTAATACTTGCTGATTGGTATTTTGCGCATGAATGATTTCTACTAACTGCATTTTTGCAACAGGATTAAAAAAGTGAAGGCCCACTAATCGACTAGGATCTTTTAATTTTTCTGACAGGGCTTCTAATGGCAGGCTAGAAGTATTGGTTGCAAGAATAGTATCCGCTCTTATCTGTGGTTCAATTTGAGCATACAACTCTTGCTTAGCCGCTAAGTTTTCATAAATCGCTTCTATCACTACATCGGCTCTTCCTACACCCATACCTTTATGGTCAGGCATGAGTCTATCTTTAGCTGCTGTACACAAATGATTTTCACGAATTTTACGCTCAAATAATTTATGTGCTCGTTGAATTGCAGGAGCAATAAATTTTGCCTCACGATCTTGCAATGTGACCTGGAACCCTTGCATAGCACACCATGCAGCAATATCACCGCCCATAATGCCTGCACCCACCACATGCACATGACGAGGTTTAAACGCTCCTTTTTTAGCAAGTCCTTTCATGCGTTCTTGCAGCATGAACACCCTCACCAGTTGTTGCGTTCCTGGAGAGTTGACAAACAAATCAGTGACAGAGTTAGCTTCTTGAAAAAATCGTTGCGGTCTATTCGATGAAAATTCTTTCCAGCAATTTAATAGTTTAAATGGCGCAGGATAATGCGCTGGAGACACTTTCTTTTTAACTTGCTGATGCATCAATAATACCGTTGCTTGCCTAGCAACTGGGTAGCTAGCAAGTTTATTTATCCATGATGGTGAATGCCTTGATTTGTTACTTTTAATTAGTTCAACTGCTGTAACCCGCATTTGCCGAACTGGCACCGCAGCATCTATTAAACCCATTCTTTTTGCCTGCTTGGAAACAACGGTACGTCCAGCAAGCATCATTTGTAGCGCTGGCAAATCACCAATTAATTCTGGAAGGCGAACAACTCCACCGTAACCTGGGTGAATACCTAGACGTACTTCAGGTAAGCCTAATTTACATTTAGCTGAATTCTCTGTAACGCGGTAGGTACAAGCAAGTGCCAACTCCATTCCGCCACCCAAACAAAAACCATGTATTAGCGCTAATGATGGAAATGGTAATTTTTCAATCAGATCAAAAACGGTTTGTCCAAACCTTAATTTCTCAAATGCGGCTTCGCTTGTTTCAAGTACGGTGAATTCAGTGATGTCTGCGCCAGCTAAAAATCCATTGGTTTTTTTCGAGTGAATAATCAAACCAGCTGCATTACTTGCTAACAAATTGTCTAAAATTTCTTTTAGCTCTTCTAACACAT
>CAWUWP010000030.1:0-12797 GCA_963926275.1 uncultured Gammaproteobacteria bacterium | reverse complement strand
TCAGTATATTCTCGTAAAATTTCATTGTGTGAAGGGGCGCGAAAGCCAACAGAGCAGGTTATGCAACCGTCACCCTGCGCAGTCCCATTGTGACCAACACCCGGTGGCACATATAAGATGTCTCCTGGATTTAATAGCCAGCTCTCTGTCGGCTGAAATTCCTCAAGAATTTTAACGGGTAGATTTTCACGTAGCGAAGAAGTTTCATCATAGAGTCCACCCACTTCCCATTGGCGTTGACCGCATGATTGAATCAGAAACACGTCATAATTATCGAAATGAGGGCCAACGCCACCACCATTGTTGGCGTAGCT
This sequence comes from uncultured Gammaproteobacteria bacterium, assembly GCA_963926275.1. Classification (GTDB taxonomy): domain Bacteria; phylum Pseudomonadota; class Gammaproteobacteria; order UBA4575; family UBA4575; genus UBA1858. The sequence continues at coordinate 12,483 of CAWUWP010000030.1, read as the reverse complement.
CATCATTAGGTCATCAATACGCCAGCGTGGTATGAAGTTGAATAACTCTAATAGTTCGGCAGCTTCGGGAATACAGTGATCGACGGCTTGAACGAGTAATGTCCAGTTTGATTCCGGTAGAGTAGAAAATATCTCATCGTTGAAGGGGCCATGTTGAAGCTGCCAAGACTCACCCTCTTTAATGATCAGTCGAGACTCAACTGCGTCTTCGCAAGCGAGTCCGGCAAGGACATCTGCATCTACAGGAGATTTTATCTGTGCTAAAGCGTTGCGAACTAATAGTGGCTTCTTTTGCCAGTATTCAGCGAGGAACGTGTCAACAGACATATCACCTAATGGATTCATTATAAGTACGCCTTGTTAGTGTGTATGTGGTTTGTTTTTGAGCATTTCAATATGGGGGATACTATCCTCTAGATACTCATCTGAAGTTCGAGTAAACCCAAAGTTTTCATAGAATTCTTTGAGATGAGCTTGAGCGCTCACTCTAATGTCATGATCAGGCCATAGTAAAGACATTTGCTTAAGGCATTTATCCATTAGAGTAGAGCCAATACCACGACGGCGCTGAGCAGAAATGACGGCGAAGCGTCCGATGCTGCTCTCTGGGTAACTTGCCTTAGGAGGCAATAATCGTGCATAGGTGATTATTTGTGAGTTTTGATAAGCGACTAGATGGTGGGTTTCTTCCAAACGGTCTTTTTTATCTAGCTCAGAATAAGCACAACATTGCTCAACAACGAATATATCTAAGCGAAATTTGACGAGATCATAGAGTTCATCAATATTAAGCTGATCAAATCGTTTACATGTCCATTCGAGGTGTTTCATAATAGTTTACTGACGAGGTATTCCAATAGATTTTTAATCATCAAGTAGATTTGATTCAATATCAACTAGCCTTGTTAAGCAGGGATAATGAAATGCAGGCTTTTAGTGTTATTGCTTTTGTGTTTCTCTGTGAATGCTGAAAAACAGTGCAATATAAAAGGGGCTAGCGCCCACGGGCTATGAGGAATTCAAGCAACGCAGAATAAGTTCGATACTGAGATTATCACTGCGCTAAACAAGTTTCTAATAGATTAACTGACGACACAATAAAAGAAATTGGCTTGCTAACTAATCACTCTGATAAGAGGTAGTGATAAGAATGGTAAAGCTAAATAAGTGAAATAACCTATGAAATATCAGCTAATCATTCAATTTCCAGTCACGGAAGATTTCGATTTTGATGGCATCATCGCACTTGAAACCAGGCTAACTCTAGAGATGGGGGAAGGCTATGTTATTGATGGCCATGAATTTGGGGCGGGCGAAATAAATATCTTTATCCAAACGGATGATCCTGAAGCAGGCTATGAGAAAGCATTTGAGTTGGTCAGTACTAGCCTCATCTCGTTATTAAGAGTCGTCTATAGAGTTAAAAATACAGATGAATTCGTTTGGTTGTACCCGGCCAACAACCAAGATGAATTTTCTATTAAATGATCTTTTATAAGGAAGTGTTAAGTGCAATTGCCATTGCACTGACGTTTGTTGCCTTTGTTCCTTATATAAGATCAATACTAAGCAATCAAGTAAAACCTCATGTGTTTTCATGGGCAATTTGGAGCATTACAACGCTGGTTGTATTTTTTGCTCAAGTAGAAGATGGTGCCGGCGTGGGTGCGTGGCCAACGGGTGTGTCGGGATGTGTGACAGTGCTTATTGCTTGTCTTGCTTATTGGAAGCGGGGGGACATTAGAATAACCAAAGTCGATTGGTTGTTTTTAGCTGCTGCACTAGGGTCATTGCCCGTGTGGTATCTCACATCCGATCCTCTGTGGACAGTGATCATTCTTACTTTGGTTGATGTATTGGGTTTTGGCCCCACGATAAGAAAAGCGTATTCTTTACCCTATTCTGAATCATTACTATTTTTCGTGTTATTTGCTATGCGTGATTGCTTTGTGATGGCTGCATTAGAGAATTATAGTGTGACAACGGTACTATTTCCGGCCTCTATAGTCATATCATGTATAACAGTGAGTATTATGCTAATGGTTAGAAGAAAGTTACTGAGCCAATAAGATGCAAGTATTTATTGTTAGTTTGATGTTATTAGGTGTCGGTATGTTGTGCATATTGTTAGAAGGTATTTTTTATCAATATGTCGAAACAGAAGGTGTATTGCACGAAAGTCTATTTATGCCAATAGGCGTAATTCTTGTTTTAGGGGCAGGAATCGGTCTGGTGTTTGTGTCAGCAAAAAAATTAATGAGCATGCGAAATAAGAAAATTAATTAAGCGATATTCATGAGTAAATTAATATTATTTAATAAGCCATATGATGTGTTAAGTCAGTTCACTGATGGCGATGGACGTAAAACATTAGCTGATTATATTTCAGTTAAAAATGTTTATGCGGCAGGAAGGCTAGATAAAGATAGCGAAGGATTATTGCTGCTAACCGATAATGGAAAGTTGCAAGATAGAATTGCAAACCCTAAAAACAAGCTAACCAAGCGCTATTGGGTTCAAGTCGATGGCGAGGTTGACGACCAGGCAATTGATTTATTGCAAAAGGGTGTGAAGCTAAAGGATGGATTAACGAAACCTGCTGATGTTATCTGTATAAAACAGCCAGATAATTTATGGCCTAGAACCCCGCCAGTTAGATTTCGAAAAACAATACCGACACAATGGTTGGAAATAGGAATTAGAGAAGGTAGGAATCGCCAAGTACGACGAATGACAGCGGCAGTCGGTCACCCAACTTTGCGAATAATTCGGTTTCGAATAGGCGATTGGAACTTAGCTGAATTATCTCCTGGTGCAAGCAGAATACTTGAGGGTGACATTTCTTTATAATGAGTTAAAAGCAGCACTAAATATTCAGTCGTAATTTTAGGGGAGTAATATGCAGGTTAATAATAAATCCAGTGCTTTTATATTAGGATTTTTTATATTTTCAGGGTTAGCCGCCTTGGGTTACTTTCTCGCCACAGCAGCGATAGATTTTAAACAGTATGACCGTAGCGTGACAATGAAAGGCTTGTCGGAGCGAGAGTTCAAAGAAGATATTCTTATATGGCCGATAGAATTCACTCTGGCAGATAATGATCTAGAACAATTGTATGGAACTATCGATAGCCATACTTCTAAAATCAAATCCTTCCTGGAAGCTAATAATATTCGCCCTGAAGAAATATCATTTTCATCTCCTTCAGTCACCGATAAAACGATACAACAATATAGCGGAGCACAAGTACCGCGTTATCGATATTCAGCTATACAGACTGTCACTGTCTATTCAAAAAATATTGATGCAGCGCGTGGCGTAATGAACAAGCTTTCTGAGCTAGGCAAGCAAGGCATTGTGTTTTCGGGTGGTGGATATCAATACCAAACCGAATATATTTTTACACGATTAAATGAAGTTAAACCGGACATGATAGAAGAGGCAACGCGTAAAGCCAGAGAAGTGGCTGAGAAATTTTCCAGTGATTCTCAAAGTAAATTAGGTAAGATAAAAAAAGCATCGCAAGGACAATTTAGTATCTATGCGAGAGATAAGAATAATCCGCATATTAAGAAAGTGCGAGTAGTCTCCACTGTTCAATATTACCTTTCAGATTAACCGATAAAATTAAATAAAAATGAGCAAGTATAGTTTTCCTTATGTGGCATTAGTCATGGGTATTTTCTTTATGCTGGTAGTCACTATTGGCGGGAAGTTAGGTGAGAGTGGTTTTACTAAGTTACCGTTACTTACGCTGCTGGTGGTGAGTGAGTTCTCGTTTTTTTTATGTGTGATTGGTGCATACCTGGGCCTACGCAGAATAATTGATTTGGGTTTCAACATGATGCATGCATTAGTTGGTGTGAGTTGCCTGATGTTGGCTATTCGATTCCTGATGCTGGGGATAGGTTTTTGGCCGCTATAATCACATTGTATTAATTTTATTGTAAGGTGATAAAATTTCCCGTCATCAGTGCATCATCACTTGCGTTAATCGCTGGGAATTTAGTGCCAATTATGGGTGTGCTGTTTTTTGATTGGCAGTTATTTCCGCTGATTTTATTGTATTGGTTAGAGAATGTCGTGGTTGGCGTTTTTAACGCATTCAAAATGTTAAGTTGTGCAGGGTCAGAGTCTTTCATTCAGAGGATATTTATGACTGTGTTTTTCTCTGTTCATTATGGAATGTTTTGCTTTGGACATGGAATATTTGTAGTTAATTTATTCGGCGGTGATCTGGATTCTATACCAGCTGCGTTGCAAATTATTACTCAGAACGGGTTGCAGTTAGCTTTGATCGCGCTAGTAATCAGTCACGGGTTCTCGTTTATGCAAAATTTTTTAATGCGTGGTGAATTTAAAAGACTGTCTATTTCGGATGTCATGTTTTCCCCATACAAAAAAATTATTGTTTTGCCCGTGTTTATTATATTTAGTGGCATGGTATTGCAAACATTGGGTGTGACTCAAATAGGTTTGATTGTATTGGCGATCGTTAAGATATTTGCAGACTTAATGGCTCATGAAATTGAGCATAAGAAAAGTAAAGTAAAGTGACTGCTGTGATGAAGGGCGACCATCCTATAGTGCGATACTTGCATGAGCGAGACTACAGTATTGTTCATAGACTCATGAGTGAATTTACTGACAAGAGAAATGAGAACACTAATGATGAAATATGGTTTGTGCAACATGAGTCAGTATTCACATTAGGTCGAAATGGTAACAAGAGTAATTTTTTAGTTAACTCTGATATTCCTTTAGTATATTCTGATAGAGGGGGTGATGTTACCTATCATGGTCCAGGCCAATTAATTGTGTATTGCTTAATAGACCTAAAAAGATTACAGCTAGGGGTTAGATCCTTAGTGCATGGATTGGAGGAGATAGTTATTAAGTATCTGTCTGAATTCAATGTGAGCGGGCAAAGAATGCAAAGTGCACCGGGTATATACGTGCAAGGAGATAAGCTGGCATCGCTTGGCTTGCGTGTACGTAAAGGTTGCTCATTCCATGGTTTGTCGATAAATGTTAATATGGATATGAAGCCTTTTACCTGCATAAATCCTTGTGGGTTAAAAGGGATGAAGGTCACTCAATTGTCTCAATTAGGGATAAACGAAAATTGTGACGAGGTAGCATTGAGCCTATCAAAACTTATTATTAAACAATTCTATAAATAATATGAGCGTAACTAATAAACAACGTGGCGAAGATAAAGTTTCTCGTATACCGATAAAAATTATTCCAACAGAAAAGGCGTTGCGCAAGCCAGAGTGGATTCGAATAAAAGTTACGAACTCACAAAAAGTCACTGAGTTAAAGAAAATTATCAAAGATAATGGGCTGTTTACAGTATGCGAGGAAGCATCATGTCCAAATCTTAATGAGTGTTACGCTAATGGCACAGCGACCTTTATGATTCTTGGTGACTTGTGTACGCGTCGCTGTCCTTTCTGTGATGTCGCTCATGGGCGTCCACTAGCGCCCGATGTTAATGAGCCTGATCAATTAGCAAAGACCATTCAACTGATGAAGTTGAAATATGTTGTGATTACATCAGTGGATCGTGATGACCTGAAAGATGGTGGCGCTAGTCATTTCCAGCAATGCATTAAGCAAGTACGTTTACTTAATCCATCGATAGAAATTGAAGTATTAGTGCCTGACTTTCGTGGACGCATGGAAAAAGCATTGAGTGCATTACAGCTCGAATTGCCAGATGTGTTTAATCATAATTTAGAGACGGTGCCACGACTTTATAAACAAGCACGTCCAGGTGCAGACTATCAATGGTCGTTAAAGCTTATTCAGCAATTCAAACAAGCTAATCCTAATGTACCGACGAAATCTGGAATTATGCTTGGCTTGGGTGAAGAGTTAGATGAGGTGCGAGAAGTCATGAAGGATTTGCGTGCGCATGATTGTGATATGTTGACTCTTGGTCAGTACTTGCAACCATCCAAACATCACTTGCCAGTGATTCGTTATGTGACCCCACAAGAGTTTGATCAGTTGAGGGATGATGCCTTGAAAATGGGATTTTCAAATGTAGCAAGTGGTCCCATGGTGCGATCTTCTTATCATGCAGATCAGCAAGCAGCTGGGATTAACTAATCCCCAGTGAATATTTGTTAGCTTCATGTAAACGGCTAGCAGTGCCTACATCAAACCATCCACCAATGAATAATTCTGCGCTAATGCAATGATCATTAATACAGTGACGAATTGTATCTATTAGCGGGAATGATCTTTTTTCATGAATGAATAATTTAGGATCAACATAAGCAACGCCACTATAGGTGAAACGTTGACTAGCATGTGTTTTCAAATTCATTTCAGTGCTTGAGAAGTCGCCATTAGCATTATGTGCTGGGTTTTCAACTAGGAACAAATGCATTTGAGTATCATTAAAACTGAATTCTTGAATAAATGGAATTTCACAATAAATGTCAGCACTAATCAATAAGAAAGGCTCGTCACCTAATAAGGGTAGCGCATTAGAAATTCCACCACCAGTCTCTAAGGCTTGCTCACCTTCATTCGAGTAGTTGATTGGAATATTATATTTAGTGCCATTGCCAATGTACTCGCGTATTTGATTGCCAAGATAAGCAGTATTAATCACGATAGAATCAAAGCCTGCGCTGGCTAGTTTTTCTATATGGTGTTCAATTAACTTTTTTTTACCCACTCTTATTAGTGGTTTGGGTAGCTCATCGGTGAGTGGCCGTAAGCGGCTGCCACGTCCTGCAGCGAGGATCATGGCTTTCATATCAATTGACTAACAAAGCTATGAAATGGTTTCAGGTCATCATATTTTTCACTGATCGAGAGTATATAATTCATAGTGCGCGGAATATCATCCATATATGAAGATTTGTTGTCTCGATAATTGAGACGAGAAAAAATACCAATGGCTTTTAAATGTCTCTGCATTCCCATTAAATCAAACCAGCGAATAAATTGTGATTTATCGTAACGATTGGGAAGCTTATTGATAAACTGATCTACCCATTCGTCTATTTTTTGTTGTGGCCAATCAATGTAGCAGTCTCTGAGTAGAGAAACTAAGTCATAGGTGACTGGACCAAGTACGGCATCTTGAAAATCAATGATAGCTAGCTTGTCATCGTCCAAAACCATCAGATTTCTAGAATGATAATCACGATGCACAAATACTTGTGGTTGCTCCAAGGCACTTATTTCTAATGTTTGATAGGTGGATGTCAGAATATTTTGATCATTGTCGCTGAGCGTGGCATTGAGATGCTTGCCTAAATACCAATCAGTGAATAGACCCATCTCTGTTTGTAGCAGCTGGCTATTATATGCGGGGAAATTAGAAGCAGCGAGTTGTTGCATAGCGACAATATGATTCATTGCAATATCATAAAAATGATCTGCAGTATTGTCAGCGAGAGAGTCGAGTAATAGCTGATCGCCAAAATCTTGTTGTACATAAAAACCGTCATCTGAAGCGATAAAGATTTTAGGTGCTGGTAAATTGTTGTCTGCTAGTAGTAAGGCTATATCAATAAATCGTTGACTGTCTTCCTTTTCGGGGGGTGCATCAACCGCAATTAATGGAAGTCGCTCCACGCCCATTTCATTTTTGGCAACAAATCTAAAATAACGCCTGAAGCTTGCGTCGCCAGAAATGGATACAAAAGAATTATCAACAATATCAAATAAGGAGTTGAGCCAGTCATGTAAGGTTTGGGTGCGTTTGCTGGTCATATGAGTCAGGTTAGTGAGGTTATAAACGCTAATGTTGTTTGGTTTAGAGAAAGGTTTATATTTTAGTGAATTATGAGACTATTCAGTTAACTAATTCACAAATATGCCAATAACTAGAGCGAATCAATTATAAGTCAGTTTTGTGATCAAGTTGCCTTAAATTCCTACCTGTGGAGAAACACATGAAAGCATCCGAGTTATTTATTAAATGTCTTGAAAATGAAGGGGTCGAATATATTTTTGGAATCCCTGGAGAGGAAAATTTAGATGTTATGGATGCTCTGCTAGACAGTAAGATTAAGTTTATCACTACTCGGCATGAACAAGGTGCTGCTTTTATGGCCGATGTATACGGCCGGTTAACAGGTAAAGCTGGCGTGTGTTTAGCTACGCTTGGTCCCGGGGCAACAAATCTGATCACAGGTTTTGCTGACGCAAATATGGACCGTGCGCCAATCGTTGCTATTGCTGGGCAAGGTGCGACCACACGCATGCACAAAGAGAGTCATCAGGTACTAGACTTGGTCAATATGTTTGAGCCAATTTCTAAATACAGTACTCAAATTCGTGCATCACAAATCATTCCTGAAATTGTCAGAAAAGCATTTAAAGGTGCGCAGATGGAAAAACCAGGGGGTAGTTTCATAGATTTCCCTGAGAATATTGCTGGTTCACAGATGACAATGGATAAACAGCCTCTGAAAGTTCAGGCGCCATCGCATCCTGTTCCTCCGCTAGACAAAATCAAGCAAGCCGCTGAAGTCATCAGTCAATCTAAACCCAATTATTATGGCGGGTAATGGTGTTATTCGAAGTGGTGCCTCAGATCAACTGGTGAAATTCTCTGAAAAGTTAAACATAGCGGTGGCCACTACTTTTATGGCGAAGGGCGTAATACCTTCTTCGCATGATTTATCTTTAGGTACTGTAGGAATGCAGGCTAAAGATTATGTGGCGTGTGGTTTTGAAAAGTCAGATGTTATTATTTGTGTTGGTTTTGATATGGTCGAATTCCATCCGCATATTTGGCATAAGTATAAAGATAAGAAGATTATACATATTGATATGAGTCCAGCAGAAGTTGATGAACATTACATTCTTGAAGTGGGCGTGATTGGTGACATTAAAACTGGCTTGGATGGGATTGCTGAAATAGCAAAACCGTATAAGGGGGATTTTAATACTGAATTGCGTGAGACTATTATGGGGGAGTTGAATGAATATGCCAATGACACTGGCTTTCCAGTTAAGCCCCAGAAAATCGTTTGTGACTTACGTAAGGTATTGAATCCTGAAGATGTTGTGGTTTCAGATGTGGGTGCGCATAAAATGTGGATGGCCCGCATGCACCAAGCAGAGAAGCCTAATACATGTATTATCTCAAATGGTTTTGCATCGATGGGGATTGGTGTGCCTGGTGCAATTGCAGCCAAAATGGTAAATCCAGATGCAACCGCATTAACAGTCACAGGTGATGCTGGGTTTCTGATGAATTCACAAGAAATTGAAACAGCATTGCGATATAAAATTGCTATTGTTATTTTGATTTGGAGTGATAGCGCATATGGATTAATTAAGTGGCATCAATTACGCAAGTTAGGCCGACCTAGTCATATCGAATTTACTAATCCTGATTTTGTAAAGTATGCGGAAAGTTTTGGTGCGAAAGGTTACCGAATCAATAGTACTGAAGAGCTTATTCCTACACTTAAGCAGGCGATAGCTGATGATACCGTGGTGATTATTGACTGTCCGGTTGATTATGATGAAAACATGAAGCTGACTGAAGAGCTAAGTCGTTTAGTTACTGGTGTAGCTCCTGAATAAAGAAGAATAATTATGAGTGAAGAGTTTGAAGTAATGATTCCTGGTGCCATTAGTACGGGCGATAAACTAACAGTTGTCGCACCCTGGGACTTAACACCCATAGCAGAAGTCCCAGTCGCATCTGCCGCTGATGTTGATAGGGCTTTAAATACTGCCTATCAAATTTTTCGTGATCGCGATCGTTGGTTGCCGATTCCTAAGCGCATTGACATATTAGAAAAAACCGCTGAATTGATGCAGCAGCAAGCTGAATATCTAGCACTTGAAGCAGCTCGAGAAGGTGGAAAACCATTATTAGATTCGCGTATTGAAGTGACACGTGCAATCGATGGTGTGAAAAACTGTGTAGAAGTTTTGCGCACAGAAAGCGGACGTGAAATTCCAATGGGGTTAAATGCCTCATCACAAAATCGTTTAGCATTTACACACAAAGAACCCATAGGTGTGGTTGTCGCTGTCAGTGCTTTCAATCACCCGCTGAATTTAATTGTGCATCAAGTCGGGCCTGCGATTGCTGCGGGTTGTCCTGTCATTGTGAAACCTGCTGAAGATACACCGTTGTCGTGTTTTCGTTTCGTACAAATATTGCGAGAGGCAGGTTTGCCTGAAGAGTACTGCCAAGCATGTGCAGTGAGCGATCATTCTGTCGCAGAAAAATTGGTAACAGATGAGCGTGTAGGGTTCTTTTCGTTTATTGGTAGTGGAAGAGTTGGCTGGATGTTACGTTCAAAGTTGGCCGCGGGAGCTCGTTGTGCGTTGGAACATGGGGGTGTGGCTCCAGTGATAATTGATTCAACAGCTGATCTTGACGACACTTTGCCACTGATTGCCAAAGGCGGATTTTACCATGCAGGTCAAGTCTGTGTGTCGGTGCAAAGAGTATTTGCGCCACGTTCGATGGCCCATGAAGTGGCTGAGCGTTTAGCTAGCTTTGCATGTGAAATGAAAATCGGAGACCCAACATTAGAGTCCACAGAAGTGGGCCCACTAATTAAAACGCATGAAGTTGATCGCGTTAAATCTTGGGTAGATGCGGCAATAGATGAAGGAGCCACTAAAGTGTGCGGTGGCAATGCTTTGTCAGAGACAAGCTATGAATGCACCGTATTATTGGAGCCATCCTCTAGCTCTCAAATTAGTACTCAAGAAATTTTTGGGCCGGCTGTATGTGTGTATGGATATGACGATGTGAATCAGGCGATTACGCAAGCAAATAGTTTGCCTTATGCGTTTCAAGCATCAGTATTAACGCAGAATTTAGATTTTGGTCTTCATTGTAGTCGGCGATTAGATGCTGCTACGGTGATGATAAATGACCACACCGCTTTTCGTGTTGATTGGATGCCATTCGCAGGCATTCGACAATCTGGTTTAGGTGTAGGAGGCATACCCTACACCTTTGAAGATATGCAAATAGACAAGCAAATAGTGATTCGCTCTAAACACCTATAATATTATTCGTTGCGACTACGGGTGTTAAGGTAATCGTAGAATTCGAATTTTGTAATTACTCCTTCACCACTTGTATCGTATTTAGCAAATACTTTGGGATAACTTAAGTTGTAGACATTTTTAGCTTCTTTAATGTCTAATTGCTCATTTCGGTTTAAATTAGAGCCCCAAAATAATCCGTCTTTAAAGTCTAATGCTAGAATTTTTTTCATTAGAATCTCCAAAGTTACAGGGTGTATAAAATAGACCTGTCAAGTAATTAATATCTTGCATGGATTAATAATGAACACATGCAAGTTAACTAATCTTTGTCTTCACGTTAATATTTTTTAATGTAGAACCACGGCGGCAAGTCATTATTTAAAAGATTTTAAATAGACTCGTGAATTCCTCTGATAATTAAAGGTTATCTGTTTGGTGATGGGTAATTCTTGTATGCTGGATTTGCGGTATCCATTTTCGTGAAACCAATGTAATGCTTTAGTTGTTAGCACAAAAACAGAATTAAGCTCGAATGAACAGGCTTTCTGTTCAATGTGTTTGAGCAAACGATTGCCATGACCTTCATTCTGAAAGTCAGGATGCACTGCTAAGCATGCTATTTCACCAATTTTTTTATGTTTCAACAGATGCAGTGCGCCACAAGCAATTACAAATCCATCGCGCTCGATGACATCATAATTATGAATCTCTAATTCAATTTGCTCGCGAGTACGGTGGACCAATATTTCCTGTTCTTCAAGAGGATTGATTAGCGAAATAATTCCGCCAACATCATCAACAGTGGCTGGTCGAATATCATTATAGTGTTCGGCGGTAATGAGCGTGCCAGCACCATCATGGCTATAGAGTTCTTGTAGCAAAGCGCCAGGAACATTAGTGCTAAGCAAATGCACTCGTTGCACTCGGTTTAGACAAGCATTAATAGCAAACTCGATATGTTGCTTTAGGGTTTTGCTTAAAGCCTTGCGGCGCGATAGTAAATCTTGAGCAGCTTTGAGAGTGAGGAACTTAATGCGTTGCTTGCGGCTGTTTTGTAAAGTTTTCTCATCCATTAAAAAGATAAGTTTTTCAGAAGGAATGCTAGCCGCAACCGTGGTAGCAACATCATATTCATCCAGATAAAAACATTCACCACTGGGTGAATAACCTAGTGAGGAAAGTAACACAATATTCCCATGCTCAAGCTGATCGTGGATGGCATGAGTATCCACTCGACGTACTTCTCCGTGGAATTGAAGATCAACGCCATCCACCACGCCCGTAGGTTTGGCATGCACAAAATTCCCTGACACGGTAGTGAGCTTCATGCCAGCCATTGGGGTGTTAATAAGGCCGGTAGAGAATAATGACTCAATACGAGATTGTAGTTCGCCAATCTTATGTTGAACCTTAAGTAATTTTTTGGGGTCTATTACAGGTTTCTTGGTTTTAGTTAAAGAGAATATGCCGGTGGCATAAAC
>CAWUWP010000029.1:0-12068 GCA_963926275.1 uncultured Gammaproteobacteria bacterium | reverse complement strand
CATCAATAGACCAGGCAAAAATTATTTTACCTTTTAGTGATAAAGAATTTCACAGCATTATTGAGACCGTTTCAGAAAATTATTCTGATCTAGCAAAAATGTTTGATATAGACCTTGAAAATCCTCTTGTACTAGAATTTATTTCTGAACAAGCTAAAGAAGTTCTTATCCTTAGAAACTTAAATCAGATAAAAGAAACTGAGTCTTTACAAAAAGCTGCTAATAAACTTGAATCCAAAACGGCTGAACTTGAAGAACTTAGCCGCAGAGATGGGTTAACTAAATTATTCAATCGGCGCTACTTCGACGAGTCAATTGAGAGCGAATTTAAAAATGCAACCAAGTTTCAATGGCCTCTAAGTTTAATATTTATTGATATAGATTTCTTTAAGAAAATTAACGACACTTTTGGACACGAAGCAGGTGATGATGTACTTCGCCAAGTTGCATCTATCTTGCTGGACTGTACTCGAGTCTCAGATATTGTTTCGCGTTATGGTGTCGAAGAGTTTACTGTCATATTGCCGGGAACAAGTGAAGAAGGCGTCAACATCACTTGTAATCGAATAATTAATGCATTTCGCAATACAACTATTAAACTCAACAATGGAAATATCGCCCGAATCACTGTCTCAGCAGGAGCTTTTGTTTACGATGGTAGTGATGAAAACATTAAAGATTGGCATGAGCTAGTCAGACATGCAGACCAGGCAACATACCAATCTAAAAATAATGGTAGAGATCAATACAGTTTATACAGCGACTTCAAACCTTCACCAGAGAACGAGAAAATAGCTAGTTAATATTGATGTCGAGTTAAACTCGCAATGCTTGATCTAAATCACTAATTATATCTTCTACGTCTTCAATACCAATTGAAAGCCTAACCACTTCCGGTCCAGCACCGGCCGATATTTGCTGTTCTTCTGATAACTGTCTATGAGTGGTTGAAGAAGGATGAGTGATTAATGATTTTGTATCACCAATATTGGCTACATGAGAAAATAACTCACAACTCTCAACTATCTTAACACCCGCTTTATAACCACCCTTCACACCAAAAGTAAATACTGCCCCAGCACCACCCGGACAATACTTCTGGGCTAAATCATAAAAAGGACTATCCGTTAATCCCGCATAGGACACCCAGTCAACCTGACTATGAGTCGTTAACCACTTAGCGACCTCTAGCGCATTAGCAACATGCTTATTCATGCGTAATGACAATGTTTCAGCACCCGTTAATGACAAATATGCATTCATGGGAGACATGGTCGGGCCAAGGTCTCTTAAACCCACCGCATGCCCATACATCGTGTATGCCATAGGACCAAATTTCTCATAGAAATTTAAACCATGATAGGCGCCACAGCTTCCTGCTAAACCTTTGAATTTATCATTTTGTGACCAATCAAAATTTCCCGAATCAACCACTGCGCCGCCCATTGCGTTACCGTGGCCGGAAATAAACTTAGTCGTGGAGTGAACAACGATATCTGCTCCAAATTCAAATGGACGACATAAAGCTGGCGTTGCCAAAGTATTGTCTACAATCAGCGGGACTCCTGCTTCGTGAGCAATGTCAGCTATTTTTTCAATGTCACACACCACACCACCTGGGTTAGCTAAACTTTCAATAAACATCGCCTTGGTATTGGGTGTCACTGCTTTGCGGAAATTTTCTGGATCAATTGGATCAACAAAAATGACATTCCAGCCAAACTTTTTAAAGGTGTGTCCAAACTGTGTGATTGAACCGCCGTAGAGTTTATTAGAAGCGACAAAGTCATCACCTGGCTCCATCAATGCGAATAAAGCCAATAACTGAGCTGAATGACCCGACGCTGTACATGTCGCGCCCACTCCACCTTCTAGGCTTGCCATTCTGTCTTGGAATACACTCACCGTAGGATTAGTTAATCGAGAATAGATGAAACCTGCTTCTTCTAAACCAAATAATGCTGCCGCGTGATCAGCATCTTTGAATACATATGCCGTTGCTTGAGTAATAGGAACGGAACGCGCTCCTGTCGTAGGATCAGGTTCAGCGCCTGCGTGAATTGATCTTGTTGCAAATCCATGTTTTGAATTGTCAGCCACAGCTTTCCTCAACTATTGTAAGTTAATGTTATTAAAACGCATATCATAACGTATTTTATATTACGCTGGTAATTCATATCCTATAAGCTCACGAAGACTTGCACTACTGGATACCTCTATTGTCGTCGCACTCATTCCACGTCTGTTTAGACTAAAGCACATTGTTAAGCTGATCACATTTCACTTCGCTTTATCAACTTTATTATATTGATAACAGTAAATCATCTATTCAATTGCGTATAATAGAACAACGTATTTCAGATGATCTTTCTTTATATTCCAGCTATCAATCACAATGGCCCAATCGAAATCACGTGAACCTATCTGAACTCAATATCAGCAATGAAATTTCATTCGTCTTGCAAAAAGATGAAAGTAATATATCTAGTAATAGTCAAAATCGCATCAAGCACAACTGTTACAACATATTTACAGCGGCACAGATGTCATTCTCATTACCAGCTCACAAGCTGCATCAACGTCATTATTTTTACAGCAGTGCTTTGATGATAATAGTGATGAAATACGCACCCTATCTCTAAACAGTGACTCTTTCCCCAAAGATAATCTTGAGACGGACAATTCCGCACATGATTTATCAATGATATCTGCTGTTATTTATGATTCTATTCATCTTGATACTCACTTTGCAATTGTCGTTGACGATGCCGACCAACTCTCTATTTAGATTTTAAATGAACTCATTAAATTATTATTAGCGATCAACAGTAGTAAAAATAATGTCAATTTTGTCTTTTCAGGTGGCCCAGATTTATTAAGCGTTGTTCAGCAACTTTCTGACATCACTCGCTTAGGATTAGCTCATTGCTCGCTTGATGAAATCACTGAGCAAGACATTGAAGTCTATATTGGTGAAAATCGATCTGAATGCGTCGAATCTAAAAAGTTAAAATTTAATAATCTGGCTTTAAAGAAAATATCTACTTATGCGAATGGTAGCTTACAAAGGTCCAGTACGCTTTTAGAATGGTGTCGCATCTATGCCGTCCATAAAGGCAACTATAAAGTTACCGTCGGCTTTATCGATGAAGTATTCAGTAATCCAGAATGCAACCATCTGCTATCAAACTATCCTGCTGCAGACTTTACGTTTACTACTTCTGTACTATCTAGCAACCAAGATGACAATATAGAGTTTTCAACACAGAATTATGCGCTATCAAAGCAAGCGCCTATAGATGAGTCATCCAGAACTGTCTACATTGATGAGACAAACACTAACTGTGGTGAAAATAATTTAGAACAAGAAAACATCTATGAAAAAGTCATGGCAGACACAGCTAGCGAAGTGATTGCAATTTAAGCACCAAAAGACATTAACTGTCCTCTAAGCCCCACTTACGCTGATCAAGACATCTCTCCAAAAACAACATCACAACTTGCTAAAGCATCAAGCAATACAAATAGTTATGCATTCTTATGGGCATCTTTTATCTTGTCGATATTAATTGGCTCATATTATCTATTCACTACTAATAGCATCTCATCTGTTGATGTGCGTAATTTTATTAGCAATACCACTTCAACTAATGCTGATAATGAATCAGCGAATATGATCAACGCTACAGAAAATTCAAAAACTAATACTCTGCCCGCTAATATCGATGAAGCTGAGGAAAGCAAACGCAATATTGCTGCGCTTCTTAAATTAGCAGAATCTCAAGTTATGCAAAAGAAACTCAGCACACCACCTTCCGACAATGCTTTGGATACCTACCGATTAATTCTAAAGATGGGTTCAAAAAACAACCAAGCATTAGCAGGAATCAATCTTATAAAAGAGCGATATCAAACCTGGGCTAAACTAGACATAAAAGATGGGAATTCAAAGCGTGCTATCTATTTCTTACAGCGAGCCATTGAAATAGCTCCTGATGAAGAAGCAATAAATTTATTATCCAATCTCCAGTAAAGAGAATTATTTATTTTTCTCGCAGCTCAGCTTCCTCTGATCCGACCACGCATAATATGACCTGCGTAAATTCTATAGTTGGTCTTTAACCACCAGGCGTCGCTGTATACTCGCACATAAAATTGACAACAAAACCGCGGTTACAAATAAATATAGCCCATAATGTGTTTCTGCTGAAGCAAATAGTTTCAATTTCACACTTGCCACGATCACGGCGACAATAAACACATCTAGCATAGCCCACCGGCTAATTACTTCTAGCAGCTTAATGCTATCACTTGAAAGTAAGTTTGGTTTAACGCCACTACTTAGAAGCAACGCATACTTAATACTTGGTAATATAATGGTAAACACCAGAATTATGATAAACAATAACCATTCACCCTCTCTTATCAATGTTACTAGGGCAGAGTAAATCGATACGGTACTAGTGAACATATATAGTTCACTAATTGACAATAGCGGACTGAATATTGAACTAAAAAAAATGACAACACCTAAGATCACTAATAAAAGATAAACAATTCTAAAGTTCAAAATGATCGCTCCCTATGCCTATGGTTTTATTAGATAATAATCCGCCTTCTTACAACCAGAAGAATCCCTTCATATAGCAAGAAGATAGCTTACAACATAGAGTGTTCTATAATCCTCTTGAAAAGCGATATATAAAACGACCCAAGCAATTATACTCGCCTCGCTTTGACATTATGCACTCAGAAACCAGCTCTTACTGCCACGCTACTTAACAATGTATTAAAGCGCTTTACTTAGACACTGATGCTAGCCGCCAAATTTCTCTATCTAAAAATTTAAATCAAGCATCAATCATTTATTAGCGTTACATTCTTTTGCATTAGAGGCTCATACCCATCACGCAGCAATGATATAAACTCTGTGATCTCTCTTATATTGATGGTGGCTTCAAAGTCCTCTAGATATCGCAGACTTATTAGTACTAAGTGTTAGCCAAATACGTGTCGACCTTATTAATACTTACCAAGGAAATTTAAAAGCAACATGAGCGAGAAATTAGACCTTAGTCCATTTGTGGTGACATTGAATTCTGAAAAAGCGATAGAATATTTTCGCAACCGCAACTTAAGTGCAAAACAGCAAGATGATTTAGAGGCGACTGATAAAAAATTAAATCTTGGTATTAATATCGCTGGAGAATTTATTGCCCAGCCCAATGATCAAGACAAAGCAATTTTTATGGCCAATATTCTAGTAAATGCTTTAGATAGCGATGATGAAACTGCCATAGCTGTAGCTTGTGCTTATTTAGCAACGCGTTATATTCATCTCAAACAACTCAAGATTACAACTTATGACGATAGGATTTCTATTGAGCTAATAAACGACCAGCATTATGCTGAACCCATTCCAATTAAGTTTATTGCTAAAAAGGACTTGCTATAACCAGTTAACCCATCCCAACATTGCCCAACCAAGGCTTAATACTAAGATAATTAGTGCGCCTGTTAAGTTTATTGTCATTTTTCTAAATCATATAGTGATGACATAACTATATGATTAAAAAGATTTTTTACATGATGTCGATAAAATTACTATATTCTTTAACGATTAGACGGTCATTTAATTGATGACTAAACTACTCAGTATATTCACCCCAAGTCACTGTTGCGTATTTACCACACTACTATACCTCTCATAGCAATAATAATTACTATCATTCTAAATTATTACCCAATTAAAATTTTCTACTCTTCTAAATACAGAATAATTTCTATATTTATCTATGCCTTACCTAACATTCTTAGAAAGTTGCATCAAAACAACAACTTTTGAATATTTGTTGGGAATCTACAAAAGCGTTGTGGTAAGATCCCAACGCTTGATAGGCATTAGGTTATATTTATGTTGTTTACACGTCATAAATATCGCTTCAGGGACATTAGTGAAATCTAATACCAAGTGGATCTATAAGGAACGGAGAACGTTAGCTGTTAACTAACACGACTACCGCAACATCCGCAGCAAGCATTTACTCAAGTACATTTAACTTAAAAATAAAAGGTGGAGTACATCTACATGAAAATGAAACTATTAGGATCAGCGCTAGCGCTAAGCCTAGTCTCTACCGCTGCTACAGCGGGTGCGACAATAGGTAATGGAACTTCAGATTGGACAGTCTATAGCTGGCAGAACTGGACATATGAATTTAATAAACAAGAAGAAGACTCATCAATAACTTCTAGCACTCAAAAATCTCAAAGAATTAGAAATGATGCTGCACAAATTGGTTTCAAAGGAAGCCAAGCGACCGGTCTATCAATGGGCGGTCAAGAGATTAAAGTTAACTTCCAGTGTGAGCAATTCATGCAGTTTGGTGGAGGTGCCGGTGGCGATTGGTGTAACCGTAACTCTAAAATCAGTGTAAGCGGTGCTTTTGGTGAAGTTATGTGGGGCAACTGGTTAACTCCTTACAACGAGATGCTTGCTGGCCACATTGACCCATACTGGGATGCTGATTTCACGTCTCATACATCACTAATGGGTACTATCAACAGCGGCGACTATACCGGTCCAGGTAACGGCCCAAGTGAAAGTGGTGGAGGAACTGCTGCAAGCGGTTTCAACAAACGTCAAGATTCTTTAGTTCAATACTGGTCCCCTAACATCAATGGCTTTCACTTCCGAGCTGCAACAAGTACACATGATTTGGGTGATATAGAAATTACTAATTCTGCAGGTAATGCAACAAAACTTGATCCGCGTTTAATTGAAGGTGGTATCACTTATATGGGCTCTCTAGCTAATGGTGATTCGTTCTTCCTTGGAACAACTTTCTCGATTCATGATGAGTGGGCAGCAGTTGATTTCGCATGTGATGATTCTAAAGATGAGGGTTTACGATTTGCTGGTAATTTCCAACACCAGTGGGGCGGAGGCGCATCAACTAAAATCGCTGCTATGTGGGAAAACATTGAGTATGACTGGGATGGCTGCGCTACAAGCGTTGCATCAATGGTATCTGTAGGTACAGCATCCGCTGACTTAGAGTTAGAAAAAGACACATGGTTAGTTTCAATGACTCATGCCTTTGGAAACGGCTGGGATGTTCGTGGAACGTACCTGGATGCAGCCGAGTATGATTGTGACACTGGCTGTACTACTGAAGATGATACTGATGCTACTTCATATAGCCTAGGCATGGGTTACACAACACCAGCGGGAACAATGTTCTCACTCAAGTATGCACATGTTGATAACGAAGAGAATGCTCGTTATGGCACAGGCTTTTATCCTGCTGGTACTGTAGCGAATGGTGCTGATAGTTCTACTTGGGGCATTGGCATTACTCACGGCTTCTAATAAGTCATTTGCTTAATTTAGCAATATAAAATTCCCTAGTAGTCACTAGGAGGAGTTTTAAAGCCCCCTTAGTTAGGGGGCTTTTTTTTGGCTAACACTTCTCGACTTTATTGTTTATGGCTAGATACAAGCACTACTTCTTCATACTATAATTAACACCTTTAGGCTCTCTAATTATTATTACAGGCTCAATGTCATGCGATTATATATATCACTTCTACTATTGCTCCCATTTACATGCTTTGCTGCATGTGATCAAGAATCCATACAATTCTATTTAGATAAAGGATTCAATCAGGAGCAAATAACTAAATTATGCACCACCACTGCTTCAGAGACTTATAACTACCAGCCATACCAAAAGCCTGTCGTCATCGTACAAGAAGGTTATGCTTCTAATGGGATTAGTGCTGAAAATAGCAAAGCAGAAAATACCTTACGAGGAGGTTTAAATGCGCGATCTGTCGATGTCACACCTCAAGATGTGAGTTATATAAGAAAAGTTTGCGTCGAATGGAAAGAGTCACCGAATGTAGAAAGTTGGATTAATAAATGTGTTGACGTTGCTTTTTCGGTTTCACGGGATAATTTAAAGGTGAATGACTCTAGTGCAAGTCTATTGTTTCTTGGTCAACAGCAGGTAGAGATCACCAGTGATTCTATAAAACGCAAACATGTCACTTCAGATCCATGGGCTGAATTTACTCCAGACGTTAAATTCTTACTGGAAAGAAAATATAAAGTTATGGAACAGGGTAACTCAACCATATTGCCATTACGTAATACTGCCGATCCTAGTCAAATAGTCAATGCTATTAGAACGTTAGCTGACTCTACAAAAGCTAACAGTGAGAAAGTAACTTCTAGTGAAGTTGCACGCGTTCTAGATAATTCCTATGTTCCACCCACTGAAGAAGAATATTTAGCATCACAGCCAACACTCAAAGAAATTGAAGCAGGAAAAAAAGATAATAAAAAATGGTGGAACCCGTTTGACTAACTGATAGCTAAGTTACTACTTAACTATCAGTGTTTCTTCTTCCATATTACCCGGAATTGGTATATTCATTAAGTTTAAGAGGGTGGGCGTCACAGACCCTAGGCCTCTATCTTTTTCAAGACTTAAATTATTATCTACATGATTAATCACCATACAGGGAACAGGATTGGTCGTATGCTGTGTATGGGGATCGCCAGTTAGCTCATCATACATTTCATCACAGTTTCCATGATCTGCCGTTAACAATACGTTAACGTCATGTTCAACAGCGGCATCCAGCACTCTACCCACTTCTGTATCCATCACCTCCAGCGCTTTGATAATCGCTTTTGGTATTGCAGTGTGCCCAACCATATCTCCGTTGGCGAAATTAACTATGATTAAGCTATGATCACCCTCTTCAATTGAATTAATCACCACATCAGCGACTTCTTTTGCGCTCATTTCTGGTGTTAAATCATAGGTAGCTACTTTTGGAGAGGGCACCATAATTCGATCTTCACCGGGATACGGCGTCTCTTTGCCACCATTAATGAAGAAAGTGACATGAGGATATTTTTCAGTCTCGGCACAATGTAGTTGCTTCAGGCCCATGTTACTCACGACTTCTGCAAGCGACACTCTTGGGTGGTCAGAAGTAAACGCCACCGGACTGCAGAATGAAGAATGAAAAACCGTCATGGTACACATGCTTATTGGCTCAAAATCACCTAATTCGAATTCTTCAAAGTCAGCTTCGGCTAACGCAGCACCTAGTTGTCGCGGACGATCATTTCTAAAGTTGAAGAATATAACCTCGTCATCTGGTTGTATTCTGCTAGTCTCTTTTATAACAGTAGGCAGTATGAATTCATCAAACACATCTTTTTCATACGAAGCTTTAATCGCCTCTCTTGGTGACTCGGCTTGTAAACCGTCATCTTTCACCAATGCTTTCCACGCAAGTTCTGTCCGCTCCCATCTTCGATCACGATCCATTGCATAATATCGACCAATCACACTATGAACTGCACCATTAGCGTCCTCTAATAATTCCTTAATATCATCAAGAAAACTATAAGCACTATTGGGGCTAGTATCTCTACCATCGGTAATCATGTGTACAGCAGGTTTTACCCCATTTAATTTACACATGGCCAACAATGCTTTTAAGTGTTCGATATGAGAATGGACGCCACCATCGGAGACCAAACCTAATAAATGGATAGGTCTTGATTTTTCTTTTGCTGATTTAAGTGCTGCAATTAATACAGGATTCTTGAAGAATCTACCGTTGTGAATGGCATCATTAATAAGTACTAAATCTTGATGAATGATATTGCCACAGCCCATTGTTATATGACCTACTTCAGAGTTACCCATTTGGCCTTCGGGCAATCCTACTGCCGGACCTGACGCTTCTAGCGTCGTATAAGGATTACTTGAAAAAAACTCATCTAATCTTGGCGTCTTAGCTTGAGTGACGGCATTATTTTCACCATCAGCATTAACACCATATCCATCCAGGATAATTAAAATAGCGCGCCGAACGGCATCATTTTCATTTACAGACATAGCAACAGTTAAATATTATGGTTTTTTGATTTTATTTTCTGGTTCTGACTCAAGCAATTCTATTTCATCTAACTCGAGATCCATTTCTTCTTCCGTCATTGTACGGAAGCGCCTATCTTCTGGCGCAGTACGTTTATTCACTATCTTTGACATAAGCAAGCCTAATTCAAATAACAACCAGACAGGAATTGCTAACAATATTTGTGAAATAATATCAGGTGGTGTTAATAACATTCCTACAACAAATGCAGCAACGATGACATAGGACCTAGCACCTGACAATGCTTCAACAGTGGTGACTCCGGTCCTCACTAATACAAATGTTATCACCGGCACTTCAAATGCAATTCCAAAGGCTATAAATAATTTTGTGACAAAATCTAAGTATCGACTTATATCAGTCATCACAGCAACACCCTCTGGTGTCACTTTAGTGAAAAATCCAAACACCAGCGGAAATACGACAAAGTAAGCAAATAGCATTCCCAAATAAAATAATATTGAACTGGATGCCAATAATGGGAGTACTAGGCGTTTTTCATGCTTATATAAGCCAGGAGCTATAAATGCCCATAATTGATATAAAATCCATGGGATCGTCAGCACAATTGCCAATAGCATAACCATTTTAAACGGCGTTAAAAATGGCGAGGCGACATCAATAGCCACCATCGTACTGCTTTCAGGCAGATGCTTTAATAAAGGCTCAGCCAAAAATGAATATATTTTATTAGCAAACGGGAATAAACAAAGTAAAACTAATACGACACCAATGAGTGTCTTAATCAGGCGATCTCTCAACTCAACTAAATGAGTGATTAACGATTCTTGTTTTTCTTCCTGTGTTTCAGCCATCATTGACGTGGTCTTTATTACTAATCGATCTTAATAGGAAGTGGACATATTTGATAAAAAATGATGGTACTTAATCAGATTTATTTGAAATGTCATTTGGCTTTGCATCGCTACTTTCTAATGCTTTTTTAATTTCTTGCTGGGTGTCTGTTTGAGTATCATTAAGAATATTTCTTAGTTGAGATATTTCACTTTGCTGTTTTTCTAGCATTTCTTTTAATTCGGCTGCTTTTAGCTCACTTTCAATATCTGAGCGTACTGACATCATCATTCGTTTACCTTTGCCAACCCAGCGACCTATCTTTGCAGCAAGTGCCGGCAACTTATCAGGACCCACCACTAACAGTGCCACAATGACTACGATAGCCAACTCCCAAAAGCTAAAATCAAACATACTAGTTAACTTGAATAATTTGGTTAGTTATCTTTAGGCTTATCTTCAGGTTTGTCTGAATCTGTTGGTTTATCATCTTCATTATTAACTGATGATTTAAAATTCTTAATTGCACCACCAATATCACCGCCCATATTTTTTAAACGCTTAGTGCCAAATAATAATAAGACTATCGCTAAAATTATCAGCAGTTGCCAAATACTAATGCCCATTACTGGTCTCCTAATTCTTATTGATTTTTGAGTAGCTCTACTAGCTTTCTCTACTTACGTTTTCTACTAGCTTTCTCTTCTAAGCCTGAGAGTCCAAATCTTCGATCTAGCTCGGCTAATACATCACTAATATCTAATCCTTCATTCACTAGCAAAACCATGCAGTGAAACCAAAGATCTGCCACTTCTTTAGTCAGCTCAGTTGAGTCTGTTCCTTTAGCAGCAATAATTACTTCGCTAGACTCTTCTCCAACTTTTTTTAGA
This sequence comes from uncultured Gammaproteobacteria bacterium, assembly GCA_963926275.1. Lineage (GTDB taxonomy): Bacteria > Pseudomonadota > Gammaproteobacteria > UBA4575 > UBA4575 > UBA1858. The sequence continues at coordinate 417 of CAWUWP010000029.1, read as the reverse complement.
ATATGGTCTAACCCTTTCTCATACAAACTTGCCACATAAGACTCGTCTGCTTTTGCGCCTTTACGCGCAATTAATACTTGTTGCAGTTGTTCCAGTATTTCTTGGTTTTGCATATTAATTACTATGCCTTAATCAGCTATTTTTAAGGATATCACACCCATCTAATACTAGGGTTCTGACGGGTTAGAGGAGAGAAAGTTTATTCCCGAACGGTAATTCCTTGCTCACGCATATGGGCTTTTGCCTGTCCAATTGAATATTCTCCGAAATGAAAGATACTTGCAGCCAAGACTGCATCTGCGCGTCCTTTCGATACACCGTCGCTTAAGTGTTGAAGAGTGCCCACACCTCCTGAGGCAATCACTGGAATAGACACGCTTTCACTGATCTTTCTAGTCAACTCCAAATCAAAACCTG